>NZ_SOHD01000008.1:0-402212 GCF_004403235.1 Cryobacterium sp. Hh38 | reverse complement strand
CGAGCTGACTCCTGTCATTCCTGCGTTCGTCAAGGGGAACTCCTTCCCCGCCCTCTACGACACTATTCGGGACGATCCCGGTGCCTTATCCAAGGTTGACAGAGAGGGTTACGCCTGAGCTGTCAGCTCAGTGAGCGTACCGCAGTATTGCTCGTGACCTTGATGAAGGAGAATGTTTATGTTGTTTGATACATCCACTACAGCGCTCGTGCTGACGGACCCACAAAACGATTTTCTTAGCCCCGCCGGTGTTACTTGGGAGCTGGTCGGTAAGAGTGTCGAAGAGAATAACACCGTCGAGCACATTGAGCAGTTGCTCGTGAGTGCCAAAGCCTCGGGGTATGAGGTTTTCGTGTCTCCGCATTACTATTTTCCCCACGATCACCAGTGGGAATTCGGCGGAACCTTGGAAAAGATGATGCACGAGATCGGTATGTTCGATCGGCCGGGGCCCTTGGATCTTGACGGATTTTCTGGCTCGGGTGCTGACTGGTTAGAGCGCTACAAACCGTTCCTGCAAGACGGCAAGACGGTAGTGTGTAGCCCGCACAAGATCTACGGGCCCGAGCAGAACGACCTCGTGCTCCAGCTGCGTAAACGCGGAATCAGCAAGGTTGTGCTCGCAGGAATGTCAGCAAACCTGTGCATCGAAAGCCACCTACGCGAGCTGTTGGAACAGGGATTTGACGTGGCCGTCGTTGCCGACGCGACCGCCGCTGCACAGCACCCTGAACTCGGCGACGGGTATGCGGCCGCCCTTACCAACTTCAACTACATCGCCGGGGTAGTGCTTACCACCGAGCGAGCAATAGAAATGTTGGAATCCGCCGTATCCGTAGGAGACCTGTGAGCCGCGGTTCGGCAACGCCACCACGGGTCTCCACCGAGTCCTCCATTTATGGTGATCTGCGGGCGGTTTTCATCAACGCTTGCTGAAGAAAAGTGAACCGTCCCGGGTTTCATGCCGCCGTTTTGTTGGCGGCTTCGATATTTATCGGGCCGTTTGTTTCAGCGTAGTAGTTGCGTTCATATTCTTCGGGCGGCATGTTCCCGAGCACGCTGTGCAGGCGCCGATTGTTGTACCAGTCCAGCCAGTCGAAGGTGAGTTTCTCAACGTCTGCGAGGGTCTTCAACGGTCCCGTCACGAAGGGTGAGTTCTTCGCCACGGCCTCGTTCTTGTAAAGCCCCATGACCGTCTCCGCGGCCGCGGTATCGTAGGCGTCGCCGATGGTTCCGATCGAGGCGACGAGGCCTTCCAGAGCGACAGTCTCGGTGAATTTGATCGATGTGTATTGAGATCCGGCATCGCTGTGATGTATCAAACCGGGCCGTACGGCGTGGCCGGCATGGTCGCGACGCCAGAGCGCCATATTCAAACAGACCTCAACGAACGGTGTGTCTTTGACCGTTGACGCATGCCAGCCCACGATCGCACGAGAGTACAAGTCGATCGCGAAGGCCACGTAGACGAAGCCGCCCCACGTTGGGACATACGTGAAGTCCGTGACCCAGGAGCGGTTCGGGCGGGGCGCACTGAAGTTGCGTTTAAGTAAGTCAGGGGCTCGCGCTGACTCCTTGCCAGTCGACGCCGAAGCCCGGGGCTTCCGGCCCCGGACGAGGCCGTTCATGCCCTCGAGACGCATCAACCGGTCGACCGTGTGCTTCGAAACGCCGGTGAACTCACCCCGGCGGAGTCACGCCGTCATCTTCCGCCGCCCATCGAGAATCTCGGGCTGCTGACGCCCGTACACATCTCTCACTTTCAAGGCTTTCAGCCGGTCGACGAGTGCCGCATCGCTCTGAACTCGGGCCGCGGCGGCGCGAGTCTTCCACGCCCGAAATGACCGTGAAGTGACCGTGACGCCCTGCTCACGCAGGACACCACACGTCAACTCGACTCCATGGCCGTTCGCCTTCATCTGGACGATGAAAGCGACTATAGACGGTTGCGAGGGTCGAGCTCCCTCGTGAAGAAAGACGCTGCCGCTTTGAAGATGTCGTTCGTCTCGCGGAGGTCACGGTTCTGGCGCTTGAGGCGTTTGATTTCCTCGAGCTCCTCGGTCGTGGGCCTGGTGCGTTCGCCGGCGTCGGTCTACGCCTGGGTGACCCATTTCCGGAGCGTCTCGGCGCCGATGTTGAGCTTGGGGGCTAGGTCGCGGCAGGCCGCCCACATCGATGGGTAATCCTTCAAACGATCAAGAGTCATACGGACCGCTCGTTCACGAACCTCTGTTGGGTGTTTCTTGGGCATATCCGAATCCTTTCACCAGAAAGAAAGCGGCAGGAAATCAGGGACGGTTCACTTCGAGGGCCGTGATAGTCAGAAGCTGGGGACTTTCAGCAAGGGCATGCGTCAAAAAGTCGGAATTGCGCAAGCTGTGCTCCACTCACCGGCGGTGCTTTTCCTGGACGAGCCCACCTCGGGGTTGGACCCGGAAGGAGTCCGCACGCTGCACGAAACTACTGTGCGCCTCAACAGCGAACTCGGGATGACCGTATTTATGAATACACACGTGCTGTGAGAGGTCACGAAAACATGCACCAGCATCGGAATTTTGCGTGGTGGGTGCCTCAGCCATCACGACTCGATCGCGAATACTGTGGCGGCGTTCCTCGCGGATGGATCACTCGAGCAGATCTATTTTCAGCTAGAGTCAGCGCCCGCGCTATGAACACTTTTTTTGTCAGAGGACGGCATGAAATGCTGTCCGCCCGCCGTGCGCGAGTTACGCACCTGCTGCTGACCGTTTGAGACCTAACACGAAGTGGACCTTTCGTCTGGGGGTGTCAACGGGATTGCTTTTCGGCACAATGCGCGACCTCTTGCCCCCAGATGCCTCTAAGAATCGGCCCCCGGTGGGGCTCATTTTTGATAATTTTTTAGGAAGCGTATGATGTAATCGGATGATAAGCGCATTGGAACGGGTCTCTCTGGCCATTCGGATGATCTCGCGCGGGTCACCACAAACGGCCCGTTACCGGCTGATATCTGCAGTAGTTGCCCTGGCTAGCATGGTGGTGTCCTTATCGGGCTCCTGGATTCCCTCGTTATGGGGGGACGAGGCAGCGAGCATCATGTCCGCGCAACGATCGCTTTCAAGTTTGTTCACCATGCTGACCACGGTGGATGCAGTCCACGGCACCTACTATCTCGGGTTGCACGCGTGGATAAATGTTTTTGGTGCGTCACCTTTTTCGGTCCGCTTCCCGAGCGCAATCGCCATTGGCATCGCGGTCGCGGGCATCATGCATCTCACCGCACGTTTGTCCTCGAGACGGACCGCGCTGGTCGCGGGTATCGTCTGCGGCATCCTTCCGCGGGTAACGTACATGGGGGAAGAGACGCGTTCATACGCTTTCAGCGCCGCGATTGCCGCTTGGCTGACCGTGCTGCTAGTCGAAATCATTCGACGAAACGGATCGTCGCGGTGGCAGTGGTTCGCCTACGCAGCACTGTCCGCGACGGGTATTTATGTTTTCCTTTATTTGATTCTGCTGGTGTTGGCACATGCCGTCATTCTGCTCAATATTCGGGCTCCGCGCGGCTTCCTCCGAAAATGGTTCTTGTATGCCGCTGCTGCCATTATTTTGGCGACACCGGTGGTGATCTGGGCGGTGCTGGAACGACACCAAATAGGTTTCCTCGCGTCCCGCAATGAAGTGACTTCCCGGAAGTTGCTGGTGTCGCTGTGGTTCGGTAGCAACCAATTTGCAGCTATCGCGTGGACACTGATTCTGGTTGCCGGCATCGCTGCCGTGGTAATCGCCCGACGAGGTCGTCATGACAAACACAACGTCGAAGTCACCGCCGGAGGGCTGCGGATGCCGAGCCTGGAGCTGGTCGCGGCAAGTTGGCTGCTGGTCCCAGCAGTCGTACTCATTGGCGGGCAGTTCCTCGTTCCCGTCTATACCGCCCGGTACCTGTCGTACAGCGCACCTGCGGCCGCGATCCTCATCGCCTCCGGACTGGTGGTCCTCACCCGCAACAGGATGTGGGCGCTATCTCTCGGGGTGCTCCTTATCGTTGCCACCGCGGCTCCGGTTTATCTTGCGCAGCGGACCCCGTACGCAAAGAACCACAGCGACTGGGCGGACATCAGCACACTGCTCGGAGCGCACGCGAAACCCGGGGACGCGGTGGACTTCGACGAAAGTGTCCGTCCATCCCGCCGCCCGCGCCTTGCTCTCCACACCTATCCAGCTGGATTTATCGGGCTGCGCGACATCACCCTGAAGGTGCCGTTTAGTGCTGACCCGACCTGGCACGATACGGCGTACACCATCGCGGAAGCCGCGAACCTTGGCCGGCTCGCTGACGTCGACCGCGTCTGGCTCATCGAATATTCGATCGAGTCCCCAAACGATTACGACAAACAGCAGCTTGCCGAATTGGGCTACACCCCCGTCGCGCACTATGAAACCCACCGCAGCGTCATCTACGAATACACGCTGGCCGGCAACCCCGGACCCTAACCGCGCGTGCCGTCGCGATGTTTTCGATTCTTCCCGATTTCTTAATACTCCAACCGAAACCATAGAACTCATGACCCCTTCCTCAATCTTGTCCAGCGGCCTCATCGACCCCCCCCGACGCTCATCACGGGTGCGGGGGTGCGGGGTCTGGCTATCGTGTGTGCCATCGTGTGTGCCGAAACGGGCCTCCTGATCGGGTTTTTCCTTCCCGGAGATACGCTGCTGTTCTTCACCGGTCTGGTTGCGAGCGGGGCGATCACTCAGCTGCTTTGCCTGGTGATTCTGCTTATCGGCATATCCGCCATACTCGGCGACCAGGTCGACTACGCACTCGGACGCAGCACCGGCCCTCGAATATTCGAACGACACGAATCGGGCCCGTCGGAAAAGTATCGATCGAACGGAAAGGTTTTTCACACGATTTGGCCCGGTTGCGGTGATAGTCGCACGATTCGTACCCGTGGTACGAACCTTCGCCGCGTCGCCGCCGGAATCGGGCACATGCCGCGGCGCCGTTTCATTACCTTCAACGTCATCGGCGGTGTGCTCAGGTCCGTTGACACTGCTCACCCTGTCGATTCACCGCAGATGGTGGACCCCCGCCATCCTCATCACCGCTGCCGGGATCGAATCCCTCGCGATGACGATCGCCGGAAAAGACCTGATCGGTCGGGCGTGCCCGCCGCTGATCGGCGCGGTCGCTCCGTACGAATACTCCCATCCTTCCCATCCGGCCACACTCTGAACGCAGTCGTGATCGCCTACCTGCTGATGCTTCGCCAAACAACTCGCCGCGCGCGGGTGTTGACGGGCACCGTCGCAATACTTTTCGCACTCACCATCGGACTCAGCCGTGTCTACCTCGGCCACTACTGGTTCATTGATGTGCTTGTGGCCGTAACCCTCGGACTGGTGTGGCTCGCGATAATCATCACCGCCCACCGACTCTACCTCGCCTCCCGCCAGCGGCGAACAAGAATGCTCGCCTCGCCCCGGACAGGAAGGGAATGACCCGCTGATGAAGGTTTCGATCGTGATACCCACCTACAATGAGGCACCGAACATAGCCGAGCTTGTTGCACGAATTAGTGACGCCACAACCAACTATGACGCGGAAATCATCTTCGTCGATGACTCTTCGGACGACACACCACAGGTAATAGTTCACGTCGGCAACACCGCCCGCCTCCCCGTCCGCATTATCCACCGAAGTACACCCATCGGCGGCTTAGCGGGCGCGGTCCTCGCGGGTATTGCCGCCAGCGGCGGGAAGTGGTGCATCGTGATGGACGGTGATCTGCAGCACCCTCCCGAGATGATTCCGATTCTGCTAGCCGCAGCCGCCAGCGAACACGCAGATGTGGTTGTCGCCTCCCGGAATCTTGACGGCGGTTCATCCGGCGGGCTCGCAGGCATATCGCGCCATATCGTCTCCAACGCAGCAAACCTCCTGACACGCGCGATGTTCCCCGTCAGGCTGCAGAACTGCACCGACCCGATGACAGGCTTTTTCGCCGTACGCCGCGCCACCATAGATGTATCAGTTTTGCAGCCACGAGGATTTAAAATACTGCTCGAGATTCTGGTTCGCAATACGGTCACTGTGGCGGAGGAACCGTTCGTTTTCGGCGAACGACAAGCCGGTGTATCCAAAGCTGACTTCCGGCAAGGGGTCCGCTTCGTCACGCAACTTGCCGCACTCCGCTTCGGTCGCGTTTCCGGCTTCGCCACCATCGGCGCAGCTGGCGCGGTAGCGAACCTGATCATCATGGCGGGACTGCAGGCTCTCGGCGTGTGGTACATCGCTGCTGCAATCATCTCCGCAGCCGTCACAATCGTCGGCAATTTCCTCCTCCAAGAGCGATTCGTCTTCCGAGACCTCCGAGGACCTGCCGCATCCGGATATATCCGATTTGCCCGATTCTTCGCCTTCAACGGTATCGAGGCGACGGTTCGCACCGCTGTGCTCTGGGCCGTCGTCGCGACAGCAGCACTGCCAGAAATTGCAACGCAGGCCGTCCTCATCGGCATCGGATTCATACTCAGATTCGTTCACCACTCCCAACGCGGAACGTCAATGGCGGTATGGTCACCTCGTGGCCCACACAAATCCCTCCATGCTAAATCTCTAGGAAGAGAGTGAACACATGAGTCAAGAAGCAAATATTGCTGCGCAGCAGAAGTTTGGTGACGCCGTCAACAGCGGAGAACTCGACCTTCTCGACGACCTCGTGGCCGAAGACGCAGTTGACAACGATCCTGCCCCTGGCCAAGGCCCGGGCCCCGCAGGCTTCAAAGCGTTCTTCGGCGAGATGATTGCCGCTTTTCCCGACCTGCACATCGCAGTCGAGCGCCTCGTCGCAAACGACACCGACGTCGCATTTGCTTACACCCTCAGCGGCACCCACCAAGGCCCACTCATGGGCCACGCCGCTAGCGGGAAAACAATGGCCGTTCGTGGCATGCAAATCAGCCGGTTTGAGAGCGGAAAGCTAGTCGAGCGGTGGGGCAGCAGCGACCAACAGGGCATGCTCGAACAACTCGGCCTCGCACCATAACCTGCGACAACTGGCGTTCCCAATCAGTGGCCGATACCTGTGCGATCTGTCGAACCCCGGCGTTCTGTGCCCGCAGTAGTGCGATCTCCTCTCGCTCGACGATGGTCAAAAACCGCCCGGAAAGCGGTACTCTGCTGATGTCTCGCATCCCGCCAGCATGACGGAACGACCGTGTCCCGACCGGCGCCGACACGCCCGCCCGCTCGCTCGCCAACGTCCTCGCTCGAGAGACCCTGCCCGACGAGGTTCCAAAAATCTTGCCGGTGCTCCCGGCGCCACGCCGGCGGCCGGCCCGGCGACCGCATCGGCTCCCGCCCGAGTTGCGCGGCCATCCACCCTTTTGGACGTCCCATAATCCACCTCCATGTCGGGGTGTTGCGACGACCAGTTGAATCCGCCGACGCTGCCGCGGTCGGAGTGCCAGATCGCGTCAGGCTCGATCAGGGTCGTCGCAGCGGCGTTGCGGAGGGCGGCGGCGACGAGTTCGGTGCGCATGTGGTCGGCGATGGACCACCCGACGACTTTCTTCGAATAGCAGTCGATGACGGTGGCCAGATAGATGAATCCTTGCCAGGTGTGGATGTATGTAATATCGCCGACGAACTTCACTCCGGGACGGTCGGCGGCGAAGTCGCGTTTGACGAGGTCGGGCATGCTCGCCGCCGCCTCGGCATCTGCCTCCGTCGTGATGCGGAAGGGCCGTGGTTGGCAGGCTACGAGGCCGATCTGGCGCATGAGCTGCCGCACCAGCTCGGGCGAGCACTCGGTCTGCTCCGCGGCGAGGTCGGCGTGGATTCGGCGGTATCCGTAGGTGCCGTCGGACTCCTCGAAGAAGTGTTGAATGCGGGAGATTAGGGCCTCTCGGCGGGCCGCAGTTGCGGACTGCGGCCGGATTGCCCAGTGGTAGAAACCGGACGTGGACACGGCCAGCCAGAGACACATTTTCCCCACCGAATTGTGGTTGGTGGGCTCAGATTTTTGGGAGTCGATGTACTCGTACTTGCTCACTACCGCTGCTCCCGCGCGAAGTAAGCGCTGGCTTTTTTCAAGAAAGCGGTCTCCGCCCGCAGCTCTTGAACTTCCCGCTCGAGTTCCTTCAACCTGGCACGTTCCGACACAGTCAAGTCCACTTCCGTGCCGCCGTTAGCCTCACGATATTTGCCCAGCCAGTTCCGGAGCGTCTCCGGGCCGACGCCGTACGCGGTGGCGACGTCCGTGATCGGCTTGGAGGTATTGATCACCTCGCGACACAGCTCGTCTTTGAACTCCTGCGTAAATTTTCTCCGCGCTGCGGTCATGCTGATCTCTACTTTCAGTGATCCCTCATTTTAAGAGGGCCCACTATCCGAGATATCCGCAGCAGGTCAAACCAACCCACTGGGTTAGGAGACACGCCCTAGCGGGCTTCGACTTCCCATTGGGTTTCGCTGCTCATACCCGTCGGCGTTGATCCAATGGCAGCACACATGCCCGCAAGGGGAATGCTAACCAAGCGCGAACCCGGAACTGTTGAGCGTCCATATAGGCGCGACGGTGGCAGCCACGACAAGCACGATCAAAAGGACCCGTAATGCTTTATCGCGGCGTCTGGGTTGAATTACCACGCCGGTGACCAACAGCGCCACAAATAGGGCAACGAGGAATGCGCTGCTAAGAAGTGCGGGACCGGAGCGTGCATCAGGAGCGCAGCTTGGCGGTGCGGGGTAAATTGCGGGGCAAATAGTGGGTAGCGATTGGGCTACCCAGATCAACAAAATAGAGACGGCGGCGATCACGGCAGCTGGCACCGTCCAGCGCCATAAAGCTCGCGCTTTAGCCTGTTCATCCGGTCTGGTCGTCATGGGCTCAGAGTAACGGGGAATTACGCTGGCCTGTAGTTCGTGAAAGCTGGATAAAGTTCTGCCCATAAGGCGACCCCTCTACGGGACCGTCCCAGTCAACCGTGAACGCGGCGTCAGGACGCCCCTGAACGGGCGGCGAAGTCTGTGCCGCTGGACGGCTAGAGGGCGCGAAGTGCTTAACGTTCATCTCGTTCTCGGCGGCTGAGTGCGTGGAGGACAGCCCTGTCTCCATTTCCGAGGCGACGACGCCGTCGGTGGCGATTCGGGTGAGGAGGGCGTCGTGTCCGGTGGGGTAGAACCGGTCAACACCTCCGGCGAGGTACGCGACGGTCTGGCCGTTGCTGGCGAGAGCGGTGCGGTGCGCCATCCCGTCGATGCCATACGCGGCCCCCGACACGATGGTGTGCCCGCGCCCGACGAGCCCGCCGACAATGTCCATACAGACGTGCTCGCCGTACCCGATGGCGGCCCGTGCGCCGACGACGGGGCAATACCGACCAAACGATTACCGCACATTACCCATAGCTCGGCTGTGCGACCAACAGAGCGGTATCGCCCCGGGCCCAGAGGGCCTGCGGGGCGCTCCAGTCAAGGTCAGCAAATCCGGCGGGCCAGTGCGGGTGCTCCGGCGTAATCAGGACCGCATCAGCTTTCCCGGCGGCAGTAAATGCCCCACCATGGCGCTGTCAACGACGCGGGGGAGCACTAGCTCCCGAAGATTTGTCAGGTCCACTCCTGCGGCGGTGTCTTCGCCCTGACCCAGGAGCGTGAGGGTGTCGGCGGCTCCGACCGCGTCCTGCTCGCCCAGCTGCTGATCTTCGTACTCAGGACCCTGCTTGCGCTTCTTTGGGCACAAGAAGTTCTCCTTTCGCCGCAGCGACGCCGAGAGGTCTTCCCGGACAGGTACGCTCCACCCCTAGTCCACCGGTAGGACACCTGGGCGACACGTGCGCGTTGCAGCCTGAAGGAGTTCAACGCTTCCAACGCAAGGAGATCCCATGAGCACGCCCACCCTCACCGTTCCGGTCGAATCGTTTCGGCACCGTCGCACTGGCGCCGCCGCGGCCGTTGCCGTTGCCCTGGTCGCCGGTCTGTCCGTTGGCGCGGCACCCAGCGCCTTCGCGAGCGAATCCGACGACGTGATCAACGCCGCGCATCGCGGCGCGAGCGAATCGACTCCCGAGAACACCCTCGCCGCCTTCCGCGCCGGAACGGACCAGGGCGCCGATTTGCTCGAGATGGACGTTCAACGCTCCGCCGACGGGGAACTCGTGGTCATTCACGACACGAACCTGGCCCGAACCACAAACGTGGAAGACCTCTTCCCCGACCGGGCACCGTGGAATGTGGGCGACTTCACCGCCGCAGAGATGCAAACCCTCGACGCCGGCTCGTGGAAGGGCGCCCAGTTCACCGGTGAAAAGCTACCGACCTTCGCCGAGGCGATCGAGGTCATTCGGAAGAGCGGCTCCGGCATGCTGCTCGAAATCAAGGCACCGCAGCTGTACACGGGGATCGAAGCCGAGGTATCCGCTGCGCTGCGCGAGTCCCGCGGCTACGTGCAGTCCGCGGTGGGCCAGGACAAGCTCGTGGTGCAGTCGTTCAACTTCGACTCCATGAAAACCTTCACCGAGCTCGAACCGACCGTTCCGGTGGGCCTCCTTGGCACACCGACCATCGATCAGCTCCCGGAACTCGCCACCTGGGCCGACCAAATCAACCCGTTCCACGCGTCGATTGACGCAGCCTACGTGGCTGAGGTTCACCGCCTCGGCATGGACGTGCTCGTGTGGACGGTTAACACCGAAGCAGACATGGTGCGGGCCATCGACCTGGGCGTCGACGGCGTGATCACGAACCGCCCCGACGTGCTCAACACCCTGCTCGAAGACTAGCCCGCGCTAGCAGGCTAGCTGTACCCGGCCATGGCGCTTGTGGCTTAAAGGGTTGAAAAGGGGGGACCTCCGTTGCTTAGTGGAGATGTTAAAAGTCTCACTGCACAGCGGAGGTCAACGCCTGGTTGACCGTTCGGGGAAGGGCTCTTTTGGTGGATAGAGTTCTCGGTGGTCGTCCGGCCACCGTCCAATGTCGCCCTGACCTCCATAGGTGATTTCCCACAAACCGCGCGCAGCCAGTGTGTGTCCAGTTGGCGCTTGGTCGTGAGCGTTGCGAGTGTGGGATCCGAGCCCGCATATGGGACTTGATGCGCGCACCTTTATTCAACGTTTATTGCGTCGAGACCGGCCGAGACGGGCCAAGGCGTTGAGATAGAATTGGACGCACATTCACAAGGAACTCCTGATCAGATCGAGATAAGTCGATATCTGTCGAGGTTTCGACGCGTAGGTCGACAGGTCGATAATGGCCTGTCACAATCCGTCGGTCCCGGGTTCAAGTCCCGGCCGCTCTACTGTAAATTTCATCTGATCAGGGTTTCTTGTCTGTACCGAAAGGGCAAGACTTGACTCACCCATAGTTTATCCATTGCTGATTCCAAAATTTCCGTCCTTCTGGGGTTCCCATAGAGAAGGTGCACGACCCGGTTCGAGTCATCTGGGATGACCTCGATCCATTCGGCCGCGGCGTCGTGGGCGCTGGGGATGTTTCAGTCTGCCATCGCTGTTTCACCACCCTGGCGTGAGCCACTTCCGTCTCGTGCACGATTGCAGTCTGCGTCGACGCAGCATCCTGTTCGCTGCCCGGAAGCGCGCGATGGGCTCGGTCGACCTGATAGTTGGTACGCGCGAGGTCGTGGCCGACCTTCTTGGCGACGAACTCTTCGCATTGGATGGCTGCGCCGTCGCGGTCGACCTGGAAGATGTGCGCTTAGCCTTCGGCGACGACGATGTGGCCTTTGGTAAAACGGGATGCCCGGTCCGCGGTGGCGCGGTAGGCGACGAGATTGTAAAGCGTCTGCTCGATGGCGGTAGTGCGATACACGCTGCGGAATCTGTCGGGCCTGTTTCGTCTTCGATTCGAATGAAAATCAACTGTTTGCGCGCACGCGCCTTTCCCGCCTGTCCTGGACGGCTACGTCCGCGACGGGCCAGCGGTGGGCGGCGCTTCGAGGCCGGTGTTGCCGCGCGCAATAGACTTGGGAAGATGCGGCGACAAGGGAGACGAATGAGCGAGCTGGAGCATCACGTTCGGGCACTGTGGACGTTGTTTGAGCCGATCCACGCGGTGACGTATTTCTCCCCGGAGGCGAGGGAGGCGTTCGCGGGTATCGGACTCACCCGTTATTGGGACGGATACTTCGCCGGTCGCGCAGCCCCGCTCGGGGCGGTGACGGCTGCTCCGGTGGTGGCGATTTTCAGTGGGTTCGCTCCGTTCTTGGTCGAGCGGGTGCTGCCGGCTGTGTGGTCGACGGTGACCGTCGACCGGGTCCTCGACGCGCGGTCGCGGGGTGCAGCAGCGACGTTGCGAAACCTCGTGCCCGACGAACGATCTGTCGCCGAAGCGGCTGACGTACTTGCCAAGATAGCGGCTCGTGTCGACACCATTGGTCGACCTCTCGCGGCGGCGAACAGCGCGTTGGCGGTGGAGGCGGATCCGTATCGCCGGCTCTGGCAGGCCGCTGCCACGCTTCGCGAGCATCGCGGTGACGGTCATGTTATGGCAGTGGTGGAGGGCGGGATCGCGGGCATCAGTACTATCGTGTTGCGCAGCGCGGTGGATATCGACGCGACGAGTGTGCGGAAGGCGCGTGGCTGGACAGAGGAAGAGTGGGCTGTCGAAGTCGAAGAGCTCATGGCTCGTGGGCTGCTGACCGGCCAGGGCGAGATCAGCGAGAATGGCAGGGTGGCAGTGGAGCGCGCCGAGAACATGACCAACCAGCTGGCGGTCGGTCCGTGGCGCGGATTGAACGACGCTGAGATCGCACGTATCGCCCGCACGCTCGCGCCCATCGCGAGAGTGTGCCAAACGGTTTTTCCGTTTCCAAACCCGATCGGGATGCCCCGGCCCTGGGATCCGAATCTCGACCCGAACGCATCCGCCGTCCCGGTGTCGCCGCGGGCGAGTTGACTGATTCCCCTGTGATATCGAGCAAGCCAACTGCGGCTCAGTAATTTGCCTGAAAGTGCGACGTCGGAGGTCCCGCTTGCGGGCCTGGATTGTGCTCGTTGACAACGGAATACATCTGACGTATGACTACACCAGCCGGCGGGACGTCACCTCGCTGATTGGATAGGTGGTTGTCCGAGCCGCGGTACGTCACGCCATCATACCGACGCCGATGCATCCCCACTCATCCGGTCGGCAGGCCACTCCCTCGCAAATTTTCAGAGATCATGCAGTCACCAACCGCCAGGTCGTGCGCTCCGCAAGTGGGGCCAGTTCAGTATTCGTCCCTACGACGGTAATAAAGCCTTCGCCCCAATTGACGGCGATATTGCCATCAGCTAGTCTGAAGGGAATAAGACCTTCGCGAGGAGAATGTCATGGCAGCACGTGGAGAAGTGAAGGGTCCTGAGGGTCTCGGTCGAATGCTGCAGCAGGGCCGTCTCGTGCGCGGCTTGACGCAGCGTGATCTCGCGGACAGGTTGGAGACCGACCAGAAGTACATCTGGGGTTTGGAATCCGGAAAGAAAACCATCGTGCTCGAGCGCATCTTTGCGATCATGCGGGAGACCGGTATCCGCATGTATATGGAGGTCGATCCAGGCACCGACGGGCCCCAAGACGACGTTGTGGATGAGCCCCGTGGGTGACTTACGCGTCGAGCTATACGGCGAACTGGTTGGGCATCTGGTCGGTGCGGACCGTCGCACGTTTGATTTCGTAACCGCGAAGAACGCCATCGAGACCTTTGGGCTCGGTAGCACAATTCTCTCCGCATCGGTGCCGTTCGACCTGGTCAGCAACCGCAGCCGGGCAGCGCGAAGACGCAACTTCTTCGCCGAACTCTTACCCGAGGGCACCGCTCTGGACAACCTCGCCGCGGGGATCAGAGTCTCCACCGACGACACCATTGCGCTGTTGGCACGGTTTGGCCGCGACGTCGCCGGCGCTATTCAGATTTACGATCCAGAGGGGCCGGGGGAGCCGCGCACGCCGGCCGTCGCGCTGGTTGACGGGGTCGAAGTGGGCCGGATGCTCACCAATACTCAAACCGCTCCTCTCGGAAACCGGCCGCAGTCTGGGCGCACGTCCTTGGCCGGCGTCCAAGACAAGATCGTGCTCGCACGACAGGATGACCACTGGTTTCAAGTCCTCGAGGGGTACCCGTCGACCCATATCATCAAGCCATCGTCCGTGCGCTACCCGACCATCACCTTCGACGAAGAATACGGCTTCCGAGCCGCCAAAGCGGCCGGCCTCACCATGCTCCACACCTGGATCGAAGACTTCGGCGGAGTCCCCGGTCTGGTCATCGAGCGCTATGACCGATCACCGCACGCACCCCAGGGACGCCTTCACCAAGAAGACATGAACCAAGCTCTCGGCGCATCAAAGAACGAGAAATATCAAGAGTACGGCGGCAAGGTCTCCCTCAAGCGCATAGCGGATGTCCTCGGTCGCGACGGCGACCGAGCGTCCGTCGAGCAGCTCCTCCGGCTCCTGACCGTCTCGCAGGCCGTGGGTAACCTTGATATGCACGCCAAGAACGTCAGCATGCTCCACCTCCCGGACGGCGGCACGAGAATCACCCCGGCCTACGATGTCGTTCCGCAAACGCACCTCGACAGCGACGGCAAGATGGCTCTGGCCGTCAACCGAAAATACAGTCATGCCGCCATCATGATCGATGATCTTGTGGCCGAAGGCGAGGCGTGGAAAGTGCGCACTCCCCGGTTGATCATCACGTCCGTGCTGGAGACCGTGGAATCCTTTGCCCGTTCAGAGACTCCGGCCACGCAGGCTTATGCCGAGCTCCAGGACGACATTATGCGGTTCACCAAGAACCTCCTCAGCGGACGTCCCACGGGTAGCAACGTCGGCGCGTGAGGACTTGACGCACACATGTTTATTCACCGTTTATCGCTCCGAAACCCGCCGAGACGGCCCGAGGTGTTGAGATAATGACGACGACATCTCACGCAAGAAGCTCCAGATCAGATCGAGAAAAAGCGAGACTAACCGAGGTTTGAATGCGAGCCGAGTATCAGCCTAAATGGCCTCGGTGCAAACCGTCGGTCTCGGGTTCAAGTCCCGGCCGCCCTCCTGTAATTTGGATCTGATCTGGGATTTTATCCGGCAAAAATCGTCGAGATTTGACTATAAGAACATCTGTCTCGGGTTCAATTCCGAGAGCGTCGTCAAAACGACACCTGATCAGGTCTTCTCTTCACTGGCGAACGTGTCACATTCGGAATATTTCCATTAGTTCTGGGTTCAAGTCTCACCACCGCGATTGGAATTCGCTTTGATCAAGAGTTTTCAGTCCGCACAGATGCAACGACACCCGATGTGATTGACGTATATTCCTGAAAGCTGCCTATTGTTGGCGCTGGCGCAGAAGACGCTCAAATCATCTTAGAGTTACTAAGAGCGACCGCGATCGCCGATGGGTGAGGGGTGCCGAATGCCTCCTGAGTTTCAGCCTTGATTCACATTTAACCACGAGGGACCTGGCCAAGTATTTCGACGTGTCCGCTCCATTGAAACGAAGCCCGCTATCGGCGCCGGGGAGTTAGTCCGCGGCGTTGTTGGTGCGCATAGACAGGTGCTCGTGGATACCGAGCCAGGTTCCGCCTGTGAGTGAAAGCACGATGGTCTCAGATTCTTGACTTGTCGACCGTTCGCCCGCAACTTCGGAGACTGTCTCGACATCGTGGGTGAACACGGCGACGGAGCCAACCAGCTGAATGCGGCGGTTCGTAGACGTGCATGAGATGACCGTGAATCCGTCTGATTCCCATTCCAGCCAGAGCTGCTCATACTCTTCCCGCGACTCCAGGCGCCGCCCGACGTTGTGGAACATGAAGGTTGCCTGCGGGCTGAACCGGGCGAAATAGGCGTCGCGGTGGTGATGGCCGAAGTCCTCGATGATCTGGTCGGCTGCGGCCAACGCATCCGCTGTCACTGCTTCGTACATGCTCACGTTGCGGCTCCGACTCGGCGTGCTGCGACCTTGGCGGCGGTGGACGAATGGTCGGTTTCGATGGCAGGGATAGTCGATTCTCTGGTTGGTACGCCGCGTGCGCCTTGATCACCAAACACGAATCGGGGCTCGGGAAAGATCCAAAGCGCTCCAAGATAGAGAACGGCCGCCGAGATCACGGCGATCGCGAGGCTGAGATCGACGCCGCCGCCCAGATTGATGAAGGGTCCAACGATGATGGGCGGGTAGTTCGCAAAGAGCAGTCCGAGGGTAGCGGCTCCGATCCAGGCGACCATTCCGCGCCAGTTGACTCCGTTGTTGAACCAGTAAGCGCCGCCGATTTCACCGCGGTTGAAAACCTGGAGATCGCGCGGGCGAAAGTTGCCTCGGCGCACGATGTAGCCAATGGCCATGATGACCATCCATGGGGTGGTCGTGACGATGATGGCGCCGACGAAAGCGTTCACGGCGCCGAGCAGGTCGAAGAAGATGCGGCCGGTCAGGATGAAGAGGAAGGCGACGATGCCGATACCGATGGTGGCCTGGGCGCGGGTGAACCGAGGAAAGACCGAAGAGAAGTCGAGGCCCGTGCCGTAGAGGGAGGTCGTGCCCGTCGACAGTCCGCCGATGAAGGCCACTCCCATGAGGAGTACCGCGTACCAGATGGGCGATGCCTGGATGAGGGCGACGACGTAGTCGCTCTCGCCAGCGACGATCGTTGCGGTCGCCACACCGAAGAGGAAGGGAATGAGGGTGAGGGACTGGCCGATCAGTGTTGCGCCGAGGATCTTGCGAGTCGGGGTGGTGCGGGGGATGTAGCGGGACCAATCTCCGAGGAACGCCCCGAACGAGATGGGGTTGGAGGCCACGATGAGCGCGGCGGCGACGAATGTCGGCCAGAAGGAGCCGAGCGCGAAGGCCGCGGGTCCGGGATTGTAGGAGCTGTCAAACACACCGTTGAACGCGACTATAGCCAGAAGGATGAGGATCGTGTTGGCGATGACCGCGGTCTTGTTCACCAGCAGCATGAACTGATAGCCGTACACCACCACGACGATGACGATCACTCCGATCACTCCGTAGACCAGGGTGCGAAGTCCGATTGAGTCCGTTATGCCTCCAAGCCGGGTGAGCGCGCCCACGAGTGCGTCGCCACTGACCCACACCGAGATGGAGTAGAAGGCGATGGCGGTGAGAAGGGAGAGGAACGAGCCGACCACTCGCCCGCGCACGCCGAAGAATGCAGCGGATGACACCGCGTTGTTGGTGCCTGTTTTCGGGCCGAATAGTCCCATCGGCATCAGGAAGAACGTGCCGACGAGCACTCCGCAGATCGTTGCGAGGGCGGCTTGCCAGAAGGAAAGGCCAAGGACGATCGGGAAGGTACCGAGCAGCACGGTGGCAAACGTGTTCGCGCCGCCAAACTGGATGCGGAGGAGGTCGAGCCAGGTCGAGGTGCGGTCGGCGTCGGGAATGGTGTCGACGCCGAGGGTTTCAACCTCGGTGATTTTTGGCCGCGCGTTTAGCTCGACGGCGGGCGCGGTGTGATGAACGCCATTGTTGTCACTCATGGGTTTGCCTTTGACTCGTGGAGGGGGGCCGGCGGAGGCGGCAGGTTTTGATTGACACTAGCGGGATGTTGTCTCCTGTGCAATAGTTTTTGACTATGAAGACAAACAAGGTCGTGGATCTCTCCCTCCTGGTGAACGCAGACACCCAGGTCTATCCGGGAGATCCTGTGCCACGGTTTGACCCGCACAGCACGATCGATCGCGACGGCTTTAACCTTCTCTCGGTGTCCATGGGGTCACAAACGGGCACCCACGTTGACGCTCCGTACCACTTTGATGATGCGGCCAAGAAACTCGATGAGTTGCCGCTGGACCGGTTCGTCGGCACAGGTGTACTCGTCGACGCCCGTGCCGCGGGCGCGCGCGGTCGCATCACGTGGTCGTACTTCAAGCCCGTCGAGGCGCAACTTCTGCCGGGAGCTATCGTGCTTCTCCACACGGGATGGAGCGCGCACTGCGGCTCACCGACGTACTTCGACAATCCATTCCTCGACGCCGATGCCTGCGCCAAACTCATTTCCCTGGGCATTCGCACCTTCGGGATCGACGCGATCAACATCGATGAGACACCGGACTCCACCCATCACGGTGAGGGCTTTCCCGTGCATCACCTCATTGCAGACGTTGACGGAGTGATCTGCGAGAACCTCACGAATCTTGCGTCGGTCGACTTCGATGAGCCCTTCATCTCTCTGCTGCCCATCGCCTTCGAGGCGGCGGATGGAGCGCCCGTGCGGGCTGTCGCGCTGCAACTTACGCCATAGGCAGGCCGCACTCCCTGTCACCACCGGCTCGCAGATCACTCTTCCACCGACTCCCTCCAAGAAAGCTCCCATGAACAATCCGATCGGTCCATCCGACGCCAGCATTTCACCCCGTTATGCCGGCATCGCCACCTTCGCCCGACTTCCCCGCATCGAAGACGTGCCCAACGCAGACATAGCCGTTGTGGGTGTGCCGTTTGACAGCGGGGTCAGCTACCGTCCCGGAGCCCGCTTCGGCCCGGCCCACGTGCGCGAGGCCTCCCGGCTGCTGCGGCCCTACAACCCCGTGCAGGATGTAGAGCCGTTCGCCACTCAGCAGGTCGTCGACGCAGGAGACATTGCGGCGAACCCCTTCAATATCGACGAGGCAGTCGCTCAGATTGAGGCAGAGGCAACCCGTCTCGGCGCTGGCGGAACACGACTGCTGACGATTGGGGGGGACCACACCATCGCCCTTCCCCTGCTGCGGGCGGTCACCAAGGTGACGGGCCCGGTCGCGGTGCTGCACTTCGACGCTCACCTCGACACGTGGGACACCTACTTCGGCGCACCTGTGACCCACGGCACGCCCTTTCGCCGCGCATCCGAGGAGGGTTTAATTGACCTCGAAGCCAGCCTGCACATCGGTATTCGTGGCCCGCTCTACGGCCGCAAGGACCTCACCGATGACGCCCGCCTGGGCTTCGCCGTCATTGCCGCCCACGAAGTCGAGACCGAGGGCGTTGCCGGAGTCGTAAAGCGGATGCTGGCCCGCCTCGGCAACCGCCCGGTATACGTGTCCGTCGATATCGATGTTCTCGACCCCGCTCACGCTCCCGGAACCGGCACCCCGGAAGCGGGCGGGCTGACGAGCAGGGAATTGCTGGCCATCATCCGTGCGCTGAGCGCCGTGCGGATCGTCGGAGCCGACGTCGTCGAAGTCGCCCCCGCCTACGACCATGCGCAGATTACGGCCGTTGCCGCCTCCCATGTCGCCTACGAAATCCTTTCGGCCATGACACCGCGCTAAGCCCGGCCCGCGGCGACACCGGCCGTGCGCATGGCGGGGAGCGGCGAGAGATCGCGAGATACTGGGAAACAGTCCCATGTCAGGTCGAAACGCGTTAAGAAAGGCAAGGCACTGTGCGAGCTCTCAACCCGGCACCATCGGGCGCACCGCTCGCGATCGGAGCGAAACTCCGGGCAACGCGGCTAGCCCAGGCCTTGACGATCGCGGACGTAGCCGCGGCAAGTAACCTCAGCACCGGCTTCATCAGCAGAGTGGAGCGAGACGAGACCTCGCCCAGCGTGTCTTCGCTCGTGGCACTGTGCCAGGTGCTTTCCCTTCAGCTCGGCTCGCTCTTCGAGGCGCCCGATAACGAGGTCATAGCCCTCGCCGATGCGGCACTCATCAACATGGGTGGGAAGGGCGCGATCGAAAAGCTGCTCACCCCACGGGGCGAGTCACGGGTGCAAGTACTCCGCTCGACCCTCGCCCCCGGAGCCTCAGGGGGAGACGAGCTCTACACGATCAACTGCGATGTCGAGGTGTTGCACGTGTTATCCGGGAGCCTCGTCCTTCGGCTGGTAGGAGGCGAAGTTGAGCTATCGGAGGGGGACACGATGACCGTCGCGGGGCGCCAACCCCACTCTTGGGACAACCGCAGTGGGGGACAGACCGAGCTTCTCTGGACCATCGTTCCGGCCGCATGGAGCGGCTCGTCCTGACGGTTCCCACAGTTCGGGGCAACGGTTTGAGCGCGATCCGGTGCAGGAAGATTCCTCTGGGAAATGGTACGCGCGATACTTTCGCCTGCCGACATCCGGTTCTAAAATAATCTTAGGCAGCCTCTTTTATGCGCCGTCGCGCGTTGCGATGGCATGACTCTCCGTCTTTCAGGTTCTTGTTGCCGAGCATCTGAAAGGCCGCGCCATGTTCGAACTTATTCTGGCCGCCACCGCCAGCACCTATTCTTTCTTGCGCCGGTTCATGCCGACCGCCATCGTGATCGACGCGATTAACACGCGGCGCGGGCTGAAGTGGGGCGTGCTGGCGATGCTGTTCGCCGTTCCGTAGGCGCTTGCAGCTATCTATTGCCGAGCACACATCCGCGTTCACCGCGCTCACCCGGCCGTGAGCAGATAGGCAATCATGGGTAGGCTCGATGAGGTGCGTTTGCTGAACTTGTTGACGTGCCGCTCGGCGGGCAATGTCCCGTCGCGCTCAGCTTGAACGTGAAGGAAACACCGTGTCTGATCACGCAAGAATCAAGGGGCACACAGTAACCCGCACCGTGCACATCGAGGCCTCGCGCGCGCGCGTCTGGAAGGCGCTGACCGACCCCGAGGTGATGGTCAAGTGGTTTGGCGACGGTGCGGGGTTCGCCGCGCTCGAACCCGGTGCTACTGGCAGCATCGACTGGGATGACTACGGCAGCTTCCCGATCGAAATCACCGAGGTCGTGCCCGACGGCTCGTTCGGCTTCCGTTGGTCGGGCATCCCCGCCGAACAGCTCGACGAGTACTCGACGCACGTGCGCTTCACCATCGCCGATGCTGGTACCGGGACGGATGTCACGGTGATCGAATCGGGCTTCGATACACTTCCCGGCGGCACCCGCTACCGTCGCGAACGTCTTGAGCAGAACCGGGAGGGCTGGGACGTCGAACTCGACGAGCTCGCGCTCCTCTTCGAGGGTGTCTCGGAGTAGCTCACGATGACGGGAGTTGCTCGACGAGTTAGCCACGTTGCGCGGCCGGTAGAGGACTATGTGGCGGAGCGCAGAGGATGTGCGTGAAAGCTCCCAAAATCTGCCCAGAGCGCGGTTCGTAACCCCGCCGACGTCGACCAAGGCGTCATGGCGGATTCGGTCGATCAGGGCGGCGTTGCCGGTGACGACGCCGTCCATCGCGTCACCGTGACCGTTGATGTACTTCGTTAGCGAGTGCACGGCGAGATCGGCGCCGTGTTCGAGAGTGCGGAAGAACGGTGGGTGTGTGAAGGTTGCGTCCACGCTCAACAGGAGCCCCTTGTAGTGGGTGATAGCCGCGAGGGAGCTGATGTCGGCGACCTTGGTGGTGGGGTTCGCGATTGTCGCGACGTGGATCAGCTTCGTGCTGGGCCGGATTGCTTCCCGGACCGCGTCGTCGTCGGCGACGAAGGACGCTTCGATCCCGTACCGTTCCGGCAGCAGCTCAGAGAACAGTCGCCAGACAGCCTCGTAGGTGACGTCGGAGACGATCACGTGATCGCCAGTGCGCAGCAGGGTGAAGAATACCCCGTGTAGGGCCGCGACACCGGTCGCGAACGCTACCGTCACCTCCCCGCCTTCGAGCGCTGCGATCTTTATTTCAAGGGCTTCCTGGTTGGCGGAACCATTCCGCCCGTAGACCAGCTGCTCGGTCGCTGATCAGTTCATCGATGCCGGGTCCTTGGGCAGCAAATAGGAGTTCGCCATCACCAACGGGCTCCGGATCGCGCCCGTACCGGCGTCGATGCGGTTACCACCATGGACGGCCCAGGTGAGGTCGCCAACGGTCGAGGCGTCGTGCTTGTCCGGTGAAGGCGTCATGGCAGTCCTGTTCCGGGAGGTAGAACGCGAGTGGCGAGGTCAGTTGGGGGTGGGGCGCGCGAGGATTCGCGATTCGACGCCGACGTGGGGGCCGAGCCGGGCGAGGTGGGTGGCGAGGTCTTCGTGCAGCTGCTCGTCGGACATCGCGGCAAGCGCATCCAAGATGAACAGGGCACGTGTGGTGCTGTCGCTCAGCTGCGTGCGGCGGCCTTGACGCCAGTTCCACCGCCGGCAGGTGACGCCGGCGTCATCGCACTAGACGACCTCACCGGAGTCGGGGTGCTCGGTGACGTCGGCGCCGCCGGCACTGGTATCGAAAGTGTCGTCGCCAGTGGCACGGATGAGGCGGGGTGCGCCGACGTAACGGTCAAGGTCCTCGCCGCCGAGAGGCACCTGATGCAGGACGGAGATCGCGTTATAGAGGTCCGTCAGCCGGTTCACCCGTGGCAGCCCGTCCCCGGCCCGGCGAAGGAGCGCCTCGAGGCTGTTCCTCGTGCGTTGCGGTTTCGCACCGAAGCCACGGTTGGCATCCCGCCACGCCGCAACGTGTGGCACCTCCTCGACCGGTGCTGCTGCCAGGAGGTGCCGGGCTGTTGTCTCCGCCTCGTGGAGCAGAGCGTCACTGGCGTCGTCGCTTTCCCCCAGGGTGAGGCCGGACACGGTGAGGAGGCAGGCGCGGTAGTCCGGTCGAAGCGCGAAGATCTCATCGTCGACGCAGGCCCCGCTGAGGAGGTCGTGTTAGGTCGTCATGGTGTTCCTGCCGTCAGGTGGTCTGGTGGGAGGGGCGTGGGCTGGACGTACCGACGCCGGGCTCGAAGACGGCAAGCGTGAACTCCGCAGTGGATTTCGACGTGTTCGCGTAGGCGTGCGCTTGGTCGCCATCGAACGCGAAGGTATCGCCGGGGCTGAGGCTCACCTCATCGGGGCCGACGGTGAGGTTCACCACGCCTCTGCCGACGTGCAGGATCTCTCGTGTGCCAGCAACATGGGGCGTGTTTTCGTGGGTATCTCCGGGGGCAAGGGTCCACTGCCACAGTTCCAAGACGTCGGGCGACGGGGTACCCGCAAGCAAAATTCCACTACCGCCGCTCGGGCTTGACCAAAGTTCCGCGCCGTCGCCGCGACGCGTCAGTGCCGCTGGAACACCGTCCCGGGCTGCGACCAGCGTCGGAAGGTCGATTCCGAGCGCATCACTGAGAAGGAGCAGGGTCGCCACGCTCGGGTTGGCCTCGCCTTTTTCGACCTTGACGATCATCCGACGGCTGACCCCGGACTGCGCCGCCACCTCATCGAGCGTCCACTTCAGGGCATGCCGGCACGCTCGAATGCGCGCGCCGATGACCGCCGCCAAGTCATCCGGTTCAACACCCACACGGTGCATTATAGTGCACTAGGGTGGAAGGACTGCCGCAGCTACTGCCATCCGAATGGAGTGCCCATGTTTACCGGTCTGAGCGCCTTCCCCTTGACGCCGCTCCGCAACGACGCATTCGACGAGACCGCCTACGCGGGGCTGATCGGAAAGTTGGTCACTGCGGGTGTCGACTCGATAACCGCTCTCGGCTCGACCGGGTCGTACATGTATCTGGACCGCGAGGAGCGACGCCGGGTGGCACTGTGCGCCGTCCAGCACGCCGAGACGGTGCCAGTGATCGTCGGCATTGGTGCGCTCCGCACCTCGCACGTCCTCGCCCTGGCGGAAGACGCGCAGGAAGCTGGCGCACGCGCCGTGCTGCTGGCACCGGTCAGCTACCAGCCGCTCACGGACGATGACGTCTTCGGGTTGTTCGAGGACGTGACCTCGAACCTGTCTGTGCCGTTGGTCGTCTACGACAACCCCGGCACCACCCACGTCACCTTCACCGACGACTTGTACGCCAGCATCGCCCGACTCCCGCAGGTGGCCGCGATCAAGATCCCGGGAGTCCCCGGAGTGCCAGCCCGTGCCGCCGCCCGGGTGCAAACAATCCGGGATGCGGTGCCCGCACACGTGACCGTGGGGGTCTCTGGTGATGCCTCGGCAGCGACCGGGTTGAACGCCGGATGCGACGCCTGGTACTCCGTGATCGGCGGAACACTCCCCGAACTCGCCCTCGCGATCACACGGGCCGCACAAGACGGCGATAGCAGCGAAGCCGAGCAACAGTCCGCGCGGCTCGAGCCGCTGTGGGCCCTCTTCGCCGAGCTCGGCGGGAGCTACCGGGTGGTTGCCGCGATCGCAGAACAACTGGGCTTGGTGGCCCCGGACTGTCTGCCGCGCCCCATCCGAGGGTTGAACGCTCCGGCACGCGCCCGCGTCGAAGCTGTGATGACCAGGCTGCAGCTCGGAGCCGAGACCGCGTGAGCTATTCGATAACCGCGGCCGCCACGGCCTGCAGGCCGCTGCGAATGCGGCTGTCCACCCGGTTTCCCACGGCCAGTTTACCGGGAGGTGCACTGCTTGTGTTCATCGCGTCGTTCGGTGAACTGCTCCGGGTAGGTGTTGAAGGAACCAACTCCTGCGGAGCGGGACTGAATGGTCAGTGAGAGCCCGTCCCGGCAGGCACAATTCTTAGACTGTTCTGTGACGTGACGGGTAAGTCTGGGGGGATGAGCTCAGAAACCCGACCACTGCACAGGTTCGTTCGGACCGCTCTTCCCGCGGCTGGAGTCATTCTCACCGTCATAGCCACTGGGTTCGTGCTCACCGGGTCGGCGGGGTGGACGGACGGGGAGATGAATGTTCTCCGGCAGGTAAACGCTGACCACAGCGCGCCTCTGGACGCGGTGGCCCTCGGCATTGACTGGCTGTTCAGCCCCGCAGTGGGCGTGGTACTGGTCTTGTTGGCAGCCGGATCGGTGCTGCTGTTGACCCGGCGACCCGGCGCGGCGATCCGCTTCGTGCTGGTGGTGATGATTCCCACGCTGGGCGCCGACGTGATCAAACTCCTGGTGCAGCGGGCGCGACCTGACATACCGTCGCTGCCGCACATCCTGCTGCTTGAACCGGGTGGTCTCAGCTTTCCGAGCGGACACACCAGCTTCGCCGCCTGCTTCCTGCTCGGGGTCGTCCTCGTCACGGCCGGTCACCGATGGCATCCGTTTGTGATTGGAACGGCCGCGGTGGTGGTGCTCGCCACGGCTGCGTCCCGGGTCTATTTGGGGGTGCATTACCCGTCGGATGTGGTGGCGTCGGTCGTGTACTCGCTTGCTGCCGTGGCGCTGGTGAACGCCGCTTCGGTGCTACTACTGGCACACTGGAGCGAACGTCGATCCGGCCTCCACGCTGGACCCGTGCACGGAGGAGTCTGGAATGCCCGCTGAGAGCACAGCTCGCCCCCGGCTGTTGTTGATCGAAGATGATGCCAAGCTCGGCCCGATGATTTGCGACGTGCTCACGGAAAACTACGATGTCACCCTGGTCGCCGACGGCGCGGAGGGACTTGCGGCCGGTCTCGGCGGCGAGTTCGAGGTGATGGTGATCGACCGGCGCCTGCCGACGTTGGACGGCCTCGGAGTGGTTGAAGCGCTCCGCCGCAAACTGGTGACCACTCCCATCCTGCTCCTCACTGCGCTGGGAACGACGGGGGACAAGGTGGCCGGGCTGGACATCGGCGCCAACGATTACCTGGTCAAACCGTTCGAATTCGATGAGCTCTTCGCCCGGCTCCGGGCCATCCGTCGGGTCTTCACCGGGGAGGGCCGCACGGTGCTGGTGGGCGCCTGGGAGTACTACCCCGACAGTCGAACGATCTATTCCCCGTATGACGGGCGCATCCTGCTGACGGTGAAGGAGAACGAACTGCTCAAATTGTTAGCGGATGCCCCACAACGCACGTTCTCCCGCCAGCAGATCCTGCAGACCGTGTTCAGCGCCGCGGACACCGCCGGGACGGTGGACACCTACGTGCATTATCTGCGGCGCAAGACCGAAACCGACATCGTCCTCACCGTGCGCGGTGCGGGTTACCGCCTGGGACAGCCATGATCCGAAGCAGAACCCGCATCGTTGACAGCGACACCCTCGCCATCCGTCGGGCCTCCCGACTCGTCGGGACCCGCATCGCGATCGCGTGCGCTGCGGTTGTCGCGGTGGTCATCGTGGCCGTCTTCGTTTACATCCTGTCCGAGATCTCGCCCGGTGAGCTGTTCGAACCGGTGCCCGACACCGACAACCTGCAGGTCAGCGCGGTCAACCTGCTGCGGGCCGCGGGAGTGTTGGGCGTGGCATTGATCATTCTGGCCGGTGTGTTGAGCTTTCTGGTCACCCGTCGGGCCGTGCAACCGCTCGGTGATGTGCTGCGCATCCAACGGGCGTTTGTCGCTGACGCCAGCCATGAACTCCGAACCCCGCTTGCGGTGCTTGATGCCCGCCTGCAAATTCTGCAGCGCACCCTCCCCGCCGATGATCCGTCGTCCTCGGTCGTTGCAGAGCTCCGCAGCGATGCGAAGGACCTCATCCACATCGTCAACGACTTGCTCGAATCTGCTGAAGTCGGCGGCGCGGCCGTGCACGATACCGTCGTCGTCGACCTGGTCGCTGCCGTCGAAGCCGCGGTGCAATCGATGGCACTGATCGCCGTCGACAAAAACATCACCATTGAAATGGATGCAGCCCAGCCCGCGCCGGTGCGCGTGCCCGCCTCCAGCATCACCCGCTGCGCGGTCGCGCTGCTGGATAACGCTGTGCGCTTCGCCCCCAGCGGGTCGATCGTCGCGGTGGGTGTGGCCGTGACCAAGAAGACGGTGGTGGTCACCGTGCGCGATCGCGGCCCCGGCATTCAAGGCATCGACCCCGCCCGCATCTTTGATCGATTCGCGCACTCCGGCGCGGCCGTGGACGGTGGCGGGGACGCCCGAACGGGGTTTGGTATCGGCCTGTCCTTGGTGCGGGAAATTGCGGTGCGCTACGGAGGAGCCGTGCACGTCGTCGACAGCGGCGCCGCAGGCACAGCGATCAGCCTCACCCTCCCGCGCGCGAAGCCAGCCGCATCCTGATCCTGCTCCGTCGAGCAGGTCGCCGCTCACCTGGTAAAAGAATCCATTGCGATGATTGCCTTCTTCTGTGAGAAATCTTAGACACCACCGTGTTCGCTGGTGTTACCGACCCCATCCCAGGAGGAACACATGTCCACGACCTCGACCCGCTCCACGACCGTTTCGCCCGTCCGGAACATCCTCACCAAGGTGCCCGAGGTCACCCTCATCTTCTGGGTGATCAAGGTACTCGCGACCACAGTGGGGGAGACCGCCGCGGACTTCCTCAACGTCGACCTCAACCTGGGACTGACGATCACGTCGATCATTATGGCGGTCCTGCTGGTCGCCGCGCTGATCGTGCAATTCAGATTGCAGAAATACACCCCGGCGGTGTACTGGCTGGCCGTGGTGCTCATCAGCGTTGTGGGAACTCTGATCACCGATAACCTCACCGACAGCCTCGGCGTTCCCCTGTGGGTGACGACGGTCGTCTTCGCCATCGCACTGGCCGCGACCTTCACCGTCTGGGCCATCTCGGAGAAGACCCTGTCCATCCACTCCATCTTCACGACTCGGCGGGAGTCGTTCTACTGGCTGGCCGTGTTGTTCACGTTCGCCCTCGGGACTGCGGCGGGCGACCTCGTCGCCGAAGGACTCAACCTGGGCTTCTTCGTCGCGCTGCTCGTCTTCGCCGCCGCCATCGCGCTGGTCGCTGTGGCGTACTTCGTCTTCCACTTGAACGCTGTGCTGGCATTCTGGATCGCCTACATCCTGACCCGCCCGCTGGGCGCATCCACCGGCGATCTGCTGTCTCAGCCTGTCGCTGATGGCGGCCTGGGGCTCGGAACGACGGGAACCAGCGTGCTGTTCCTGGCCGTGATCCTCATCCTCGTGATCGTGCTCACCCGCCGCGCCCGCACCACGAACGCCCAACTGACGGCCACCGCCTAAACACCTCGCGCAGCAGCGGATGCCCGGATCGCCTTCAGAAAACTCAGAGAAAGTCCCTGCAGCATGAACACCATGATCGCCACCGCACTACCCACGTCCGGTTTTCTGGATCCGCAATCTGTGATCGCCGGCGCCGGCGTCTGGGGCCTCGTGGTCGTCTGCGCGATCGTGTTCGTGGAGACGGGCCTGCTCGTCGGGTTCTTCTTGCCCGGGGATACCCTGCTGTTCTTCACCGGCGTGCTCGTCCTCAGCGGGGTGATCAGCCAGCCGCTCTGGATCGTCATCCCGGCCATCGCCCTATCGGCGGTGCTGGGCGACCAACTCGGGTACATTATCGGGCGCACGACGGGCCGACGCATTTTCGACCGGCGCGACTCTGGCCTGTTCAGCCGAAAGAGCGTCATCCGAACGCAGGGGTTCTTTGATCGGTTCGGCCCGGCGGCCGTCACCATCGCCCGCTTCGTACCGGTCGTACGCACCTCTGCCCCCGTCGCGGCCGGCGTCGGCAAAATGCGCCGGCGGGTGTTCACACTGTTCAACATCATCGGCGCCGTGCTCTGGACGACCGCGGTGGTGCTCCTGGGCTTCGGGCTGGCACACATCCCGGGCGTCGCCGACTTCGCCGCACGCTACATCGATCTCGTGCTGATCGGCATCGTTATGCTCTCCGTGGTTCCCGTCGTCATCCGAGCCCTCGTCTCACGCCGCCAGAATGATCGGGTGTGAGGATCAGCGGAACGCGGCAGTGCCTGCCGCAGTGATCGCCGTGAGGTTTCGGGCTTCTCATCCTGGTCTCCTCGGCCACGGTCTAGGGTCGAGGCTATGACCATCACCCGCTACCCGCCACGTCCGCAATCGGTCGGGCCGGGCAGCGTATGAAGGTGCTCGTTATCGAGGATGACGTCCGCATCGCGGACGTCATCCGTCGTACCCTCACCGAATCCGGCTATGCCGTCGATGTCGCCCACACCGCGCCCGACGGCGTGCAGGCCTTCGAAATTGACACCTACGATCTGGTCGTACTGGATTTGATGCTCCCGGGACTGCCGGGTGGAGGGATGGACGTGTGCCGATGCATCCGCTTGATCAATAGCGACGTGCCCGTGCTGATGCTGACCGCGCTGGATTCGATGCGTACCAAGGTTGAAGGGCTCGACGCCGGCGCCGACGACTACATCGTCAAACCGTTCCACCTGGTCGAGCTGTTGGCCCGCGTGCGGGCGCTCCTTCGGCGTTCTCCGCGGGCGTACGCACCCGTGCTGCAGGCGCAAGGGGTCTCCCTCGACCCCGCCACCCGCACCGCGATGCGGGCCGGGCGCACCATTGTGTTGACGGCGAAGGAATTCGCTGTGCTGGAATACCTGATGCGCAACGCCGGCACCATCATTAGTGCCACCGAGCTGATTGATCATGCGTGGGACAGCAACTATGAGGGATTCAGCAACGTCGTGCAAACCTACATCCGCTACCTGCGGCAAAAACTCACCCTGCCCGGCGAAACGGTCATCATCGAGACCCGGCGCGGCGCCGGCTACCTGATCCAAGCGGACAGCTGATGTTTCGCCGCGCGTTGGTTCGACTCACCGTCACCTACACGATTGTGCAGCTGGTGCTGTTCGCCGCGTTCGCGGTTGGCATCTACATCTTCGTCACCGGAACCTTCGATTTCGACGCCGCTGAATCGGACGGTGCCGGCGCCATTAACGCGGCCGAGCAGGGCTTCGCTAACCTCCGCACCGGCCTGCTCGTGCTCTACGCCGTCTTGTTGGTGCTGATCCCGATCGCGAGTTTTCTCATGGCCCGCGCAGCCCTGGCACCGTTGCAGAAAAGCTACGAGCTGCAGCAACGCTTCGTCGATGGCGCCTCTCACGAGATGCGCAGCCCGCTCAGTGTCATTGAGGGCGAACTCGAACTCGCCCTGCTCAGCATCCGCACCCCGGCCGAGTATGAGCGGGCGATGCAGACCGCGCTCGACGCCGTCGGCGGCCTCACCCAGCTCACCAATGACCTCCTGCTGCTATCGCGCGGCGCGGGAGCCGAGCTGAAGAAAACGTACGAACTCGTCGACCTGAATGACCTTGTCCGCCTCGACATCGACGCGCGAGCCAGTAGCCCAGTGGATGCCGCCCGGCTGGACGTTCACCGGGGGCGGGCCGCGGCCGTTCTGGGCTCCGCGGCCCTGCTCGCTCGAGCGATCGCGAACGTCATCGACAACGCGTTGAAATTCACCCCGCCGACGGGCGTCATCACCGTCAGCACTGCCGTCCACGACAGGACCTGCACCGTCACCGTGCGGGACACCGGCATCGGCATCGACAACAACGACCTGAAACACGCCTTCGACCGGTTCTGGCGATCGGACCGGGCGCGATCACAGCCCGGGCACGGCATCGGCCTCAGCCTGGTGCAGCAGATCATCCACGCGCACGACGGCCGCATCACGCTCACCTCACAAGTCGGCATCGGCACCACCGTGGCAGTGAATCTTCCCCTCCGCCCCTAAAGTGACTCTGTAGCTCTGGCTCTCACGCTTATCTCACGTGCCCCTCTTTAGCTTGGAAGTATGGCCCCGCAGTCGCGGAGCTCACTCACGAAAGGCACACACCATGCAGAAGAAGACGAAAATCGCCGGTGGCGCAGCAGTCGCTTTGGCTCTGGCCCTCGTCGGCGGCATCACCCTCACCGCCGGCGCCCAGTCCACTCCCGCCAGTCCCTCATCGTCCACCTCGCACGTCGAACGAGGCGTCACGTCGGCCGACACGGATAACGTTCAGGACGAGGTCGAAGACGGCACCAACGACGGCGAAACCGCCGACGAGTCCGGCACCGAGTCTGGTACCGAAACCGAAACCGAAACCGACACCGAGAACACGAGCGACGACATCAACGGTGTCGCCGTCGAAGACGGCACACAGGACTAACCCCTGATTAGGGATGGCCGGGGCACACATGCGCCTCGGCCATCCCTTCGTCAGCATCGGGTTTCTCCCAATGCTTCGGGCGTCCGCAGAGTCGTCCACTGTTCCGTGCTGTGCGTGGCAATATTTTGGCAGCACTTGAATGAAATCGCATCGGTGTCCCGGGTGTTCAAAAGATTGAAAAACCCGGTAATCCTGCTGATCTGGGCGCGGTCCGCCGTCTGATTAGGGACGGTCTAGTTTTCAAATCCCACCGGTACGGTGGAGACCACGTCTCACAAGCTGGCGGCTGACGCCACGATGGGACGGGTCGACGTTGCGCGATAGTGACGAGCGCCACGGTCTACATCCTTCTCGGTGATCGGGTTGTGGGCATCGCAGTCTGAAGGCAATGTAAGAAGCGGCGTGTCTCGCATCGTTTGTCAACAATATGCAGGCAGGCAAGGACCGTTGCGAGACATCGAAAGGCGTCAATGACGAAGCTTATTGGGTCTGCGCGGGTATCGACCAAGAGCGTGACAACGGTTCAGCAAGTCAGCGATCCGCTCGCTGCTGGCGATCGCCGCCCCAGGCCCGTGGTCTGGGAGTTACGCCAGCGCAGCTGGCTCGGCTTGCCGAGCATGGTGCTCTGGCACGGCTGCAGCATGGCGTGTATGTGGTTGTCGGGGTGCCGTTCGATCGGCATCGCGGGCTGCAGGTAGCGCGGCTTGCCCTTGACCCCCGGCCGAGAGCGTCCGAGCGCCTCGTGTCACCCGAGCTGGCGGTTGTTTCTCACGAATCATCCGCTGCGCTGCACGGCATCGGAAACCTGGATGCCGACGTCTACGAGCTCACCTTAGAGGACCACAGAACAGTTCACCAAGGACCGAGCCCTGGACCTTCTGCGCCAGCTAACGCGCAGCGCGACTTGACCGTGAACGCGCCAGGGATGATTCGATAAGAGGATGCGTGAGCCCCGGTACGCGACGCCCGCCGCGTTCCAGCGCGCAGAATGCCACTTCGGGTCTGGACGTCGGTCTTTGAGGCAAAATCGGATCCGCTTGAGGTTGCGGTGTTCTTCACGTGGTGGTCTCGTAGTTTGGGCCGCTAGATGCTGCGGTGGTCGCGCACCGCGAGTTCGAGGGCTTCGAGGCCGGGAGCCAGTGCGGCATCCACGGCCAATGGGTCGGTGAGGTTGAGTTCCTGCATTGCCCGGCGGCCCTCGGGTGCGGTGTTGATTTCATGCTCACCTGCCTGCAATGCAGCGATCAGATCGGTGATGACGTCGGCCAGGCTGCGGCGGCCCCAGCCGAGTTCGGCACCGGCGTTCTGCGAGGTCATCATGGCGGTATCGGTGGCCCCCGGGTAGACGGTCGCAACGTGCACGCCCGTTCCGATCAATTCCCGGCGCAGCGATTCGCCGAACTGGGCTAAGCCTGATTTCGTGGCCGCGTAAATCGAATAGAACGGCATCCCGACGAGGGCTATCCCGCTGGAAACGTTCAGGAGGATGCTTCCACGGCCCTCGCCACTCAGACGAAGCGCCGGCAGGAGGGCTTTGGTGAGCAGGATCGGAGCGGTGAGGTTCAGATCGATCATTGAATGGACATCCGCATCGCTGATGAGCTCAAGCCGACCCGCGCGTACATTGCCGGCATTGTTGACGAGCAGATCAACCGTGCTCCACGGTGCAACGGTGTCGGCGACCCGTTCAACAGCGCCAGGCTGAGTCAGGTCTTCGACGAGGATTTCGGTTGTTCCGCCCGCGGCGGCGACGAGGCGGGCGGTTTCGGTGAGTGTGGCCAATTGGCGGCCGACCAGCAGGAGGTGACCACCGCGTCGACCAAACTCGAGGGCGATGGCCTGGCCGATGCCTTGTCCTGCGCCCGTGATGATTCCGCGGCGATTGGCGAGATCCAATTTGTTGAGGTCCATGGCGATCTTCTTTCCGTTGAGTTGAGCGACGGTCCGTCGGGCGGCATTACACCCGCCGATTCCGATACGTCTAGAAGACAACCATGAGGCAGGGGAGGAATTCCCGGCGGTGCATCCCACGCCTCACAGGATCAGTTTTAGGGCGCGGGCGAGGTTTTCGTAGACTGGAGGTCCGTGGGTCCGTGGGTCCGTGGGTCCGTGGATCGCATCGTGTTCGCTGCCGTGACTCTGCCTATTGGGTGGAAGGGGTCGACCACATCGTTTGTCCGACTTCGTGTTTGAGTCGAGGCACGACCGGCGTGAACAGACGCCGTCGGTTTCCGATCTCGGGCACGTTGATCAATCTTAAGGAGCCCATCATGAATGCAGCCGCGTCAGTAATCGTTTTCGATGTCAATGAGACCCTCTCGGACATGTCACCAATGGAGAATCGTTTCGTGGAGGTCGGTGCCCCGGGTTATCTGGCCCGGATCTGGTTCGCATCATTGCTTCGAGACGGATTCGCCCTCGCCGCGTCTGGCGACAGTGCGAGATTCTCCGTGATCGGCACCGCGATCCTGCATGATCTGTTCCGCGGCATCGCCCTGACGCGCACTGCCGATGAGGCCGTATCCCATGTCTTGGAGGGCCTCGGGACGCTGAACCTGCACCCGGATGTCGCAGACGGGGTCAGGGCGTTGAAGGTCTCGGGGTACCGCCTCGCGACCTTGTCCAACGGGTCGGCACGGTTGGCACAAGCCATGCTGTCCGAGGCGGGGATTCGAGATAACTTTGACGCCCTTCTCACCGTCGAGGACGCACCGGCGTGGAAACCTGTCGGTTCCGCCTATCACTACGCCGCGAATGCTCTGGGGGTTCAGCCGGCCGACATGCTCCTGGTCGCCGTGCACCCCTGGGACATCCACGGGGCAGCCCAAGCGGGCCTCAGCACCGCTTGGATCAACCGAGGCGATGCCCCTTATCCGAGCTACTTCGCGCAACCGGACTACACCGTTCCCACCCTCCACGAGTTGGCTGCACGCCTAAACGCCTAGGCAGCTGTGTGTTTGGGGCTCGGCAGCACGATCCTCTCCGCCTCGGTGCCGTTCGACCTCGTCAGCAACCGCAGCCGGGCGGGGCGAAGACGCAACTTCTTCGCAGAACTTTTGCCGGAAGGCACCGCCCTGGACAACCTCGCTGCCGAGATCAGAGTCTCCAGCGACGACACTATTGCGTTGCTGGCCCAGTTCGGCCGCGACGTAGCCGGTGCCATTCAGACCCACGTCATCAAGCCACCGTGCCGACATCGGCATAACATTCATCTGATCCGCAACACGTTCAAGCGCCTCGAAGACGGATTGGGCGGTGCACCGCCCACACGATATGGGTGGTGCACCGACTGCTCTAACCTGCCTGGCGGACTATTTGCTGAGGTAGCCGTTCGGGTCCAGGACATACTTCGTGGCGGCGCCCGCATCGAATTCCGCGTACCCCCGCGGGGCATCCTGGAGTGAAATGGCTGTGGCGTTGACCGCCTTGGCGATCTGGATCCTGTCATGCAGGATCGCCATCATCAGGTGCCGGTTGTACTTCATGACCGGACACTGGCCGGTAGCAAAGGAGAGGGACTTCGCCCAGCCGGTGCCCAGGGACAGTGACAGGCTGCCCTTCTGGGCCGCCTCGTCCGCGGCGCCCGGATCCCCGGTGACATACAGGCCGGGAATGCCCAGGGACCCGCCGGCGGCGGTGAGATCCATCAGTGAATTGAGTACGGTGGCCGGCGCTTCCTGGGCCCCGGCACCATGTCCGTGTCCGCGGGCCTCGAAACCGACCGCGTCGATACCGGCATCGACCTCCCGGACCCCGAGAAGCTGCTCGATCTGGTCAGCCGGGTCCCCGTTGGCCACATTAACGGTTTCGCAGCCAAAGGATCGGGCCTGGGTCAGGCGATCCTCATTCAGATCCCCCACGATGACCACCGCAGCCCCCAGCAGTTGGGCGCTGGCTGCCGCGGCCAGCCCCACGGGACCGGCCCCGGCAACATAGACGGTGGACCCGACGCCAACACCTGCAGTAACGGCCCCGTGGAAACCGGTCGGGAGGATGTCCGAGAGCATGGTCAGGTCCATGATCTTTTCCAGGGCCTGGTCCCGATCGGGGAACCGCAGCAGGTTCCAGTCCGCGTAGGGGACCAGGACGAACTCCGCCTGCCCGCCGACCCATCCGCCCATGTCGACATAGCCGTAGGCGGAACCGGGACGGTCTGGGTTCACGTTCAGGCAGATTCCGGTCTTGCCTTCCTTGCAATTCCGGCAACGTCCGCAGGAGATGTTGAAGGGGACCGAGACGATGTCCCCGACCTCGATGAACTCGACGTCGGGCCCGGTCTCGATGACTTCCCCGGTGATCTCGTGCCCCAGGACGAGACCGGCCGGGGCGGTCGTGCGGCCACGAACCATGTGCTGGTCAGAGCCGCAGATGTTGGTGCTCACGGTGCGCAGGATGACCCCGTGCGGGATCTTCCGGCCGACATTGAGGGGATTGACGCCTGGGCCGGCTTGCAGTTCAAAGGTGGGATACGGGGTATCGATGATTTCCACGATCCCCGGCGCCTTGTATGCAACGGCTTTGTTACCTGACATTAAATGGCTCCTATGGGTTGGCGATCGAACCCTCACGGTGATGCTGGTCGCATCAGACTGCCTGTGAGGACGTTGTTGTCACTTTCGTGAAGCAACTCGGGTCTATTGATACGCTCCCGGCGGGAAGAAGCTGGAGGCGGCTAGGCATCGATCACTAAATCAGTGAGCGCGGTCGAGCAGCAGGGCAGGAACTTGCCTGCATCGATTTCCCGAGCCCGGATCCCGCCCTGGTGGTTCATGTCGACTTCCCCGGAAAGCTTGACGACTTTGCAGGAGCCGCACATGCCTTCCCTGCAGTTCGCGCCGATCCTGACGCCCGCACGCTGGGCCACCCCGAGGATATGTTCGGCGGGGTCGATGCGCACGTTGATGCCGGTGCGCAGGAAGGAAAGGGTGAGACTTCCCGTGCCGACCGTGTCGAAGCTCGAGACATCGGTGGACCCGGCCTCCGGCCCCACATCCGAACTGGCATCGGGGGCTTGGGGACAGGACGAGTCCGGGTCGACGGTTTCCAGAGGCAGTCCCGTGGCCTCCAGGGTTCCCTCGGCATCGTAGCCGGGCTCGTAGAGCCCGAATGCTGCGGGCTGGCTTTCGTAGTAGTCCTCGGCGGAATCGGCGATTTCCTCGGCGATTTCCTCCGCAATGTCCACTGCAAGCGCGACCTCCGCCTGGTATTCAAGAATGGTCTGGCGGTCTCCCGAGAAGAATTCCACGTGGATGGAGGTGTCGTCGACGCCGACGTTCTCAAGGAGCTCGGTGGCTGCGTTCAGGTAACCCTCGGGGCCGCAGGCATAAACCTGGCGGCCGTTGGCATCGGGGGCTACCTGGTCGAGCATGGCCGCCGTTAGCCTTCCGGTGAGCCCTTGCCACCCCTCGGGTTCGCTGCGGTTGCCCAGGGAGTAGAAGACCTTGACGCGTGAGTCCACGGAGGCGATGTAGTTCAATTCCTGGTGGAAGGCAAACCCTCCAGCCTCCGCTCCGTGGAAGAGCAGCACGACATCGGCCTGTCCGGGCAGGGAGTGGATGGTCCGCACCATCGACATGATGGGGGTGATGCCGGAGCCGGCCGCCAGTAAGAGGTACCGTGCCCGCCGGTCGACGTCGGGCAGGTGGAAGGCCCCGACCGGCCCGAGCATCTCCAGGACGGTGCCGGGTTTGACGTTCGCGTGCACCCACGGCGAGACCTGCCCCGTGGGGTCGCATTTGACTGTTATCTCAAAGGTCCACGGCTTGGTGGGCGAACTGGACAGCGAGTAGCTGCGGTCCACGGCGTCCTGGTCCTCGCCGTTCACGGGAAAGGCGACATTCACGTACTGGCCCGGACGGAACGCCAGGGGCGCCCCGTCGGAGCGGCGGAACACGAAGGTCATCATGCCGCCCGCCTCGGGAATGGTCTCGACACATTCGGCCATAAGCTCCTGCGGATTCCAGGGTCCCAATGCGCGGGCCGCACCGGCGGGTCCATCGGTGCTGCCCAGCACCCTGTTCCACGGCATCTCCAGGCCGCGAATGCGCTGTGGCTCCTGGATGGCCGTGACGGTGCCGAGTTCAATCATGCCAAGTGCTCCTGCACGCGCTGTACATACCAGTTGATGAATGCCTCGACCTGGTATTCACTCTTCATGTACGGGCCGGGCTCGTAGGCGGGGCTGCTGGCGCCCTTCTGGCACAACTCCACGAACGCCTTATCCTGCAGATTGGTCTGCTTCCAGGTGTGGGTGAGCTTCTCCAGGTCGTAATCGACGCCTTCCACGGCGTCGTCAGCCACCAGCCAGGTGGTGCGTACCAGCGTCTGGTGCTCATTGACGGGGAAGACGGCGAACGTGATGATGTGGTCCGCGACGAAATGGAACCAGCTGTTGGGCTGCAGGTGCATCGAGCAGCGGCCAAGGCGGAAGTCGCGCAAGTCACCGAGCAGCTTCTTGGAGAGTCTGCGCCCGTCGGGCGAGAACGATTCGCCGTCGCCGTCGAGAGCGTCTCGTGAGATGCGGATTCCCCCTACGCGGGTGTCGAGTTCCTCGACGGCCTCATAGGGAAGGCCATAACGGCGGCAACGGTCCTCGAGCGAGGACTGTGCTTCCTTGTTTCGGCCCCACACCTCCTCAAGATGGAGCGGGATCAGGCCCTCCGTCAGGCCCCAGGTGGGAAAGAGGGAGCAGGCGAGTTCCGGGTGGCCGTCGCAGTGGTAGCACTCACGGTTGTTCTCCATGACGAGCTTCCAGTTGCCCTCCTCGACGATGTTCTGCTGGTAAGCGATTTTCGTCTTCGATAGGTCGTGGGGCGCAAGGTAGGGTTCGAAGATCTTTCCGGTTTCGTCGAAGTCCGTTGGCGGTACATCCGCAATGCAGACGAAGATGAGTCCTGCGAACACGCGGCTGTGGGCGCGCTTGAGACCGAAACAGCCCTTGTCGAACTGCGTTTCCCCCGGTGCCGAGGCATGGACCAAATCGCCGCGGGGGGAGTAGGTCCACGAGTGATAGCCGCAGACCAGGTTGCCCGTGGTCCCCGAAGCTTCGGTCAAGACGCGGGCGCCCCGGTGGCGGCACACGTTGTGCAGCACGTTCACGCCGCCGTCGTCGTCGCGCAGCACGATCAGGGAATACGGGCCGTAATCGACAGTGACGTAGTCTCCTGGTTCCGGGAGCTCGGCGATGCTGGCGGCAAAGATCCAATGCTGGCCAAAAATGGCCTTCATGTCAATGTTGAAAATCGTCGGATCGGTGTAGAAGGGGGCATCGAGGGAATATCCCACCCGCCGAAAATCAAACAACTCGGTAATTTCCGCCATCTGCTCGGCTGGCAAGGATGAAGCGAGTCTTCCACGTGAATTGAGGGGCATGTGTACTGGAGCAGCCATGGGTTTCCTCCCGAGAGGGTTGGATGAGTGTGCGATGAGTGAGACCCGGAGTGGGGGGCAACCGGCGTTGTCGAAAACGGCTAATCCTGAGATTAGGGAGCATAGATCTGCAACAAAAGCGCAAGATTTAGCAAATAACAGTGCAGAATAAGTGCATGATCGATCCACGGCTTATAACACTTCGGGTACTTGGCCGGTGCGGCACCGTTGGGGCTACGGCGGCGCTCACGGGTTATTCTCCCTCCGCGGTCTCCGCGCAATTGCGGGAGTTCCAGCGTGTGCTCGGAATGCAGCTGCTGACGAAGGACGGCCGAGGGGTACGGCTAACCGCCGCGGGCCGCTATCTCGTGGCGGGCTCGGACGCGCTCATTGCGGAATGGGAGAGCCTGCGCGCCGCGGCCATGGAGGCCGGCGACCAGGTGCCGTCCCGTTTGGGGCTCGGTGGATTCTCCACGGCGGCTGCCCAGCTGCTCGCGCCGCTGGCCGCCACGCTGCGCTCGACACGCCCCCTGCTGGAGGTACAGGTACTCGAGGCCAACCCGGCTCGCTGCTTCGACTTGTTGGTTGCCGAGCGAATCGACCTCGCGGTCATCGTCGCCATGCAGTCCGACACCCCGGTTGAGGATGATGCGCGCTTCGAACAGACTGTTCTGCTCGACGATCCCCTGGACGTGATCATTCCCGCCGACCATCCGTTGGCATCACGGCAAACGGTGACGCTCGAGGAGCTGGCCACGGAACCCTGGATAACCGAGGCGGCCGGTTCCACTTACCATGCCCTATTTACGGCGGCGTTCACGGCAGTCGGGGTGACACCGCGAATTGCCCATGAGGCCGTGGAATGGGAAACCCAGATCGCCTTCGTTGGTGCTGGGCTGGGCTTGGGACTGCTGCCGCGACTGGCGCCGCTGCACGGTGCCGAAAACGTGGTTCGACTGCGCATTGCCGGCAAGGGCAAACCCTCGCGCCGCATTGTCGCTGCGGTGCGCAAGGGCAGCATCACATCGCCCCTGATTCAGGAGTCGCTCGGCATTTTGCAGGTCAGCGCCAATCGGATCCTCACCGCCCGACCCGAAGACGATCTCTGAGAGCGGATGCCCACGATTCGTCGCAGACAGGGCCAGCAGATCCGCATGGTGGCGACACGTTCGCGCTGCCCGAACAAGGAGCTGAAAACAAGTCACTCACCCACCCACGGATTTCCGGTGGGTGGGTGAGTCTACCGACCCGGCTGAGATCAGTGAGACAGCCCAGGGAGGACTCGCCGCCGCATAATCTGAACGTTCTGGACTAGTTGAGCCAGGCGTTCACAGCATCCTCGTTAGCATCCACCCATTTCTTTGCCGCCTCCTCGGGCATCATGCCGCCCTGGATATCCGTAGCAACCGCATTCTGGTCCTCATTGGTCCAGTTGAATGATTTCGCAAGCTTGGCTGCGGGCGATCCACTGTCCGCAAACTTCTTCGAAATAATCTTGTTGAGCTTGTATTCCGGGTAGTCACAGGCTACTTCTTCCGCGTTCGCGTCGCAGCCCTCGGTCCACGCCGGCAAGTTGACCTTTTTAAGCGGCACCTGGGCCAGGAACCACTGCGGCTCGTAGAAATAGCCCAGAATCGGCGTCTTATTCTGCTCCGCTGTACGGAATGACTGGATCAGGGCGGCCTCCGAACCGGAGAACACCACCTTGTAGTCCAGATTGAGGTTCTTCACCAGCGCCTCGTCATTGGTGACGAAGGCGGGATCGCCGTCGAGTAGCTGCCCTTTGCCTCCGGATTCGGACGTGGCGAGCATCGAGGCATACTTGTTCAGATTCTCCCATTCCGTGATGTCCGGATACTTCTCGGCCATCCAGGGCGCCACGTACCAGCCGATGTAGCCCACGTTTCCGGTGGCGCCAGCGTCGACGGCCACTTTCTGATCGGTGATGTACTGCTTGGCGAGATCATCGTGGCCCCAGTTCTCGATCACGATGTCCACCTCGCCGGAGGCAAAGCCCTGCCACGAAATCTGCTCATTCAGGTCCTTCTGCACCACGGTGCAGCCCAACTCGTTCTTCGCCACATAGCTGTACACGGCGGCATTGGCCGTGTACCCCACCCAGGCGTTCATTGCGACGTTGACCGTTCCGCAGGCCGCCGCGCCGTCGGCAGCCGGGTCGGCAGCCGACTGATTGACGGAGGCACCGCCGCAGCCTGCGAACAGCATGATCGCGGCAGCAGCTCCAGCCACTGCCGGGACAGTTCGATTCAACAGCAATCTAGCTTTGTTCATTATCTGATCTCCTTATTGGGGGGAATGCGGGGGTGCACCGCGCCGGGCGCAGGGCGATCATGCGGTCAGGTTGTCGACGTTTTGGGCGAAGGGATTTTTCGCGCCGGTGTGGCTGCGGCGGCCTGGGTCATCCTGTCCAGCAGGATGCCGAGGAAGACGATGGCAAGGCCTGCAGCGAGGCCCTTGCCGAAGAGCGAGCTTTGCACGAAGCCAGCAACGACGTCGTACCCGAGGCCGCCTGCGCCCACGAGCGCACCCACCACCACCATGGCCAGGACATAGATCAGGCCCTGGTTCGCGGCGAGGGCCAGGGTCTGCCTGGCCATCGGAAGCTGGACCTTGGTGATGACCTGCCAGGGGGTGGAGCCGCTGGATACGGCGGCTTCGACAACGGTGGGGGAGATCGCCGCGATGCCGTCGGCCGTGATCTTGATGGCCACGGGGGCGGCGTAGATGATTCCGGCGATGATCGCTGTAAAACGGGTGGCGCCGAAGAGGCCCAGGAACGGGACCAGGTAGACAAAGGCGGGCATGGTCTGGCCCGCGTCCAGCATGGGCCGCATAATCTGGTCCACCCGAGCGGACCGTCCCATGGCGACGCCGAAGACTATACCCAGGACCATGACCACCGTGGTTGCTACCAGCGTTGCGGCCAGGGTGACCATGGAGTCGCTCCAGAGGCCGAGGTAGATAATAACGCCCAGGCAGGCAGTGGTCAGGGCCGAGAGCTTCCAGCCGCCCAGGGCGTATGCGGCTAGGGCAATAGCGGCCACCAGGATGTAGAAGGGTGTCTCGGTGAGCAGCGACTGGAACGGGTTGAGGATCCCGGTGGTGACGGCTTCCCGGAAGGAGACGGTGAAGAGGGATAGGTTGGCCTGCGTCCATTCGCTGGCCGAGCTCACGGCTTGGACGATCACCCGGCCGATGTCAAGGTTGGCCGGGAATGCGGCGGCCCACAGCATGGTCCGGGAGAACTGCACCATGACCAGGGCCAGCACCAGGGTCATGCCCAGGAGGATATATCTGGTCCTGCGGGAGACCCTGCGGTTGCGGGCTGCTCCTGGTTCCGCGCGGCGGCTTGCGGCGGTGGTCACCCGGTCCAGCATGATCGCCAGCAGGACTATGGACAGTCCAGCGTTGACGGCGGTGCCGACGTCCAGCGACTGCAGCGCCCGGACCACCACCTGGCCGAGCCCGGGGGCTGCGATCAGGGCGGCGATGGTGACCATGGACAGGGCAGCCATGGTGCTCTGGTTGATCCCCATGACGATGGTGCGGCGGGCCATGGGAAGCTGCAGGGTAAGGAGCCGCTGCACACCAGTTGTGCCCAGTGAATCGGATGCTTCGCGGGTGTTCTCGGGGATGCCGCGGATGCCGTGCGCCGTCAGGCGGATCACGGGCGGAGCCGCGTAGATCACTGTGGCGATAACGGCCGATGCCGGGCCGATGAGGAAGATCAAAGCCAGGGGGGCCAGGTACACGAACGTTGGCAGCGTCTGCATGAAGTCCAGTACCGGCGTGATCAACTTGGCGACGCGGCCGTACACGCCGGCCAGGACACCGAGTGGGATTCCAACCAGAAGGGTCAGCAGCACAGCGGTGACGACCAAGGCGAACGTGTAGGTGGCCTCGAGGAACAGGCCCTGGAAGCCAAAGAATATAAGGATGGTCACCGTCAACAGTGCGACCCGGGCATTTCCGATCGCCAACGCGATCCACCCCAGCAAGCCCACCGTTCCGAGCCAGCCGATTTCCGGCAGACGAAGGCCCGTGGAACTCGCCGCAAAGGTGGTGATGAACAGGTTGGCCACGGCGTCGACGCCGGCACGCAAGGGCGTTAAGACGTACAGGAAGACGGGGTTGTCCGCGCGGTTTGCCGCTACCCAAACGTTGAACTGGTTGAGGGAGCGGTGCAGGTCCGTCAGCTCAGAGGCCGGCAGCGTCAGGGTGGAGGTTCCATGCAGGAAAACGAATCCCAGGATCCAGACGACGACTGCGCTGGCCAACAGGATGGTGCGTCTGCTGGGCCTGCGGCGCGGTTCGAGGGTACGGGAGGGGGAGGGGAACGGTGCGGGCTGCGCCGTGGCCCGATCCCGGACGAGGACGGACACTAGGCCGCTGCTTCCGTGCGCTGTAGTACCGACAGGATGCTGTCACGGTCGATCTGCCCGGTGATCCGGCCGGAATCCTCCACCAGGACGGGGCAGGGGGACTGCATGACCGCCGCGATGGCATCGCGGATGATCATCCGTGAACTGAGAACGGGCGCGTCAGCCGGTGTTGCGGCCTCAACGGGCCGGGTGATCCACTTCAGAGTCAGGACATCCGCGCGGAGGACTTCGGACACGAAGTCCTCAATGTATTTGTCCGCCGGGGACCCCACCAGCTCATCTCCCGTGCCGCACTGGACCGTCTCTCCGTTTCGCATGATCAGGATGCGGTCGCCGAGCTTGAGCGCCTCGGAGAGGTCGTGGGTCACGAAAACCATGGTCTTGCCCATTTCCTTGTGCAGCCGGATGACTTCGGCCTGCATATCACGGCGAATGAGCGGATCCAGGGCGGAGAAGGGCTCGTCGAAGAGGATGGTGTCCGGATCCCCGGCAAGGGCCCGGCCCAGGCCCACGCGCTGCTGCATCCCGCCGGACAGCTGGTCCGGGTAGTGCTGTTCGTAGCCCTTGAGGCCCACGAGTTCGATGATCTCCCGGGCCCGGGTGAAGCGTTCTTTTTTGGCCGCCCCGCGGATCTGCAGCCCGTACGAGACGTTGTCGAGCACGGTGCGGTGCGGGAGGAGGCCGAAATGCTGGAACACCATGGACATCTTCCGCCGGCGCAGTTCGCGGAGCTCGGCCATGCCTGCCTGGAGAACATCCTTGCCGTCCACCAGGACCTGCCCGGAGGTGGGTTCGATCAGCCGGGTCAGGCACCGGATCAGGGTGGACTTGCCGGATCCGGAAAGTCCCATGACCACGAAGACCTCGCCTTTGGCGACGTCGAAACTCAGGTCACGGACGGCAGCGTTGCAGCCGGTACGTTCCAGCAGTTCCGCTGAGTTGAGGCCCGAGAGTTCGGGGTTTCCGGGAATCTGGTCGCCCCCCGGTCCGAAGACCTTCCAAAGGTTGCGCACGGAGATGTCGGGACTATTCATTGCTGTACTCCTGCCGGTGGAGACTCGAACCAGTGGCTGGGCTGGGGGTTGATGTTTTGCCAGATGTGTTTGGTTTCTCGGTACTCCGCGAGACCCTGAAGCCCAAGTTCGCGGCCGTTTCCCGACTTGCCGAACCCGCCCCACTCAGCTTGGGGAAGGTAGGGGTGGTAGTCGTTGATCCACACCGTTCCGTGCCGGAGGGATCCGGCAACGCGCTGGGCGCGGGAACCGTCATTCGTCCAGACGGCGCCAGCCAGCCCGTAGGCGGTGTCGTTCGCCAGCATGATGGCTTCCTGCTCAGTGCTGAAGGTCTCCACGGTCAGGACCGGTCCAAACGACTCTTCCTGGACGGCGTTCATGGACGTGTGGCAGTCATCCAGGATGGTGGGAGGGTAGTAGCTGCCGATTGCCAGCGCGCCGGTGTCGGGGATATATCCGCCGCACAGCAGCGTGGCTCCTTCCGCGATGCCGGCCTGGACATAGGCGTGGACCCTGTCACGGTGCGCGGCCGAAATCAGCGGGCCGGTTTCCGCGCGCTCGTCGAAGGGACCGCCAAGCCGGATGGACTGGGCGCGCCGCACCAGTTCGGCCATGAACTCGTCGTGGATCGATTCCTCAATAATGAGCCTCGTGCCGGCCGAGCACACCTGCCCGGAATGCAGGAACACCGCAGTGAGGGCATTATCCAAAGCAGACTCGCGGTCGGCGTCAGCGAAGACAATGTTCGGATTCTTCCCGCCCAGTTCCAGGGCGACCCGCTTCACGGTGTCGGCCGCGGCCTTCATGATGCTGATCCCGGTGGCCAGGCCGCCGGTGAAGGAGACCAGGTCAACGTCCGGGCTTTCGCTCAGGACGGCGCCGACCTCGGGGCCCGTGCCGGTGACGAGGTTTGCGACGCCGGGCGGCAACCCGGCTTCCAGGAGCGTTTCCATCAGCAGGATGGCCGTGGAGGGAGTCAATTCGCTGGGTTTCAGGACGAAGGTATTACCGGCCAGCAGGGCCGGGGCCACCTTCCAGGAGGCCTGCAGGAGGGGGTAGTTCCACGGCGTGATGAGTCCGCAAACCCCGACCGGTGCGTGGACAACGCGGCTGATGCTGCCGGGATTTCCGGTGTCGATCACACGGCCTGCGTCCGTCCCGGCGATGCCGCCGTAGTACCTGAAGCAGGCGGCGATATCGTCGATGTCGTATTCCGCTTCGACGTAGCGCTTGCCCGTGTCGAGGGCCTCGGCCCGGGCATACAGGGCCTTGTCGCGCTCCAGCAATTCGGCGGTGCGGAGCAGGACCTGGCCACGCGCCTTCTCGCTGGTTCCCGGCCACGCTCCGCTGTCGAACGCGCGACGGGCGCTGGCGACGGCTTCCCCGGCGTCGGCGGCCGTGCATTCGGCAACCTCGGCGACCTGTTCACCGTCCGCCGGGCAGCGGATGACCCGGGTGTACCCGGCGGCCGTTTCAGTCCACCGGCCGTTCGCAAACAGCCCAGGCACCGGTGCGTCATCGGGGACCGTGACGGTTCCAAGGCCGGTCAGCTGAACACCCTGAACGCGGTTCATGCGAGACCCACACTGGGCGCGGCCTCGGTAGTAGCTGCAGGTGCGTGCCGGTAGAAGTCGGCGTGCTGGGGTGCCAGTGGCGTACGGTCCAGGATGAGGTCCGCAGCCTTTTCGGCGAGCATCATGACCGGTGCGTAGATGTTGCCGTTGGTCACATAGGGCATCGCGGAGGCGTCAGCCACGCGGAGCCCCGAGGTCCCGTGGACCTTCATGGTGAGCGGATCCACCACCGCCAGGGGGTCAGAGGCAGGGCCCATCTTGGCGGTACAGGAGGGATGGAGCGCCGTTTCGGCGTCCCGAGCCACCCAGTCCAGGATTTCCTCGTCCGTCTGCACGGACGGGCCGGGTGAGAGTTCGCCGCCGCTGTAGGGAGCCAGGGCCGGCCGGCCGAGAATGTCGCGGGTAACCCGGATGGCTTCGACCCATTCGCGCCGGTCCTGGTCCGTGGACAGATAGTTGAATTGCAGGGACGGGTGCGTGGCCGGGTTCGTGGAGATGATCTTCAGACTGCCCCTGGTGTCGGAGTACATGGGGCCGACGTGGACCTGATACCCGTGTTTGGCATCGGCCTTCTGGCCGTCGTAGCGCACAGCCACCGGCAGGAAGTGAAACATCAAGTTGGGGTAGGCGACGTCATCGTTGGAGCGAACGAATCCGCCTCCTTCGAAATGGTTGGTGGCAGCCGGGCCCTTGCGGCTCAGCAGCCACTGGAGTCCGATCAATGGGTAGCGCCAGAGGCTGAGGCTAGGCTGCATGGACACGGGCTGCGTGCAGGAGTGCTGGACATAGACCTCCAGGTGGTCTTGCAGGTTTTCGCCGACACCGGGCAGAGCCACGACAGTCGTGATGCCCAGCGACGAGAGGTGGGCCGAATCACCAATGCCGGACAGTTGCAGCAACTGGGGCGTGTTGATGGCCCCGCCGCACAGCACCACCTCCTTGGCGCTGACGGTGTGCAGCCTCCCGTTCCGGCGGTAGCTGACCCCCGTGGCCGTTGTGCCGTCGAAGTTGACTCTGGCCACCAGCGCCCGGGTGCGGACTGTCAGGTTCCGACGGCCCTTGTTGGGGCGAAGGTAAGCCCGGGAAGCCGACAGCCGCTGGCCCTTGTGGATGTTACGGTCGAACGGGCCGAAGCCTTCCTGCCTGTACCCGTTGACGTCATCGGTGCGTTTGTGACCCGCTTCCTCGGCGGCGCGGAAGAAAGCCTGGAACAGGGGATTGCGGGCGGGCCCGCGCTCCAGGACCAGAGGTCCGTCATGGCCGCGCAAGTCATCGTCCAGAGCTGCGGCCAGCGTGGTTTCCATGCGTTTGAAGTAGGGCAGACAGTGCGCGAAGTCCCAGGTCTCCATGCCGGCGTCCGCTCCCCAGCGTTCGTAGTCCAGGGGGTTACCGCGCTGGAAGATCATCCCGTTGATGGAGCTGGAGCCGCCGAGCACTTTGCCGCGGGCGTGGGCGATCTTCCGACCGTGCATGCGGGGTTCGGGGTCGGATTCGTATTGCCAGTCGTAGAACCTGTTGCCGCTGGGGAAGGTGAGGGCCGCCGGCATCTGGATGAAAAGGTCCCACGGGTAGTCGCTGCGGCCCGCTTCAAGGACCAGCACCGTGTGCTGTCCGTCGGCGCTCAGCCTGTCTGCGAGGACCGATCCGGCGCTTCCGCCGCCGACTATCACGTAATCGAAGCTCTCGTTCGTCATAAGGTGAATCTCCTTGGGCGTGATCTGGGAGTCATTTTGGAGGGCCAGCAATGGTAAAGACGAACGGACAGGATCTGCCGTTTGCTGAGCCGTTTGCTGAGCCGTGTATGGATGCGGTATTCGCGAATGTGGTCCATTGCGCGTCGCTGTCGAAACAGTTCCGAAAATGCGGCCGGGCGCCAAGGACTATTAATCAGGGCGCGGGACGCCGCTGCCGTCAGCGAGGACCGAGGTCACTGTCAACATACGAGCCCGGGCGGTTCCCTTGGTCGTGTTGGCAATTGCAGCCGCCATCCAGTTGCAGCTGAACAGTGACTGGATTTGAGCACTCCAACTGGATATCCACGAAATCTTTCCCTTCGCTGCTAATCCGTAGCGTCTGTTGTTGGTCGCGGAGCTGGGACATGTACATACCTTTGCTATTCGTTGGGGGTGGGTGAGGCTCGGCGGCACGGGCCTGAAGAAGCCGCGTGCCGCCGAGGTGGGCTGCTACCTAAGGTGCGCCGCTATTTACCGTCCGGGCCCGGCTGCTGGGGCTCGAAGGTTGGGATGCTCCCCGTGCGAGTGCCCCCCGGGCAGTCCGAGTCGGAGCATTTCTCGGCGCAGTCGTGCTTTGTCACGAGGTCGAACTGCACGCCGCCGTGTTGTTCCACGCCGGTGCGCATTGCTCGCTCTACGACGGATGTGGCCAGGCGACGCCGCAGGAAGAGAGGATCGCGACGCAGGTCCTTGGTGAGAGCGAAGCAGAGCAACACCATGACGATGACGAACGGTAGCGCTGCCACGATGGTTATTCGTTGCAGGCCAGCCAAGGCTTCCGATGGTGCATCGCCGCCGGCCAGCAACATGACCGCCGCCACGGCACCGGTGAGGCAGCCCCAGAAGATGATCACTCCGCGGCGGGGGTGCTCGGCGCCATTGGAGCTGAGCGATCCCATCACGATTGAGGCAGCGTCGGCACCAGTGATAAAGAAGATAGCGACCAAAACCATGGCCAGCACGATAACGGCAGTAGTGGCCCAGTCAGGCATGCTCAGGTTCTTGATCAGGTCGAAGAGTGCTCCGTCGAAGTTGACGGTCGGTGTCCCGTCGACCACGGTGACCAGGCCCGGGGTGTTGGTTCTGTCGGCTTCCTGCTGAATTTGGAAGGCTGCGCCTCCGAAGACGGCAAACCAGATCACGCTGACGACGCTGGGCACCAGAAGCACTCCGGTGACGAGCTGGCGGATGGTGCGACCGCGGCTAATGCGGGCGATGAAGAGACCGACGAACGGGGTCCATGAGATCCACCAGGCCCAGTAGAAGATTGTCCAGCTGCTCATCCAGCTGCGCAGCGACTCATCGCCGACCGCTTCAGTCCGGGACGACATTTCGGCCAGGTCGCGGGCGTACTCGCCAACTGCAGAGGGGATCAAGTTAAGGATGAAGAGAGTGGGGCCCGCGACGAAGACGATCAATGCCAGGACGACGGCCAGGACCATGTTGATGTTGGAAAGCCACTTGATACCGCGGCTGATTCCAGAGACGGCTGAAGCGACGAAGCACAAGGTCAGGACAGCGACAATCGCCACGAGCACGGGGGTGCCGATCTCGCCGAACCAACCGTTGGACGTCATGCCGCTGCCAATCTGCAGGGCACCAAGGCCCAACGATGCAGCGGTTCCAAACAAGGTGGCGAAAATGGCCAGGATGTTGATGAACTTCCCGACTGGCCCTTCGACCGTCCTGACTCCGAAGAGTGACGTGAATGCGACGGAGATCAATTGCCTGCGACCCAGGCGGTACGTCCCGTAGGCAATTGGGATGCCGACAATGGCATACATGGCCCAGGGGTGCAGCGTCCAGTGGAAGATCGAGGTGGCCATGGCAGTCTGGATGGCTTCGGGGGTTCGTCCGTCCACGGTGCCGGGCGGGGGAGAGATATAGTGATAAAGGGGTTCGGCCACGCCGTAGAACATCAGCCCGATGCCCATGCCGGCGGCGAACATCATTGCGATCCAGGAGACAGTGCGGAATTCGGGCCTTTCGCCGTCCTTACCCAGCGGGATGTTGCCGAACTTACCCAGGGCCAGCCACAGGACAAAGATCACGAAGAGCGATGCCACGAGCATGAAGAGCCAGCCGGTGTACTCCATGACCCAATTGAGGGCACCCGTGGAAGTGCTGGACAAACTATCGCGTCCCACAAAGCCCCAGACAACAAAGGCAATGGCGATGGCGCCGGTGATCCCGAAGATGATTTTGTCGAGACTGAGCTTATGGTTGCGGCGATCCGCAACTGCCTGCTCGGTCTGGGCATGACGCAATTCTTCGAGGATTTGCCCGTACTCGGCGTCCGGCACGGCGCGTGCGGGGATTGTGTCTACTTCGCCGGAGACACCAATGATTGCATTACTCTTCTCCCCCCTTCGGGACTCGTCATTACGCGGAGTCTCTGCCACATCATTGTTGGCAGGTAACTCCTCGGGTGTGTGGGATTTTAGGTCACTATTAAAAGGCATAAGCGTGTCCTTTGTTCGATGCGGCATAGGCCTGTGGTTATACATGGCCCTTGGGGTCAGATCGGGCAGAAGGTTGAGAGCCTCCTCCAAATCGAAAATCATAATTCGGCCTTTGACGGCTGATATTCCTAAATCACCAGTAAAGATATATCTGAGGCATCGTATTGCAGGCCTGGATGTGTGTCCAGAGATTTCTTCGCGGTCGTGCATCACGGCTGAGTGCTTCAGTCCGGACCGCCAGCAGAGCTTGCTCCCGGCTTACGGCTAAACGGGAAGTCGTGGCCCGGGTTTGCGCACACCGCGCATCGACCCTCAGAGGTGCTGGCACTCCATTTTCATAACGGCCCCGGCGGGGCGTTAGCCGCGCAACCTGGACATCGTGGGGTCGTAGAGCGGATCTGCGGTGACCGTGGCCTGAATGCGCCGGCCGAAGTACTCGATCTCAACAGAGTCCCCGACAGTGACAGCCGTCGGAAGGTACGCGTAGGCGATCGGTTTTGCGACGGTGTAGCCGTAGGCGGCGCTGGTGACGTAGCCGACCGCCTGGTCCTTGTAAAACACCGGTTCCTTGCCCAGGACGATACTCCGGCCGTCGTCGACCGTCAGGCAGCACAGGTTCCGTTCGGAGTTTTCCTCGCTACGGCCTTCCAGCGCTTTTTTTCCGACGAAGGATGCCTTGGCCATCTTCACGGCGAATCCCAGTCCGGCTTCCAGGGGGTCGTGCTCGGTCGTCATGTCCGTGCCCCAGGATCGGTAACCCTTTTCAAGACGCAGCGCACCAAAAGCTGCACGGCCTGCCGCTATGACACCGTGAGGCTGGCCGGCCTTCCAGAGCGCATCCCAGAGGCGCTGACCGTTGTCGGCACTTGTGTAGAGTTCCCAGCCCAGTTCGCCGACGTAGGACAAGCGCATGGCCGTTACGTTGACGCCGCCGATGACTACTTTCTTGGCGCGGAAGTATTTGAGACCGTCATTGCTGAAATCGTCGCTGCTGACGGTGCTGATCAGGTCCCGAGCGAGGGGCCCCCAGAGGCCAATGCAGCACGTGCCGCCCGTCGTGTCGCGCACCTGTACCCAGTCGCTGGCGCTCCCGCTTTCAGTCTGATGGCGGGCTGCCCTCTCAAAGTAGGCAGTGTCGATGTTTCCGTTGGCTCCGAGCTGGAAGGTGTCTTCGCTCAACCGGGCCACGGTGATGTCGCTTCGGATGCCGCCGGCGTCGTCCAGCAGGAGGGTGTACGTGACTGCACCGGGCTTCTTGGCCAGGTCCGCAGTGGTGAGTTCCTGCAGCAGCTTCAGAGCGCCCGGGCCGGAGACCTCGAGGCGCTTGAGCGGAGTCATGTCGTACATGGCAACTGCCGTGCGGGTCTTCCACGCTTCCGCGGCAGCAATGGGCGAGCTGAACATCCCCGACCACGCGTCGCGAGCTGGCGGCAGCCAGCTGTCCGGCATCTCCTTCAACAGCTCCGCGTTTGCTTCGAACCAGTAGGGGCGTTCCCATCCGCCGCTCTCCAGGAAGAACCCGCCCAACTGCTTGTGGCGCGCGTGGAACGGACTCACGCGGAGGTTGCGGGGGGACAGCTTGGACTGGAGTGGGTGGAGGACGTCGTAGATTTCGACGAAATTCTGCTGTGATGTTTCGCTGACGTATTCCGGGGTTAACTGGACCTCTTCAAAGCGGTGAATATCACAATCACCCAGATCGATCTCCGACCTTCCGGTGGTCAGCAGTTGGGCAACGGCGCGGGCGATACCGGCAGAGTGGGTCACCCACACGGCTTCGGCAACGAAGAAGCCGTCCAACTCCTTGGACTCGCCCACCAGGGATCCGCCGTCGGGGGTGAAGGAGAAAATGCCATTGAAGCCATCCTCTATATTGCTTTCCGAAAGCGCGGGCAGGATCCGCTTGGTGGCCTCCCAGGCCGGAAGGAAGTCATCCACGGTGAAGTCCAGCCGGGAGGGCATGTTGTGTTCGCTGATCGTGGCGGGCTCAAAGGTGCCGAGTTCGTCGAGGTCCACGGGCATTGGGCGGTGGGCGTAGGAACCGATGCCGTAGCGCTCGCCGTGCTCGCGGTAGTACAGGTCCTGGTCCTGGTGTCGCAGGATGGGTAAGGAGGCCCCGTTGGGCAGGCTGTTCTTGCCCTTCAACGCTGGTACCGGAGTGGTCGTGACGTACTGGTGGGCCAAGGGTAGAAGAGGAACGGACATGCCGATCATTTCGCCGATCTTGGCCCCCCAAAAGCCTGCGCAGGAAACCACGATGTCCGCGGGGATAACACCGTCGGACGTCTGGACACCTGTGACGCGCCGGCCGGACTGTTCAATACCCGTGACAGTGGTGTTGCCCAGGTACTGGACGCCCGCGGCTTCCGTGCGCTTGATCAGCAACTGAACGGCGCGGGCGGCGTTGGCCAGGCCGTCGCTGGGAACATGTAGTCCACCGAGGATATCTTCCTCGTTCAGGAGCGGGTAGAGCTCCATGCACTCTTCACGTGAAAGAATTTTTCCGGTAATTCCATACGATGCTGCGTATCCGAGCTTTCGCTTCAGGTCAGCGAGACGGGTCTCGGTGGTGGCGACTTCGAGGCCGCCGACCTGGTTGAAGCAGTTGACGCCGTCTTCGGTCAAGGAGAGTAGCTTCTCCACCGTGTATTTGGCGAAGAGTGCCATGGATTTCGAGGCGTTTGTCTGGAAGACGAGACCGGGGGCGTGGGACGTTGAGCCCCCGGGCATGTGCAGCGGCCCTTGGTCCAGCACAGTGATGTTGTTCCAACCTCGGGTGACGAGTTCATCGGCCAGGTTCGTTCCGACTATTCCAGCTCCGATAATGACAATGCTTGGCGTCGATGCCATGTGGTTTCTCCTCCTGATTTTTGTGTGTCAATACCTGCTGGTTGGGTGGCTTCTACTTACCGGAACACGACGGTGCTGTTCCGATCCAGAAGTACACGGTGTTCGCAGTGCCAGCGCACGGCCCGGGAGAGTGCCAGTGCTTCGGCGTCCCGTCCGACTGTTGAAAGAGCGGTCGGTCCATAGCTGTGGTCGACCCTGATGACTTCCTGTTCGATGATTGGCCCCTCATCGAGTTCCGCAGTGACGTAGTGTGCCGTGGCGCCCACCAGCTTTACGCCACGGTCGTAGGCCTGGTGGTAAGGGCGTGCGCCCTTGAATCCCGGGAGAAAGGAATGGTGGATGTTGATAGCGCGGCCTTCCAGCGAGCGGCAGAGGTCATCGGACAGAACCTGCATGTACCGGGCAAGCACGACGAGGTCGATTTTCTGCTCCTCCACCAGTTCCAGTAAGCGCCGCTCGGCGTCCAATTTGGTCGCGGGAGTCACCGGGAGGTAGATGAAGGGGACGCCGGCGGCCTCAACCATTGCCCGGTGGGTTTCATGATTGGAAACCACAAGGGCAATGTCGCCGTGGAGGCTTCCGCCCCGCCAGCGAAAGAGTAAGTCGTTCAGGCAGTGCCCGAACTTGGACACCATGACCAGGATGCGTTGCTTCGTCTCGTCATGAAAGCTAAATTTCATGTCGAAGCGGGCAGCAATCGATCGGAATTCTTCCTCGAGACCGTGCGGGGTGTAAGTAGAAGGGCCCGAGAATGCGGTGCGGAGATGCAGAGTCTCTCGGAGGCCGTCATCGAACTGCTGGTGTTCTTCAATGTTGAAGCCACGCTCGAACAGGAACGTTGTGACCGCGTGGACGATGCCTGCGCGTTCGACGCACGACAATGTGAGAACGAACTTCTTCGTCTGCTCTTGCCCAAGAACCTCCGATTGAGGCAGTGTGCTGGTAGATGAGTCTGTCGAAATTAGCGTCATGTCTCCGCCCCTATATATATTGGCAGTATTACTACTGATATATCTGATTTGGTGATCAGCGTATACTGGCGACTGAGATAGGTCAATAGCCTTCTTGCTCGATTTGAAAGGGGTCAACGAATGGCGGTTGAAGCTTGGGTGAGTGCTGGTGCTGGTGCTGGTGCTGATGCCGCACGGAGGTCGTTGGCGGATATAGCCTACGAACGCGTTCGCGATCGGCTGCTGACTCTGGACATCAAGCCTGGCGATCTACTCAGTGATGGCGAGCTCGCCAAAGACTTGGGCGTCGGGCGCACGCCGGTGCGCGAAGCCTTGAAACGGCTGGAGCTCGATCGCCTCGTTGTGTCCTACCCGCGGAGAGGAACTTTCGCGACCCGCGTGGACGTTACTGACCTTGCGTTCATTTCCGAAATCCGCACGCAGCTGGAACCCCTTGCCGCTTCCCGGGCTGCCCGCGTGGCCACGGTGTCTGCCAGGGAACAGTTGCGGGAGGTCATGCGCGCCGTCGAGGGATTCGACGCGAGCGCAGCGTCCGTCGTCGAAACGCTGCGGTTGGACGCCAGCGTGCACCGCGGCATTTATGCGGCGGCCGCCAATCCCCACCTCGAAGATGTCCTGATCCGCTACGACAATCTTGCGACACGAATCTGGTGCATGGTCCTGGATCGCCTGCCTGACCTGTCCCGGCACGTCCATGAGCATGTGGACCTGCTCCGTGCCGTTATCGACGGAGATGAGGCAGGTGCCGCCGAACTCGCGCGGATCCACGTGAGTGGCTTCGAGCAGGCGGTACGCGAAGCTCTTTTCGCCGCCTGAGGCAGGCGCCGCCCACCAGGAACCGTCTAAAGGGCGGTGCGGATGGTCTTCTCAAAGTTGGTCACGTGCTCGAGGGCCAGCCCAGCGGAAAGTTCGCCGTCACCGTCGGCGATGGCCTGGAGCAGCTTGACATGCTCGGTGATGTGCCCGACCACGGATGGGATTTTGTCGAGCACCAGACACCAGATGCGCGTTGCCAGGTTGTCGTAGCGGATCAGCACGTCTTCCAGATGCGCATTGCCGGCTGCGGCATAGATCTGCCGGTGTACTTTGATGTCAAAGCGCATCAGGTCATGCTGGTCCGAGTTGCCAGGTTCTGAACCTGCAATACTAGCGGCTAAATCTCGGAATTTTGCGCGCATTGGCGCGGTGGCGTTCTGCGCCGCACGTCGGGCCGCGAGTGGCTCCAGTAATTGGCGGATCTCCGAAATGTCTGCCAACTCGGTGAAGTCGACGCGGGTGGCAAAAGTTCCGCGGCGCGGGTACGAGACGACGAGGTGATCGCTCTCGAGTCGCTTGAGCGCCTCGCGCACGGGGGTGCGCCCAATACCGAGGCTCGCCGCCAGGGCTGAATCGTTGATGGCATCGCCCGGGCGTATCTCCAGCATGATCAGCTGGTCGCGCAGACTGCGGTAGGCATGCTCTGACAACGACAGATCTGGCTCAGCCGCTGCTGTAGCGTTCGTCATGGTTTCTCCTCGGGTCGCTTGCCCCAGAGGAAGTCCTTGACGTCGAACTGGCCGCACTATATTGTTGCACTTAATCTAATATATCAATTGGCTAATAGTTACGTATTAGCGGCGATTTGCAAGGAGCTAACCCATGGCCGATGTGCTCACCGGTACTCTGTCCAGCGTAGATGCCGAGGTCGGCGAGGCCATCACTCGAGAGCTGGCTCGTCAGCAATCGACACTGGAAATGATCGCCTCTGAAAATTTCGCCCCCGCAGCCGTCATGGAAGCACAGGGCTCGGTACTGACCAACAAGTACGCGGAGGGTTACCCGGGCAAGCGCTATTACGGTGGCTGCGAGCACATTGACGTGATTGAACAGCTGGCGATCGACCGAGTGAAGGCACTCTTTGGTGCCGAGGCCGCCAACGTGCAGCCACACTCGGGCGCGCAAGCGAACGCCGCCGCCATGGCGGCGCTCCTAAACCCCGGCGACACCATCCTGGGATTGGACCTGTCCCACGGCGGGCACCTGACGCACGGCATGCGGCTGAATTTCTCCGGCAAGTTGTACAACGCCATTGCGTACCACGTGCGCGAATCAGACATGACCGTGGATATGGTCGAACTGGAAGCGCTGACATTGGAACACCAACCCAAACTGATCGTGGCCGGGTGGTCCGCATACACCCGACAGCTCGATTTTGCGGAGTTCCGCCGCATCGCAGACCTCGCCGGCGCATATCTGATGGTGGATATGGCGCACTTCGCCGGGCTGGTAGCTGCTGGTCTGCACTCGAACCCGGTTCCGTACGCCGACGTCGTCACCACGACGACACACAAGACCCTGGGTGGCCCTCGGGGCGGGGTGATCCTCAGCCGTGAGTCCCTGGCACGAAAGATCAACAGCGCGGTGTTTCCCGGTCAGCAGGGCGGCCCGTTGGAACACGTCATCGCCGCGAAGGCGGTCGCCTTCAAAATTGCCGCCACGCAAGCTTTCCGCGAGCGCCAAGAACGCACCCTCGAGGGTGCCAAAATCCTCGCCGAACGTCTGCTCGCCTCGGATGTCGCGGAATACGGAATCTCCGTGGTGGGCGGCGGCACGGACGTGCACCTCGTGTTGGTCGACCTGCGCAACTCCGCCCTTGACGGCCAGCAAGGCGAGGATCGGCTGCACCGCATCGGCATTACCGTGAACCGTAACGCCGTTCCGTTCGACCCGAGGCCGCCCATGATTTCCTCCGGGCTGCGGATCGGCACACCGGCACTGGCCACCCGCGGATTTGGCCGTGCCGAATTCACCGAGGTCGCTGACATTATCGCGGCCGCCATTTCGGGTGACCTGAGTGAGGATTCCGCGATCCTGTTGCGCGAGCGGGTTCGGAAGCTGACAGAGAAATTTCCGCTGTATCCGCAGCTGTCCGCGCCGGTATCGTTTGAAGAACCAATCGTGGCCGTGCTGAGCGGAGTCGCTCAGTGAGTACCCAACAGCTGAAGGAGCACCCGGAGTTCCTGTGGCACAACCCCGATCCCAAGAAGTCGTACGACGCCGTGATCATCGGTGGCGGCGGTCACGGGTTGGCGACGGCGTATTACCTGGCGAAGAATCACGGGATGACGAACATCGCGATCCTGGAGAAGGGCTGGCTGGCTGGCGGGAATATGGCCCGCAATACCACCATCATCCGCTCTAACTACCTGTGGGATGAGAGCGCGGCGATCTACGAGCAATCGCTCAAACTCTGGGAGATCCTGCCGGAAGAGCTCGAATACGACTTTCTCTTCAGCCAGCGTGGCGTCATGAACCTCGCCCATACTCTTGGGGACGTTCGTGAAAGCATCCGTCGGGTCGGCGCCAACCAACTCAACGGGGTCGACGCCGAATGGCTCGACCCGAAGCAGGTGAAGGAACTCTGCCCGATCCTGAACATCAGCGACAACATCCGTTACCCGGTCATGGGTGCCACCTACCAACCCCGGGCCGGCATCGCCAAGCATGATCACGTGGCGTGGGCGTTTGCCCGCAAATGCGACGAGCTGGGGGTCGACATCATCCAGAACTGTGAGGTCACCGGCTTCATCAAAGACGGCGAGCGGGTCACCGGCGTGGAAACCAGCCGTGGCACCATCAGCACCGGCAAAGTGGGACTGTGCGCGGCCGGACACAGTTCGTTGCTCGCCGAAATGGCCGGGTTTCGGCTGCCGATCCAGTCCCACCCGCTGCAGGCGTTGGTGTCCGAGCTGCACGAACCCGTTCACCCGACGGTGGTGATGTCGAATCAGGTACACGTGTATGTCTCCCAGGCCCACAAGGGCGAACTGGTGATGGGGGCCGGAGTCGACTCGTACAACGGCTATGGCCAGCGTGGATCCTTCCACGTCATCGAAGAGCAGATGGCCGCCGCCGTCGAGCTGTTTCCGATCTTCGCCCGGGCCCATGTGCTGCGCACCTGGGGCGGCATCGTCGACACCACAATGGATGCCTCGCCCATCATCGGGACCACACCGGTTGAGAATATGTACGTTAATTGCGGGTGGGGAACCGGCGGCTTCAAGGGAACGCCGGCAGCGGGCCTGACCTTCGCCCACACCATCGCCACCGGGGCCCCGCACGCCCTGAACAAGCCGTTCTCTCTGGAACGTTTCGAAACCGGCGCCCTGATCGACGAGCACGGCGCCGCCGCCGTGGCTCACTAGAAATCGACCTCTCAGAACGTAAGGAGCACGCCATGCTGCTGTTTCCATGCCCCAACTGCGGGCCGCGCAACGAAACCGAATTTCACTATGGGGGACAAGCCCACGTGGCCTACCCCGAGCATCCGGCAGAACTCACCGACCGGGAGTGGGCGGAGTACCTCTTCTACCGCCAGAACACGAAAGGGCTCTTTGCGGAGCGATGGGTGCACAGTGCGGGATGCCGAAAGTGGTTCAATATGCTCCGGGACACCGTGAGCTATGACATCACGGCCGTCTATCGCATTGGCCAGGAGCCGCCAGCCCTGCGGACGTCGCAACCCACGACCGGTATGGGCATGAGTACTACCCGCCAAGGAACACCGGAAGGAGTCCAGCTATGACCGGTCAGCACACTCAATCCAATCGGCTCAGCCATGGCGGACGCATTGACCGCGGTACGGTTTTCAACTTCATCGTGGACGGCGTCGGGTACGCCGGCCATCCTGGCGATACTCTGGCCTCCGCGCTGCTCGCCGCAGGCCGCGTGTCGGTTGGCAATTCTCTGTATGGGAACCGACCGCGCGGCATCATGTCTGCTGGCGTGGAGGAGCCCAATGCGCTGGTCAAGGTGGCGGGACGATTCCCCGGCCACGTCGCCGAATCTATGCTCCCAGCCACGACCGTGGAGCTGGTTGACGGTCTTGAGGCTGAATTCCTGTCCGGCTTGGGTCAGCTTGACCCGAGCGATGACGAAGCGGTTTACGACAAGAAGTATGTTCACACCGACGTTCTTGTGGTCGGCGGCGGTCCAGCCGGGCTGGCAGCGGCACGGGAGGCGGCCCGCACTGGCGCCCGCATAATCCTCATCGACGACCAGCCCGAGCTGGGCGGAACACTGCTTTCCGGCCGTGATGAGCAGGTAGCCGGCGTCGATGCCCTCGAGTGGGTCGCCGACATCAGAGCCGAACTTGCCAGCATCCCCGAGTGCACGATCCTGTGCCGCACGACGGTGTTCGGCTCCTACGACAGCAACTTCCTCATCGCCGTCGAGAACCGTACCGACCATCTGCAGACGGCCCCGGCCGACGGCGTCTCGCACCTCCGCATCTGGCACATCCGTGCGAACCAGGTGGTGCTGGCGACCGGCGCGCACGAACGACCGATCGTCTTCGAAAACAACGACCGCCCCGGCATCATGCTGGCGTCTGCTGCCCGCACGTACCTCAACCGGTACGGTGTGGCAGCGGGCTCCCGCGTCGTGATCGGGACCACAAACGACAGCGCATACCTGCTCGCGTCCGACCTGTGTGCGGTGGGTATAGAGGTGGCAGCGGTAGTCGACGCTCGGCCAGCGCCGTCGGCGCTCGCAGCGCTCGTGGCGGCCAAAACGGGCGTACGCGTTCTCTACGGCAGTGCTGTGGTTGACACCGTGGGTGAGCAGCGCCTGGCGCGGGTCTCGGTCGCCCGGATCGACGACGACGGTGCGCCGGTGGGTGGCATTGAGGAATTCAAGGCTGACCTCCTGGCAGTCTCCGGCGGTTGGAGCCCCGTGGTACACCTGCACAGTCAGGCCCAGGGCAAGGTGCGTTGGGACCAGGATCTCGTCGGATTCGTACCGTCGACGGTGGTTCGCGACCAGCAGGTCGTCGGTGCAGCGCGGGGGAGCTATGCACTGGCCGACTGTATCGCCGAGGGTGTATCCGCGGGAGCGATTGCCGCTGTCAACGCCGGATTCTCCACGGGAGCGGCCGTAGCTGCTGCCATCGCCACGTTGGCCCGTCCCGCTCGTCCGGCGCAGCCCGTCGCGCCGACCCGTGCCCTCTGGCTGGTCGGCGGAACCAAAGGGACGACGTCAGACTGGAACCATCACTTCGTCGATTTTCAACGCGACCAAAGCGTGGCCGATGTCTGGCGGTCTACGGGGGCGGGGCTCCGCAGCGTGGAGCACATCAAGCGCTATACCTCTATCAGCACCGCCAATGACCAGGGAAAGACCTCTGGTGTGAACGCGATCGGCGTCATTGCTGCTGCTTTTCGCCGACAGGGCACCGCCGTTGACGCCGACATCGGCTCGATCGGCACCACGACGTACCGTGCTCCGTTCACGCCGGTGTCGTTCGTGGCCTTGGCCGGTCGAAAGCGCGGGGACCTGTTTGACGCCGCTCGCCGGACGTCCATCCACACCTGGCATGAACAGCGCGGTGCGCTGTTCGAGGACGTCGGCCAGTGGAAACGTCCGTGGTACTACCCGCTTGCGGGCGAGGACATGGACGCTGCCGTGCTGCGCGAATGCGCGGCTGTGCGCGACTCTGTGGGCTACATGGATGCCACGACTCTGGGCAAGATTGAAATCCGCGGCACCGGAGCCGGGGAGTTTCTCAACCGCATTTACACCAATGCCTTCAAGAAGCTCGCGCCCGGCTCGGCCCGTTACGGCGTCATGTGCACCCCCGACGGCATGATCTTCGACGACGGCGTGACGCTTCGACTGGATGACGACCGCTACTTCATGACCACCACAACCGGCGGTGCAGCGAAGGTGCTGGACTGGCTCGAGGAATGGCTGCAGACCGAGTGGCCGGAGCTGGACGTGAGCTGCACGTCAGTGACGGAGCAATGGACCACGATCGCCGTCGTCGGGCCGAAGTCCCGTGCGGTGCTCGGCAAGCTGGCGCCGGGGCTTGATCTGTCTACCGAGGCCTTCCCTTTTATGACGTTCCGCGAAACGGTGCTCGCCTCCGGCGTTGCTGCTCGAATCTGCCGAATCTCCTTCTCCGGTGAGCTGGCTTACGAGATCAACGTTCCGGCCTGGTACGGGCTGCAGACTTGGGAAGACGTGACCGAGGCCGGCGCAGAGTTCAAGATCACCCCATACGGTACGGAAACCATGCACGTGTTGCGCGCAGAAAAGGGATACCCGATCGTCGGCCAGGACACCGACGGTACCGTCACCCCGCAGGATGCGGGCATGGAGTGGGTGGTGTCCAAGGTCAAGGACTTCATCGGCAAACGCTCATACGAGCGTGCCGGTGTGCGCTCGGAGGGCCGGAAACACCTGGTGAGCGTAATGCCCACGGATGGGACGATCCGGTTGCCGGAAGGTACCCAACTCATCGACCACGGTGTGCCCATCACCCCCGCAGTCGGACCCGTTCCGATGCAGGGTTTTGTGACGTCGAGTTATCATAGTGCTGCCCTGGGCCGGTCCTTCGGGCTCGCGCTGATCACGAACGGTCGAGACCGGATCGGGGAACACCTGGTGGCCGTCTTCGGAACAGAGCGCGTGGACGTCGTCGTTGGGGAAACAGTACTTTTTGATGCCGAAGGGAAGCGCCGAGATGGTTAACACGATTGAAAGCACGGATGCTCAAATAACGGATGTCCAACAAACGCACCTGACGGCGCGTCGCCACAGTCCCGCGGAACATCTTTGGGCGGAATTCGCTGAAACCGCGTCGGCCGAGGCTCGGGTCTCCCTCCGGGAGATCCCGTTCCAAGTCATGGTGGGCATCCGTGTCGACCCGCTCTCCGAGGGTGGTCGCCGCATCGGCGCCGTCACCGGAGGGCTGCCGACCGCGTGTGGGCAGGTGACCACAGGGGTCGCCGGAATGGCCGTGCTGTGGCTGGGGCCGGACGAGTTTCTGCTGGTTGCCGAGGAGGAGGCACTTGACGGCACACTCGCTGCCGAGCTAGTGGCGGCCCTCGGCGATGGAGCCGGACAAACCGTCGATCTCTCCAGCAACCGCACGACGTTCGAACTGGCCGGACCCTCCGCCCGGGCAGTGTTGGAGAAGAGCTGCGCGGCCGACTTGCATCCCCGCGCCTTCTCGACCGGCGTGGCAATCGCCACCGTGATCGGCAACGTTCCGGTCGTCCTGTGGAAAACTGACAACGAAACGTTCCGCGTATTCCCTCGGGCATCATTTGCCGATTACCTGGGCCGCTGGCTCCTGGACGGTATGCGCGAGTTCACGGTAGCGGAGAGCACGACATGGCATTGAGCGTGTTGGACCTTTTCTCCGTGGGCATCGGGCCCTCGTCCTCCCACACGGTGGGTCCGATGCGCGCGGCGAAACGCTTCGCCGAGGGTCTGGCTCGGGACGGTCTGCTCGACGGAATCGTGCGGGTTCAGGCGGAGCTGTTCGGCTCGCTGGGCGCGACCGGCCGTGGCCATGGCTCGGACAAGGCTGTGGTTCTCGGGCTCCAGGGCCTGGACCCGGAAACCGTGGACACGGCAACGGCCGACGACCAGGTGGCGGCGGCCGCACTCGACGCACGGTTGATGCTGGCCGGTCGGCACGGCATTGACTTCAACTTCACCGAGGACGTGCTCCTACATCGGCGCAAATCATTGCCCGCACACCCGAACGGCATGATCTTTCGGGTCATGAGCCACGATGGTGGCGTGGTGCGGGAGCGCACCTACTACTCCGTCGGTGGAGGCTTCGTCGTGGATGAGGATGCCGTGGGTGCGGATCGTGTGGTTGTGGATGAAACTGTCCTGCCGCATCCGTTTACGACGGCCGATGAACTGCTGGCAATCTGCGCCCGGGAGGGACTCGGCATCTCCGACGTGATGCTGGCCAACGAGCGCACCTGGCACACGGAGATCGAGCTACGCACGAAGCTGCTGAACATTTGGTCCGTCATGCAGACGTGCGTGGCCAACGGATGTGCTGGCGACGGTATTCTGCCTGGTGGCCTGCAGGTCACGCGCCGGGCACCGGGGCTGTTCCGCGCGCTGCAGGCGCCGGAGGACACCACCGACCCCCTGCGGGCGATGGAATGGGTGAATCTCTTTGCGCTGGCCGTCAACGAGGAAAATGCGGCCGGTGGGCGGATCGTCACGGCGCCCACCAACGGGGCGGCCGGGATCATCCCAGCCGTGCTGCACTACTACGTGAAGTTCGTCCCGGGGGCCGACGACGACGGTGTCGTGCGTTTCCTGCTGACGGCCGCGGCGATTGGAATCCTGTTCAAGCTGAATGCGTCCATCTCAGGCGCGGAAGTCGGGTGCCAGGGCGAAGTCGGCGCGGCCTGTTCCATGGCCGCCGGCGCCCTTTGCGAAGCGCTGGGAGGAACTCCCATCCAGGCGGAGAACGCTGCGGAAATCGGAATCGAACACAATTTGGGCCTGACCTGCGATCCCGTGGGCGGGCTCGTGCAGATCCCGTGCATCGAGCGCAACGCTATTGCCAGCGTGAAAGCCATCAACGCTGCCCGCCTCGCCCTCCACGGAGACGGCAGCCACAAGGTGTCACTCGACAAAGCGATCAAGACCATGCGGGACACCGGTGCCGACATGATGACCAAGTACAAGGAGACGTCTCGAGGTGGCCTCGCGGTGAACGTGATCGAATGCTGAAGGAGCATCCTCTCCGCCCGGTGCCGATCCCGACGATGACGGGCACCGTGCCGGTATGTTGCACAGTGATTTGAGCGACGCGATGGCGCTCGTCTCGATCGAGGTGCATGTACCAGTGCGGTGATCGAGTCGGCTCCGGCGAGGATGCGGTCAGGGCTGGCCCTGATTAGCTGTCGGCTGTCGGCTGTCGGCTGTCCGCTGTCGGCTGTCCGCTGCCGACTGTCGGCCAGGAGGCGAAGGCCATCCCTGTCTGTTTCATACTCGGATGGGCCGTCTCGCGTCATGCCGTCGAGGATAGCGTTCGGTCAACCGTCGAGGCCACGGCGGTGACACTCGACGGCGCCCGGGCGAATAGTGCGCTCGCCACGGATGAGCGCGAGCCTGTGTCGGGAGCGCGGGCCAGCATCCGCTCTGAAATTGCACGCGCGAAATTTCGCGCCATTGACCACGCACGCCGTCGAAGCGATAGTGGGTCATGGCCACCGCGCTGAGATCGCCCTCGTCCAAAGACTTCCGCGCGTGCCTGGCGGAAATCCCGCGAACCGTTTCAACGGGATCGGGACCGGTTGAGTTCGCCGAGCGAGGCAGGGGCGAGCCGATTCTCGCCATCTACGGCACCCTCGGCGGGTGGGATCAAGGGCTCGTGGCGGTCGAGTACCTGCTCGTGAACGGGTTCCGAATCATCGCTCCAAGCATGCCTGGGTACCTGGGAACACCGCTTGCGACGGGGCAGACCTTTGCGCTGCCGGGCGGCGGCATGGCAGCGCTACTCGATGCGCTCGAGATCGACCGCATCATCGTGTTGTCGGGCCAGGCAACTCAGCAACGGGAGAACCGAACCCAGAGACCGCCAGCAGTCATTCCGATGGTCGAGCCGTGTCACAGGGAGACCTCTTGCAGGACACGTAGACCTCGGGTCAGTAGCGGTCGCGAGCTTGCAGGATGATGATGTGGTCATCCGTGACGTAGTAGACCAGCCGATTCGTGTCGTCGATGCGGCGGGACCACTCGCCGGCAAGGAGGTGCTTGAGGGGCTCAGGTTTGCCTCTCCCCGCGAACGGATCGCTCAACGCGTCGCTGACTAGCTGGTTGATGCGCCTCAGAGTCTTGCGGTCCTGGGTTTGCCAGTAGATGTAGTCGTCCCACCCATTCGGGTCGAAGGCGACAGTCCGACTCACTCGGTTGTCAGGTCGTGCTGCTTGAACTCTCCGCGTCGCACCCGCTCGATCGCCGTGAGCAGCCGCTCGGCCTTCGCAGGGTTCCGAAGCAGGTAGGCAGTTTCGGTTATCGCGTCGTAGTCGTCTTTCGACATGATCACCGAGTTTCCGTGCCGGGAGGCGACCTCGACAACGGTGTGGTCATCGTTGACCTGCTGGATGAGCCTTGAAAAAAGCTGCGTGCTCGAAGCACTCCTCGACCTGCCACACCAGCGGATCGCTCGTCGGGGTGACGTTAAACGAACAGCATCCCGGTTCGGCGCGGGTCAGGGCAAGGTGCCGTGGGTAGGTGATCCCGGACAGTGTTCGCCTCTTCCTGAGTGTGGCAGACAAGCTGCCCGCTCAGGCACACCGCGCTGTCGAGGAGCTTCTTTTTCATCTTGTAATTGGTCAGCGACACGCCGCCCATCACCGAGTGCTGTTCTACCTCGACGGTGAAGCCGTGGCGCTCGAAGAAGGGGCGGGCTGTGATGCTGACGTCGGCTATCAGTTCTGTCAGCTGCGCCTGACGCGCGTGGACCTCAACGCGTCCGATCAGTTGTCGTGCTACCCCTTGTCGCTGGTATCGAGGGGCAACGAACAGCATGTCGATATACCCAGCAGGGTTCACATCGGAGAAGCCTGCTGGTGCACCATCCACGGTGGCCACGTAACTGTTCCGCTCCTGCATCGACGCATGCCAGGTGGGCAGATCTCGCGCTTCTGGCCGAGCCCACGCCTGAATCTGCTCCGGCGAGTAGTCGGTGGCAGCGGTCTCGGTCACCGCAGCAAGGATTATTGCCAATGTGTTTGCGGCATCCGCTTGACCGTAGGGGCGGATGAAAACGGCTTGCGCATCGGTGCCCTGGTTCAATTCCACAGAACTAGCATCTCATCGTGACTGGCCCGACCGCGCGGCACACACTGTGTCCCGGTAGCCGAACCTGGACCGGGACACAAGTAGTGGCTGTTGCTCAACCGATACTCTGAGGCTCATGCTTCAAGGAGTCTTTGTCGACGCCAATGTCTTGCTGAGTTGAACGACGCGTAACTGGCTCTTCCTCATGCTCAACAAGACGCAGCAGTTGTTCCAGCTCCACGCAACGATTGACGTCGTCATCAAAATAGTTCGTGCTCGACGGGGCGTGAAGCCTGAACTCGACGGAAACATCACCCGTCGTCTCGACGATGACGTCGTCGAGAACCTTGACGAGATTATCGCCGACTTTGACGGGTCCATCGCATTCCACGGCTCTGATGCCCACGACCGACACGTCCATGCCGCCGCAACTGCAGCGGCCTCCAATTTCTTGCTCACCAGTAACGGCAGCGACCGGCCGAATTGTGTGCTTTCTTTGCCCGGTACAAGACTTACTGCCTCACACGGGCTTCTGACGTTCGCGTGCGGTGTGACACTGATCAAGCTCTAGTCCCAGGGGATGAACTTGCCTTTAGCTAGTCTGTAGCCTCGCGAACCTGGGTCCGACAGGTCCCACGCTGCTTCCTGGAGCAAGACCGAAAACAGACGGAAGGCCCTTACTCGAAGTGAGACCGGAGCCGGATCGTCTACCGCGGATGAAAGGAGCTCACTGTAGAGCGATGAGAACTCACTAGCGGAAATCAAGACCGGCGATTGTTCACTGGCGTCCGGCGCTGAAACCGACACGACAGTGAGCGAACGATTGGCGCTAAAGATGGGCGGAGTGAACTCGTCGAGGTAGTAGAAAAGTTCATCAAGGAGTTTAGCGCTCGAGACCGAAGTAGGCATGATCTCTAATTCTAAGCTCAAGAAATGTATGAGGTCACGACGACCCGGTCGCTTGTGCGTACTGACACTCGGTTCTCATAAGCCTTCTGAAGGGTCCCGTTGCTCCAAATCTGAACCGGCGCTTGGAACAGGTAAGTGGCGTTGGACTTTTGATACGTCGCACTCGACGGAGAACCAAGAGTTTGCCCGATGCACCACTTCGCGAAAGTGTCCCAGCTCTTGCCCGAGGGAGCACCAATTTTGCTGTAGTCCCCCTTGTGTCCCTCGGCAATGTGCCGAAGACAGTCCGCATGGTTCCACGTCTAAATTGCAGCGGTAAATGGCGGTGAATTCGCACCGATTAATGGCGTGAATGAACGTTGTGCGCTAATGGTGAGCTTGGGTGAAGAGGTGACAGACACTGCCCGCTTCGCAATCGCCCGGATCGAGATGCTGGGTCCCGTCAATGAGGTGTTGCAGCTCTGTTTCAAGAAGTACAAGTTCTTGTTGGCGGCGGTGCACATTCGAAAGTTTCCCCGCGAGAAGGTCTAAAACGTGCCCGCACGGCACCTCGCCTGCTTCTCTCACCGTGATGATGCTGCCAATTTCGGACAAGGTTAAACCAGCCGTCTTGGCAGACCGAATGAATTGCAGGCGCGAGAGGGCCGCTTCGTTGTATCGGCGGTAACCGTTCCCCGCACGTTCTGCGGGATCCAACAGACCGCGCCGCTCATAAAACCGTATGGTCTGTGCGGTTGCGCCGCTCGCGATGGCCAGGTCTCTAATTTGCATAGTCCCATTCCACCACTTGACCTTGCACCATAGTGCAACGTCTACGGTAAGGGCATGGATATTGCGTTGCAGTACTTCGATGGGTGCCCGAACTGGAAAATTGCCGCTGAGCGGCTAGCGGTGATCGCAGTCGAACGCCCCGGCACCGTCGTGACCCGGCGGTTGGTCGAGAATCTGGAAGACGCAGAGGCAATCAATTTTCGGGGATCCCCGAGCATTCTGGTGGGGGGAACAGACCTTTTTCCTGACCCGGCAGCGCCGGTGGGAATGGCCTGCCGCATCTACACGACCCCGACAGGATTGGCCGGCGCCCCGACTCTGGAGCAACTGCGCGATGCGATCACCACAGCATGAGCGACACGTTTGAGGAATACGACCTGTTTGTGATCGGGGCCGGAATGGCCGGCACCACAGCAGCCAATAGGTGCGCTGCACAGGGATGGCGCGTGGGGATCGTTGATGCCCTGCCGTACGGGGGCACGTGTGCGCTGCGCGGGTGTGACCCGAAAAAGATTCTCCGTCGGGGAGCGGAAGTGATCGACTCCGCCCATCTGATGCAGGGCAAAGGCATCAGCGAGAATGAGCTCACGCTGGACTGGGCGGCGTTGATGCGTCACAAGCGCGGTTTCACCGACGGTGTTCCTCAGAGCTTGGAAGACGAACTTCTGCGCAACGGTGTGAGCACTTTTCACGGTGCCGCTCACTTCACCGGGCCCCATCACCTCGAAATCAACGGCGTGCGGCACCAGGCGAAGCGGTTTCTCATAGCGACTGGTGCCCGACCGCGCCCCCTCGACTTCCCCGGACACGAGCACCTCATCGATAGCACCGACTTTCTCAACCTCGAGGAGCTTCCCGGCCGGATCGTATTCGTCGGGGGCGGGTTCGTCTCCTTCGAGTTCGCCCACATCGCAGCCCGCGCGGGTGTGGACTGCGTGGTCATCGATCACGGGGCGCGGCCGTTACGCGCGTTCGACCCCGATCTCGTCGATCTGCTCGTGCAGCGCAGTGAGCAAGCCGGCATCCGCGTCAAGCACAGCACCTCAGTTAGTGCAGTGGCGCGCACCGCTACGGGGCTTCAAGTGAGCGTCGAGCAGCACGGCGTCATGACCGTCGTCGAGACAGATCTGGTGGTGCACGGCGCAGGCCGGGTGCCCAACATCGACGGCCTGGATCTGGCGGCGGCAAACATTGCCTGGGGCCCGAAGGGGATCGATGTGTTCGGACACCTGCAAAGCCGCAGTAATCCGTCGGTCTTCGCCGCCGGCGACGCCGCCGACACTCCCGGAGAACGCCTCACGCCCGTCGCCGTTTTTGAGGGCAAGGTGGCAGCATCCAACATGCTCAAGGGCACGATGACCGTGCCGGACTATGCCGGCGTCCCCACCACGGTGTTCACGATCCCGGAACTGAACCGCGTCGGCATGCTCGAGCACGAAGCTGTGCGTGATGGCCGTGATATCGCTGTGCGCTACAACGACACCAGCAGTTGGTACGCCAATTACCGAGTCGGTGAGACCGTCGCGGCGACGAAGGTCATCATTGATACAGCAACCGATCAGATTCTCGGCGCACATTTGCTCGGCCCCGGCTACTCGGAAGTGATCAACATCTTCGGCCTCGCAATCAAGCTGGGCCTAACCACCCGACAACTAAAATCGGCGACCGCGACATATCCGTCCGTCGGTTCCGACCTTGGCTCCATGCTCTGACCCAGGTCTCCGCAGACGACCGTCCATGGAGCTTCCACGCTCATCAATGCGTGTATGTGGTCTTTGGCGCTACTTGGTGGCGTTCTGAGGTCGCTTCCTCCCAGCGTTGGTCGGGCGCCACCCGGGAGGGCGGGTGCACCGGTCGGGTGTTGAGCTCGAATGCCCGCAACGCAGCTGATGTCTTCATTGATCGCTTCCCTGGAAGCTGAGTTTTAGACGAGTTCTTGTGCCATGGTGCTGGCCTGGCGCACGAGGCCTGCGTCGCGGCCCACTTTAGCGGCCGTGATGGCCGCGTCGTAGAGCAGAAAGAGTCGAGACACCAAGGTGGAGGTTGGGTCCTCGCCGGCGATGGAAGCGAGGTGGGCGCGAACGACTTCACGGTAGTGTTCGGCTACCCGGCGCACGCTGACGCACTCGGGCAGCTCGATCACCGCGTTGGTGAACGGGCAGCCGTGAAAGGTGTGGGATTCGACTGAGACCGCTAGCGCTTCGAACAGGGCAGCCACGCGCTCCGGGCGCGCGCCGAACGGGTCGTCCAGGGAGCGCGAGTGCTGAACCCAGCCGTCCAACTCTTGTTCCAGATAGGCCACGACGAGCGCTTCCTTGCTCGCGAAGTTGTTGTACAGGCTGGCCTTTGCTACTCCTGCGTTGCGAACGACGAGGTCGATTCCGGTCGCGTTGATGCCGCGTTCCTGAAACAGCTGAGCCGCGGATGCCAGCAGGCGTTCCCGGGCGCTCCGTGTCGCAGCGGTAGTCGTGGATCCCATGATTGGACAATACCAGACAGATCGGTATAGTTAGCAGTGGCCAGATCGGTCTACCTAGGAGGTACATGTTTATGTCTGAACTCAAGATCGCCGTTGTCATCTACGAGCCCATCGGCTCCGACACCTCACGCGTTTACCGCGGCCTCAAGACCGCCCTCGAATTCAAGGAGGCCGGCGATGAGGTCGTGGTGGTCTTTGACGGCTCCGGCGTTGAGTCTCTCGCCGCCATCTCCGACCCCAAGCACAAGATGAACCCGCTCGCCGTCGCGCTTCAGGACAACATCCTGGGTGCCTGCGGTTTCTGCGTCAACTCCCACGGAGTCTCCGACCCGATCGAGACCGGCGGATGGCCATTACTCACCGACTACAAGGGCGAAGCGAGCACACGCAACCTGGTCGTTCAGGGCTACCAGATCCTCAGCTTCTAGACGCTGCACCAACCCCACCTGATCGGAGCATCCATGGCACTCACCGTTTTACTCGACCTTCGTCTGAAAGCAGAGGCTGTCGCCAATGCACCGGCCATGCTGAGAGATATCCTCACCGGCACCCGGGCATTTGACGGCTGCCTCGGTGTCGACGTCCTGGTCGATGCCGAAGATTCCTCCCACCTGATCCTGCTGGAGCGATGGGCCTCCGCCGAAGCCGACTCGGCCTACCGTGCCTGGCGCGCCGGCGCGGGTGCGACCGAGCTCGGCTCACTCCTCGTCAGCGCCCCGCAGGTCTCGCAGTTCGAGATCGCCACCGACATCTAAATCACGCCATGCGGCGCAGACCTGAGGTAGACCTCGGTTCTGCGCCGTTGTGTGTCGCGTGTCACGGACGTGGAGCCTGCACGGCGCCGACGCCTGATGCAGGCGCGGGTCCAAGGGCGGAGACCCCGAGCAGGCTCACGACTTGTTGGCCTAGTGGCCGTTGCGGCGAGCCTGTAACGGGCAGCGTGCAGGCGGTCAAGGTTTTGTGATGGCCGGCCCTGCTGGCTGGACCAACGCGATCACGTTCCTCGTATGCACTGCCGGTGCATCCGTTGATGGAGTCCTTACCGCCATCGGAAATACGCGTACGCGCCCCTGAGCCGCACCGGGACGCCAGGGCATTCCCGGCTAAGCGTCCCGCAAGACGTTCCCCATCCGGGATGGCAGCGACGGTCGATGCCGGCAGAATGGCCAGTGCAAACGAGTGCTGAAATTTGTGCAGCCAAGTACGGCAAATGACACCCACGCGCATGGTTCCGCGTACGCCCGATTCCCGTGAGCCCCGCCCGAGAAAATGCCCGGTCAAAAGGGGTAAATGGTACCTGCTAGAAGCAGGTCCGGCATGCTAATAGGCTACGCGCGCGTATCCACCAACGACCAGGACCTCACCGCCCTGCGAAACGCCCGGGCCGCTCATGGCGTGACGCCAGAGAAGACGTTCACCGTCCAAGGCCTGACCGGCGCCAACCGGGCACGACCCGGACTCAGGGAAGCACTAGCCGCCTGCCGGGACGGTGACACCCTGGTCGTGACCAAACAGGACCGACTGGCCCGTACCCTGCGCGACGCAAAGGACGTTGTCGACGAACTCACCCGCCGCGAAGTCAAGCTCAGCATCGGAGGCTCCATTCACGACCCCACCGATACCGTCGGCCGGCTCCTCTTTAACGTCCTGGCCATGGTCGCGGAACTCGAAGCCGACCTGATCCGCGCACAAACCCGGGAAGGGATGGCCGTAGCCAAAGCCAAGGGCCGCCTACGAGGCAAACGGTCCAAGCTTTTCAAAGCACAGGAGAAGCCCGAATTCGCAGAGGGCAGCGCGCCTCGCAGCCCGGGACACCCTCACCATTGCGCCGATCTGGTGCTGACCCACGCGACCAGTCCGACGCTCACTGCACTGTTCCGCGTATTGGGCAGCCAGACCAAGGTGGTCGCGTCCGATCGCGCTGCGCTGCTCGCGGCGATCCCCGGCCACACAGCGCAGCTGGAGGCGACGCTTCGCGCGTCGCTCGGTGCGAAGCGACGTCGGCGGGGCTTGGAGAACGACTTCCGTCCGTTCACTCCGGCATCGCTGGATCGCGTCACGTGCCCGACGCTGATCGTGCACGCGCGCTCGGATAACACGGTGCCGGCGTCCAGCGACGAGCATGCCCATGCGCATATTGTCGGCTCCGAGCTGTATGGATGGATGGATCGGTCCTCGCGTTCGCTCTCGAGGCCGCCGACACGGCTCCGGGGTAGGTCCTGAACTGGTTGCGCAAAGCCGGCGAGTGGTGCGCAGATGCGGTCGCCACCAGTTCGATAAAGTACCGTTCCCGGCGGCGGCCGCCACCTTACGTACGTGAGTGTGCGGAGATCTGATCTTTTCAGATTTCCATTTCTGAGTGCCGTACGGCCCATCCGTGTGGGCAGGGCAGTTTGGTTCACAAATCATGACGACAACAATGCCGCCCGACGTGGCGGAAAACCTGATCGCTTTCAGAGCAGCGCTGGCCGCAGTGGTGCCGCCGAAGCACCCCGCCGATCTACTGATCGCGACCTGGAACCTTCGGGCATTGGGGGATCTCACAGCCAAGTGGCACGCCGAACCGGGGGATACTCCCAAGCGGGACTGGTACTCCCTCGCGTGCATCGCTGCGGTCGTGACCTGCTTTGATGTGATGGCAGTTCAAGAAGTGCGTCGCAACACAACCGCCCTGCAATTTCTGCTCGAATTGCTCGGAGATGACTGGAGAGTGGTCGTCTCCGACGTCACCGAGGGCGGCCTAGGAAACGGAGAACGGTTGACGTTTCTGTATGACTCGACTCGGGTGCAGCCTTCGGGACTGGTGGGTGAGATCGTGCTGCCAGCAAAGGTCGACGGGCCGGCCGAACAGTTCGCCCGAACGCCGTACGCCGCCACTTTTGTGCGCGGCTCAGCTGAATTCACATTGACCACCGTGCACGTCATCTGGGGGGCTGACCCGACTGCGCGGCTGCCGGAGATCACGGCGTTCGCGGAGTAGATGCGTGCCTGGGCGGATCGGACCGACCGATGGAACCAAAACCTTCTCGTGCTGGGCGATTTCAACCTCGACCGCATTGGTGACCCGCTGTTTGATGCATTTGTATCGACCGGGCTGTGGCCTCCGACCGAGCTGAATGACATCCCACGAACGGTGTTCGACAACGACACCTCAAGGCACTTCTATGACCAGATCGCATGGTTCTCGGACTCAGACGGAAAATCCCTGCTGACCTCCCTGACCTACACCCTGCGGGCGGGTTCGTTCAACTTTCTGCCACACCTGCTCGGCAGCCTGACACCCACCGAGGTCTCCTGGCGGATCTCTGACCACTTTCCGTTGTGGGTTGAATTCCAGCTGGCTCCAAAAGCCACCTTCTCTCAGCGTGGGCAAAACCGGGGAGCGAGCTCAGGTATTCCGCGATCAGAATCCTCTCTTTGACCTATCGGCGATCTTCTCGGGTCGGCGCGCCAGGCGACGAGAACGCCGAGACCCGGCGTCGTATTTTATCGAAGAAGTTGACCAGCCCGGATGCAGCGCCTACATCCGCTTGCACCCGCCTAAATTGGGGCATAGATCTGCTGGCGAAAGGAAGACCATGATCGCCAACTGCAGCAAAGTAAAAAAGCTGCCCAGCAAAAGCAGCAAAGGCCGGCGACGATCTGGAGGCCGCGCGCCACGCAGCGATCGCGCAGCCGACCGGCACGGCCCGACTCACCTCGCGCCGCTTTCATGCTCGACATTTGGTAAAACTTGTCCCTGTTTATTCTGGTGGAAACATCAGAAACGATTCGCGGCACGTTCCTGCGATGGCTGAAAGCTCCGCTGTCACATCAAGCGAATGCTTCTGCCGAACGCACATCTCGACGAGGTCGACTTCTGGCCGATCTCCTCTGCCGTGACCAATCTGACCGCTGCCGAACAGGACCAACTTGTGGCACTTCGGAAAAGGGCCGTCAGGTTATCGGCACACCCGCGTTCCTATGTCGGCGCAGACTTCAAGATTGCGGCCTGATATCGATTCAGTGGATATGCTCTGCCGGGCTGAACCAATCGGCATGGCATCTCGTTTTAATTCACGTAGCCCCTCGTTACGCACCACGTGATCACGCACCGCTCAATCACGCACCATTTCAAAGCAGTGCACCGAGAAAAGGAAGCAATCATGAACAGCAAAATATGGCTCAAGGTCGGGCCTGTCGTCGGGGCGCTGGCGATCAGCGTTCTCGCACTGACCGGATGCTCGCAGGGCGCGACGCCGCCGGCGGCAGACGAGTCGAGCTCGTCAAGCGAAGTAGCCGAACCGGCCGCCGACGCGACACTCGCGACGGCCGACAGCGACCTCGGCACGATCGTCGTCGACAGCAAAGGCATGACTCTGTACGTGTTCGACAAGGACGTCGCCGACTCCGGTGAGAGTACCTGCGAGGGTGACTGTCTCGTTAAGTGGCCGCCGGTCGTCGCGGAATCGGACACCCCGACGGTCGACGGAGTCACCGGTACCGTTGGCGTGATCACCCGAACGGATGGCACCAAGCAGGTCACCCTGAACGGTCTCCCTCTTTACTACTGGGCTGGCGATGCGGCGGCCGGTGACACCACCGGTCAGGCTGTCGGCGACGTCTGGTGGGTGGTGGCACCCAGCGGCGACAAGATCGCCGGCTAGACGGAACGCACAACCACCGTACCCATCGGCACCTCGAAGCCGATGGGTACGGTGCCGTTCTGCCCGGCGCCGTGAACAGGTCCGCCACGCTGAATCGGGCAGAATAGAAGGGTGTATGTACTGGTGCGGCAGGCGGGCGGTGGCGACCTGGTCGTCGAACCCCGCGATGAGGCCGGAGCTTCGCTGCAACCGCCGCGCCGGCTGAGTCTGGACGAATTTCGAACGTTTGTGGCCGCCAGGGAATCCTGGGCCATTGAAGGCCGCCCGCGGTGGGTCTGGGACGACACCGGCCACACCTATCCGCTGCTGCTCAGTGCCGGAATCCGGGTGGAGCGCTGCCACGATCTGCGCCTGTGCCACGTGATCCTCAAGAATTCCGCCCTGACCCAGTTGAGCGAACTGGCCCTCGCCGCGCCGGATCGCTGGGACGCAGCGAGAGCGGTGACAGCCGATCAGATCGAGCTCCGGGCGACCCTGTTCGAGTTTGATGTCGACGATGACCATGGCGGTGACGATCTCGCCGACCACGCCGCTGACGGCACCGGCGACTCTGGTGGCACCGAACCTGGCCCCGATTCTCGCGCCTCCGAATCGACGTCCGGGCGTGAGTTCCGCCGTCAACTCGACGCCGTGGCATCCGCTGCCGAACCGGGCCGGTTGCGCCTGCTGCTCGCTGCGGAATCGGCGGGCGCGCTCGTGGCCGCCGAAATGCGCTTCGCTGGGCTTCCGTGGCGCACCGACGTGCACAATCATCTGCTGACGCGGGAGCTGGGACCCCGCGCCCTGCCGGGTGTGCGACCGGACCGTCTTGAACTGCTCGCCCAGCGGATCCGGCTGGAACTGGATGATGATGCCCTCAACCCGGACTCGCCGCAGGAACTGTTCAAGGCCCTGCAACGCGCGGGACTGGCCGTGACCTCGACCAGGGGCTGGGAGTTGAAGAAGCTCGAGCATCCGGTGATTGAGCCCCTGTTGCAGTACAAGAAGCTTTCCCGGTTGCTCAGCGCCAACGGCTGGACCTGGATGGAGTCCTGGGTCGTCAACGGTCGATTCCACCCCGACTACGTGCCGGGAGGCGTGGTGACCGGCCGCTGGGCGACGCGCGGCGGGGGAGCGTTGCAGCTGCCCAGACAGATTCGCGGCGCGGTGGTCGCCGATGACGGCTGGAAACTCGTCGTCGCCGATGCCGCCCAGTTGGAGCCGCGCATTCTCGCCGCGTTGGCCCAGGACGAGCGAATGGCTACGGCCGGGCGTGGAACCGACCTCTATGCCGGAATCGTTGCGAGCGGCGTCGTGGAGACGCGCGATCATGCCAAGGTCGCCATGCTCGGAGCTATGTATGGCGCCACGACGGGGGAGAGCGGTCGGCTGTTGCCGCGCCTGGCGCGTGCCTACCCGCGGGCGATCGCCCTGACAGAGTTGGCGGCCCGGGCCGGCGAGCGAGGCGAAGTCGTCACCACCCGGCTGGGGCGGTCGTCGCCGGTACCCGGGCAGGGTTGGCATGAGGTGCAAGCCCAGGCGTACGATCCGGCGGCCACAGCGACCGATGAGCGCCGGGCCCGCAGCCAGGCGAGGGACTGGGGCCGCTTCACCCGAAACTTCATCGTTCAGGGCAGCGCCGCGGAATGGGCGCTGTGCTGGATGGCCGAGATTCGCCGAGAACTTGCCGCCCTCCCGGCGTCCGGTGCCGGTGCCGGTGCGACCAGCGCACTCAGACGAGCGGATGCTGGGCCCGGCCTGGCTGCGTCGGCCGCGCGTCCCGCGGCACCAGGGCGGGCACGCGCGCCCTTCGATTACGCGCCGCACCTGGTGTTCTTTCTGCACGACGAGGTCATCGTGCACACGTTGGCAGCCCAGGCGGAGGTCGTGGCGAAGATCATCGTCACGGCCGCCGAAACCGCCGGTCGGCTTCTCTTCGGCGACTTTCCGGTCGATTTCATGCTCACGGTTGCGACCGTCGACAACTACGCCCAGGCCAAATAGGGCGAGACCACCAGCGCACCGACGTGACCAGGCCCACGGGACGCGCCCATCCCGTCGGTCGAAATCTCAACAGGCTGGGTCCAAGCCCGGCATACGAGGCTAAGTCGATCAACGCAACCGATCTGCGGGGGAGGCACGCAAAAGGGCGGGCCCCGCGGGCTGTGTGCACGTGGGGTCCGCCTGGTTTCCTGCGAGGAAATTCTTGGTGGGAGCTAGCCGGGAGGTGAGTCCTGCGGCCTAGGCGCCCTTGCGGATGGTGACGGCGGCGCCGTCGGTGAAGAAATTGCGGAAGTGATGGAGACGGCAAAAGGAGTCGTACGAACATTCTTGAAGGACATGGTTCACATTTCGTGTCGTGCACAGGTTCGGCCCGAGTTCGGGCACGCGGCCCAAGGCGGATCTGCCACTCGCGATCATCAGGTCGTAATGCCCGCACACGCTTGTCAATCCATAGCTCCCTGGGGCATAATGGCGCTATCGACTGCACGGGATCTCCATAGGGGTGAACGCGACTGCCGCACAATTTCACATCCACCATCGTGCTCACAGCTTCAGGTTGGGAGTCCGGTCGTTCCGAGGTCGTTGGGGAAGACGCACCTACAGAACGGAGAAACGCGATGGACGCAAAACAGAACCGTCGGGCGCCGATCGCGCGGGGGGTGCTTTTTGTGCACTCTTCTCCGCGCGCCTTGTGTCCGCACGTCGAGTGGGCCGCTGGGCGTGCGCTCGGCGAGGCGGTGAACTTCGAATGGTCTGAGCAGCCCGCGCTGCCCGGATCCCAGCGGGCTGAATATTACTGGCAGGGCGCCCCAGGCACCGGCGCTGTTCTCGCTTCTAGCCTGAGAGGCTGGGAGCACCTGCGCTTCGAAGTGACCGAAGATGCCGGGCGGGGAACGGATGGCGGCCGTTGGCTGCACACACCGGGTCTGGGCATTTTTCATGCCCAGACGGACAGCGTGGGCAACATTGTCGTGCCGGAGGACCGCATCCGCTCTGCTATGGACAACGCCGGCGCCAATGCAATCGACCTGCACCGCGAGTTGCGGCTCGCCCTCGGGCAATCCTGGGACGACGAGTTGGAACCATTCCGGCAGGCGAGCGACCTGAACGCGGTGGTCTGGCTGCACCAGGTGGGTTGAACCGCCAGGCCGCGCAACGTGTGGTTCGCCGGTAGTGGCGCGGCCTGTCGACCGGTGACTTTACCCGGCGGCAAGATAACGAAGTCACCTGAACCGCCCGACAGAAATGACCCCGTCCAGCTGGACGGGGTCATTCTCTATTCGCGCAAAACTAGACCGAGCGGAACGCGACGACGGCGTTGTGACCGCCGAAGCCGAAGGAATTGCTCAGGGCGAGCAGGTCTCCGGCCGGCAGTGCGCGCGGCGTCGTCACTACGTCGAGGGGAATTTCCGGGTCCTGCGACGTGAGGTTGATCGTTGGTGGCGCGGTGCGCTCAGCGAGGGCCTTGACCGTGAAGAACGCCTCGAGGGCGCCGGCACCACCAAGCAGATGACCGGTCGACGCCTTGGTGGCCGACACCGGGATGCCGTCGAGCAGATCTCCGAAGACGCGCTTGAGGGCGTTGTATTCGGCAATGTCGCCGACCGGGGTACTGGTGGCGTGGGCGTTGATGTGCGAGACGTCGGCGAGCGAGGCGCCGGCGTTCTGAACGGTCGACACCATCGCACGGGCGGCTGCGGTCCCCTCGGGGTCCGGCGCCGTCACGTGGTAAGCATCGCTGTTGACTACGCCACCGACCAGTTCGGCGTAGATGTGTGCGCCACGTGCCTTGGCGTGCTCTTCGGTTTCGATGACGAGTGCGGCAGCGCCCTCACCGAGCACGAATCCGTCGCGGGTGACGTCGTAGGGGCGGCTCGCGGTTGCCGGGTCGTCATTGCGCGTCGACAGGGCGTGCATCGCCGCGAAGGATGCGATGGGCAGCGGGTGGATCGCGGCCTCAGAGCCGCCGGCGATGACGATGTCGGCCAATCCAGCCTGCAGACGGTTGTAGGCGTTGACCAAAGCCTCGGTACTGGAGGCACAGGCGGAGACCACGGTGGTGATGCCGGCCCGGGCGTGCAGGTCCATTCCGATGGCCGCTCCCGGGCCGTTCGGCATGAGCATCGGCACGGTCATCGGCAGCACGCGACGGGGGCCGCGTTCGCGCAGGGTGTCCCAGGCGTCGAGCAGAGTCCAGACTCCACCGATTCCGGTGGCCCAGTCCACGGCCAGGCGTTCCGGCTCCACCTCGGGGGCGCCGGCATCCGCCCAGGCTTCGCGCCCGGCGATGAGGGCGAACTGGCTGGACGGGTCAAGGCGTTTGACCTCAAAGCGCTGCAGCACATCCGCGGTCTTCACGCGGGCCTGTGCGGCAAAAGTTACGGGGATCGCCGTTTCGGCGACCCAGGCTTGTTCGAGGGTGGTAGCGCCCGATTCGCCGGCCAGAAGGGCCGTCCAGGTGTCGACCGCCGTGCCGCCCAGCGGCGTAGTGGCACCGATTCCGGTGATAACGATTTTCTTGGTCATAAGTCAACTCTCCATGGAACGACAAACGTGTGGGCCGGCGCGATCTGCCACCAGCCCAATGAACAGGTCGGCCGATTTCCGGCCGACCTGGTTCAGGATCGGGCCTAGTCCTGTGCCTTCACGATGAACTCAACGGCGTCGCCGACGGTCTTGAGGTTCTTGACCTCTTCATCGGGGATCTTCACGTCGAACTTCTCTTCTGCGTTGACGACAATGGTCATCATCGAGATGGAGTCGATGTCGAGGTCATCGGTGAACGACTTGCCGAGCTCAACCGTGTCGGTTGCAATTCCGGTCTCGTCGTTGATGAGCTCGGCCAGGCCGGTCAGAACTTCTTCGGTGGACAGTGCCATGTTTTTTCTCCTTGAGGGGTGTCTCGGTTGACCGAGACCTAGTTTAGGGGGTGGGTTGGTTAGGGCAGCACAACGACTTGCGCACCGAACACGAGTCCGGCACCAAAGCCGATCTGCAGAGCGAGGCCGCCGCTGAGCTCGGGGTGTTCCTCGAGCAGACGGTGCGTGGCGAGCGGAATCGAAGCGGATGACGTGTTGCCCGTGTTAGCGACATCACGCGCGATGACCACGGACTCAGGCAGCTTGAGCTGCTTGGCGAACTCGTCGATGATGCGCATGTTGGCCTGGTGGGGAATGAACGCGGCAAGGTCGGCGCTCTCGATTCCGGCTACTTCGAGGGCTTTCTTGGCCACCTTGGCCATGTCCCAGACGGCCCAACGAAAGACGGTTTGCCCTTGCTGACGCAGGGTTGGCCAGTCGGCCTCGCCGCGACGGTACTCCTGAAGGGTGTGATTCATGTGAATCGCGTCTGCTTTGGATCCGTCGGAGCCCCACACCGTGGTGGAGATACCCGGGTAGTCGCTCGGGCCGATCACGATAGCGCCGGCACCGTCGCCGAGCAGGAACGAAATGCTGCGGTCGGTCGGGTCAACGAGTTCGGAGAGCTTCTCGGCACCGATAACGAGTGCATAGTGCGCGGCCCCGGTGCGAATCAGCGCATCGGCCTGGGCGACGGCGTAGGCATAACCGGCGCAGGCCGCGTTGATGTCGTAAGCGGCGGCCGGGTTGGTGCCGACCCGATCGGCGACGACGGCAGCGATCGACGGGGTCTGGCGGCTGTTGCTGATGGTCGCGACGATCACGGCGTCGATGAGGGCTGGGTCGATGCCGCTTCTCTCGATGGCCTCGCGGGCGGCATCCGTTGCCAGATCGACGGCATCGATGTCCTGGCCGGCCCGAGCACGCGTGATGATGCCGGTGCGCTGCTGAATCCACTCGTCAGACGAATCGATCGCTTCGACCAGGTCGTCGTTGGGCACGAGGTGTTCGCCGCGGGCGGCGCCGACGGACAGAATGCGGGTGTACTGCGGTCCGTGGGACTGCTGGAGTGTGGGCTTTGGCATTGTCTCTCTCATAACATTCAGGACTGCTGGTCGATCATGGCCCAGGCCGCGGGCAGGTCGTCCGGGGTCTTGATGGCGACACTCGGGACGCCTTTCAGGCCGCGTTTGGCGAGACCGACGAGGGCGCCGGCGGGTGCGAGCTCGATGATTCCGGTGACTCCCGCCGCAGCGAAAGTCTCCATGCACTTGTCCCACCGTACCGGCGAGGACACTTGACCGACGAGTAGCTTCACAAAACGGATGCCCTCACTCACCCGGTCGCCGTCGCGGTTGGTCCAGATCGGGAGGGTCGGATTGGCGGGGCTGAGCGAGTCGGCGACTACGGTCATCCGCTCGACGGCCGGTTGCATATAGCGAGTGTGGAATGCACCGGCGACCTGAAGCGGGATGACCCTGGCGCGGTGCGGGGGAGTCTCGGCGAGGGCGTCGAGGGCGTCGAGGGCACCGGCGACGACGATTTGGCCGCTGCCGTTGAAGTTGGCCGGTTCCAGACCGAGCTCGGCGACCCGGGCCAGCAGCTCGGTTTCGTCGGCCCCGATGACGGCGCTCATGCCCGTGGGTACCAGCGAGGAAGCCGCCTGCATGGCCAGGCCGCGTTCCCGGACAAAGTGCACCGCCTCGGCGTTGCTGAGGATGCCGGCGCCGGCAGCCGCGGTGAGTTCGCCGACCGAGTGTCCGGCGATACCGGCAATGCGGTCGCGGCGTCCATCCGTGAGCAGGGCCTCGAGGGTAAGGATGCCGGCGGCGACGATTAGGGGCTGGGCGATCGCAGTGTCGCGGATCGTGTCGGCGTCGCTGAGGGTGCCGTGGGCGACGAGGTCGAGTCCAGCGTCTTCGGAAATTTGGCGGAGGCCGGCACTGAAGGCCGGCATAGCTAGCCAGGGTTCGAGGAATCCGGGGGTTTGGGAGCCCTGACCCGGGCAGACGACAACGATCACTTAATTAGTCTTCCAATCTGGCAGCGCGAATGAGTGTGCAGATCACACTAAGTATTCATGAAACCTTTGTTTACAGCAGCACAATTGGCCGGTGAGCTCGGGTGGCGGTCAGCGGCGGCGGGTGGAACCGTCGTGGTCGCTGATCGAGCCGATAATCAGGGCGGACTGCAGAATGAGCGCCTCGCGGGCTCCGGTGGCGTCGTAGCCGATGACTTCGGAGACCCGCTTAAGGCGATAGCGCACGGTGTTGGGGTGCACGAAAAGTTCCCGGGCGGTCGCCTCGAGTGAGCGCCCATTGTCGAGGTAACACCACAGCGTGGTGAGCAACTCGGTGGAATGCGCCTGCAACGGCCGGTAAATCCGGTGGATGAGCGTGGCTCGGGCGAGCGGATCGCCAGCAAGGGCGCGCTCGGGCAGCAGGTCGTCGGCTTGCACCGGGCGCGGCGCATTCCGCCACGACCGAGCAACGGCAAAACCGGCCAGCGCCGCTTTGGCACTCTTGGACGCGTCGACCAGGTTGGGCACCTCGTGCCCGAGCACCAAATGTCCCGGCCCGAAGATGGGCTCGAGCGCCATGGCGATCTCCATGAAGGTCAGCGCTGCGGCTGTGCCGACGTCCTCACTGTCGACCGGCGCCGGGCGGGCACGCCCGATCACGAGCACCAGCCGATTTCCCTGCACACCGATGAGCACATCGGCCGCCATGTGGCGTGCGGCGCGGCGCAACTGGTCGACATCGAGCATCTGCGGTGTGGTGCCGACGAGCACACAGACCTCGCCGTGGCCGTGCCAGCCGAGGGCCGCGATGCGACTGGGCAGCTCATCGTCGTATTCCCCGCTGAGAATGGAATCGACGACGAGGGCCTCGAGGCGGGCGTCCCAGAGCCCGCGCGCCTCGGCGGCGCGCGCGTAGACATCCGCTGCCCCGAAGGCAATCTCGCGTGAGTAGAGCAGGATCGCTTCCCGGAGAGACTCTCCACCGTCCTTGACGCGTTCCTCGACGACCTCGACGGTCACTCGAATGAGCTGCAGCGTTTGCTGCAGGCTCACCGAGCGCAGCAGCTCGCGCGGAGCGGCGCCGAAGACGTCTGCGGCGATCCACGGGGTTGACCGCGGGTCGTCGAACCACGAAATGAAGCTCGTAATTCCGGCCTGGGCGACCAGGCCGACAGCGGACCGCCGCCCTGGTGGCATATCGCCATACCAGGTGAGCGTGTCTTCGAGTCGTTTCAGCGTCTGCGTGGACAACTCACCGGAGATGGTGCGCAACCAGTTGAGAGTCTGCTCTTTCGTCTTGGGCGCCGGTGCCACTGCTTTTAGCTCTCGCCCCCGGCGGAGCCGGTGGTGCCCGCGCTCACGTCGTGCAGGCGATACTTTGCGATGGCCTGGCCGGCCAGGCTTCGGTCGACCTCGCCGCGGCGGGCGAGCAGCTCGAGAGTGCGCACCACCATCGACGGGCCGTCGATCTTGAAGAATCGACGCGCTGCCGGGCGGGTGTCCGAGAAGCCGAAGCTGTCGGCGCCGAGGGTGGCGAAGTCGCTCGGCACGAACTGGCGAATCTGGTCGGGAACGGCGTGCATGAAGTCCGACACGGCCACGAACGGGCCGGCAGCTCCCTCGAGCTTCGAGGTGACATACGGAATGCGTGGCTCGTCGTCGGGATTGAGAAAGTTGTGTTCCTCGGCGGCCAAGCCATCGCGACGCAGCTCCGTCCACGACGTGACCGACCAGACATCGGCCGAAACGCCCCAGTCGTCGGCGAGAAGCTTCGCAGCTTCCAGTGCCCACGGAACGGCAACACCCGAGGCCAGCAACTGGGCCTTCGGTCCGCTGACCGTCGACGTGCTCACCCGGTGGATACCGCGCAAAATGCCGTCAACGTCGACATTTTCGGGCTCGACCGGCTGCACGGCCGGTTCGTTGTAGACGGTGATGTAGTACATGACGTTCGGGTCGGTGTGGGCGCCGCCGTACATGCGCTCGAGGCCGGCGCGCACGATGTGGCCGATCTCGTACCCGTAGGCGGGGTCATAGGAGACGACGGCCGGGTTGGTCGACGCTAATAGCGGCGAGTGGCCGTCGGCGTGCTGTAGGCCTTCTCCGGTCAACGTCGTGCGCCCGGCCGTAGCGCCAATGATGAACCCGCGGGTCATCATGTCGCCCGCTGCCCACAGGGCGTCGCCCGTGCGCTGGAATCCGAACATGGAGTAGAAAACGTACACCGGAATGAGCGGTTCACCCTGGGTGGAATACGACGTACCGACGTTGGTGAATGCTGCGGCGGCGCCGGCCTCGTTGATGCCCACGTGCAGGATTTGGCCCTGCGGGCTCTCCTTGTAAGACAGCAGCTGGGCGTGGTCAACGGACGTGTAGTGCTGGCCGTTGGGGTTGTAGATCTTGGCGGTCGGGAAGAACGCATCGATACCAAAGGTGCGTGCTTCGTCGGGGATGATCGGCACGATGCGATTGCCAAAGTCCTTGGCCCGCACGAGCTCCTTGAGGAGCCGCACGAACGACATCGTCGTAGCGATCTCCTGGGTGCCTGAACCCTTCTTGGCGACCTTGTAGGTGTCGTCGCCGGGAAGGTTGAGCTTGGCGTGCTTGGTGCGACGTTCGGGCAGGTAACCACCGAGCGCACGACGACGCTCGTGCATGTACTCGATCGCCTCGTCCTTGTTGCCGGGGGTGTAGTACGGCGGAAGGTACGGGTTTTCCTCGAGCTGGGCATCCGTGATCGGCACGTGCATGCTGTCTCGGAACGACTTGAGGTTGTCGAGGGTCATCTTCTTCATCTGGTGGGTCGCGTTGCGGCCCTCGAAGCTCGGACCGAGGCCGTAGCCCTTAATCGTCTTCGCCAGGATGACGGTGGGCTGGCCCTGGTGCTCGGACGCTGCCTTGAACGCGGCGTACACCTTGCGGTAATCGTGGCCGCCGCGTTTGAGGTTCCAGACCTCGTCGTCGCTCAAGTGTTCGACGAGCTTGAGCGCACGCGGATCGCGACCGAAGAAGTTCTCACGCACGTAGGCGCCGCTCTCGGCCTTGTAGGTCTGGTAGTCGCCGTCGGGCGTGACGTTCATCAGGTTGATCAGGGCGCCGTCGACGTCATTCTTGAGCAGGTTGTCCCACTCGCGACCCCAAACGACCTTGATGACGTTCCAGCCGGCACCGCGGAAAAAGCTTTCCAGCTCCTGGATGATCTTGCCGTTACCGCGCACGGGGCCATCGAGTCGCTGCAGATTGCAGTTGATCACGAAATTGAGGTTGTCGAGGCCCTCGTTGGCGGCGACCTGCAGCTGGCCGCGGCTTTCGACCTCGTCCATTTCGCCGTCGCCGAGGAACGCCCAGACCTGCTGGTCGCTCGCGTCCTTGATTCCGCGGTTGGTCAGGTAGCGGTTCAGCTGCGCCTGGTAGATCGCGTTGATCGGGCCGAGGCCCATCGACACGGTGGGGAACTGCCAGAATTCCGGCATCAGACGCGGGTGAGGGTACGAAGAGATGCCGTCGGGGGCATGCGACTTTTCCTGGCGGAAACCGTCGAGTTGGTTCTCGGTCAGGCGGCCCTCGAGGAAGGCGCGCGCGTAAGTGCCGGGGGAGGCGTGGCCCTGGATGAAAATCTGGTCGCCGCCGCCCGGGTGGTCCTGGCCGCGGAAGAAGTGGTTGAAACCGACCTCGTAGAGGGCAGCAGATGACGCGTACGTCGCGATGTGCCCGCCGACGGCGATGCCGGGGCGCTGGGCCCGGTGCACCAGAACGGCAGCGTTCCAGCGGATCCAGGCACGGTAGCGGCGCTCGATGTCTTCGTCGCCGGGAAAATCGGGTTCGTTCTCCGTAGCAATGGTGTTGATGTAGTCCGTCGTCGGAACCATCGGCACTCCGAGGTGCAGCTCCTTCGAGCGCTTCAACAGGCTCAGCATGATCTCGCGCCCGCGTTCGTGGCCGTGTTCGGCAACGAGCGAATCGAGGGATTGCGACCACTCAGCAGTCTCCTCCGGATCTGAGTCGGCGTTGTTCGTCGAATACGGGTCCTGGTCGTTGACCGTCATAGTCGACCTCTCCTCTGTGGTTGATGCAGCCTGGGGTATATGCAGCGATGATGCCCCGCGGCTTGAACACAACGGTGGCAGGTGCCGTAACAGAGCAGGTTGGATTGCAACCGGCGGCACCACGTAAGCCTACAGATTTCGCAACTTGTCCGTGCGCGGGGGTGGCTGAACCAAAATGCGTGTTCGCTGTGACACCGGACATATTGCAGAGCTAGAGTGTGTCACCGGCCAATCCATGCGCCCGGCACCGAGGAAAGAAGCTCTCATCGCTCTCGAAAATGACACCCAGGCCCCCGATTTCAAGCTCATCAATCAGTTTGGTGAAACGGTTCAGTTGAGCCAGTATCGGGGGATCAAATCCGTCGCTCTGGTATTCTTCCCGCTGGCGTTCTCCGGCATCTGCAGTGGCGAACTGTGTGAACTGCGTGACAACCTGGCCCTGTTTGAAGACGGCGGAGTCGAGCTCATCGGAATTTCGGTGGATTCCCGTCATGCACTGCGGGCCTTCGGTGAGCAGGAAAAATACACCTTCGACCTCGTGGCCGATTTCTGGCCGCACGGCGCCGTTGCGAAAGAATACGGCGTCTTTCTTGAGGACAAGGGCTTCGCTAACCGCGCCACGTTCCTGATCGATCCGAGCGGCATCATTCGGGCCAGTTTCATCACAGCACCGGGCGAAGCTCGTCCGATCGACGCCTACCGGGCAGCCCTTGGACAGCTCGTACCCGCCCTCTGACCTATACTGAACAGACCCGGTGACCTTGAGTCGTCGTCGGGGCCTTTAGCTCAGTTGGTAGAGCGCCACGTTTACACCGTGGATGTCATCGGTTCGAGCCCGGTAGGGCCCACAGTATAAATACCTGATCAGAGTAAGCATCTGAGTAATACGCAGTCTCCGCGACACTCAGCTTGCCGTGGTTCGACTTGGCGTTCGTATTGTGGCCCTTGGCGATTATTCGCGTTTTGTGGGACGGCGGCGCCTCGCTGACCGCCACCGAGCACCACAGCAGCAACGAGCCCGATCTCGTGCGTCAGATCAGCGACGCGGTCGTACCGACCGTGGGTCGTCTGGTCTTCAACGGCTTCTCGACGGGGGTTCGGGTGTCATGGGCTCAGCATCACGACACGATTCCCCGTCACATCGACGGTGCCACGGTGCTGCCCCGCTGACCCGGCAGGTCGAGATGGCCCGGCGCCTCCTACTGCGCACCGGGACGGACGAAAACGCTCCTGAGGGGTTCTCAGGAGCGATTGCGTGTGGGTAATTCAGATCAGGCTGTCGGCTCAGTTTCCCGTGTATCGGAAGATGTAGAGCCCAAAGTCACGGTCGCTGGCGGCAACGTATTCGACGCCGTTGTTCTCGAACACGTCCACACCCCAGAAGTTGTTGCCGCCCTGGTCAATGAAGCGACCCGTCTCGACGAGTTTGTCGTCGATGATTTTGGTCACTCGAAAACCTCCCGCGTAATACGAGAAGTACGCCAGGTCGGCCCGCTGCTTGGACGTGGCCACCTCGTGAACCGAGAGGTCGCCGAAGCCCGCAGCGTAGGCCGGGTCCATGGCTTCGGGAATTGCATAGGTGTCCAGCTCGGACATCTTTCCCGTCGAGTTGTCGAAGAGGTGCACATAACCCCAACCGTCAAAGAACGCGCGCACGGAAACGAGGTCTCCGACGGCGCCTAGGCTCAGGCCGGGAATCACGCTGGCAGCACCGGCGAGGCAGGCCGCGTTATCGTACGAGGCCTCGAGGTCGAAGAAACCGAATCCGGTTTGACGGTCGACCGAAGAGGTCGGGATGGTGCCGGCAACGCTCATCCCGAACGCGCCGCATCCGTCGGAACCCTCGCGGTTGATAATGACGATTCCGTCATAGCCGCCGGCCGCTTCAACGTTCGCCACCTTCTCGGTGAACGCGCAGAGGCCACGGGTGACGATCGCGATCTGGCTGCCGCTTGCGGTGACCGGTGCTGGTAGCACAATCGGATCACCGGAACATGCCTGTCCCGCGTAGACGGCATCACCGGTCAGCGACTCGCCGCCTTGCAGCTGCGGGGTGTCGCTGCCCTGCGAGATCTGAAACGGCGTCGCGGAATCATCCGTGGTGCCCTCCGCGCCGTTGGGCGCGAAGTCCTCGTCGGCACCGATTATGAACCTGTTGTCGAGGGTGAACTCGCCCTGGTGGCCGTTACCTTCGGGCTTCTCGATCAGGCCTGCCGACTCCTGAAGCTGCGGGTCGGGGTTGGTGAAGTCCGTATCGCCGATATAGATCGGGGTGTGCACGTCGGTCATGTCGACCGTGACGTATCCGGCGTCCCAGTACGACAACAGCATCACCTGTTTTCCGTCGATCTGCTTGACGACAAGGTCATGCAGAAACACGTCGGTCAGGTTCGCCGGTGCGTTTTGGAGGATCTGCGGAAAGGTCTTGTCCAGATCGTATTCGGCGGTCAGGAACGGCTTCTTCGGGTTGGTGATGTCCATAATGTCGACATCGGTGCCCTCGTCGTTGTCAACGATGACCGCGTACGCCTTCTCGCCGGCATCCCAGGCGAAGACGCTGTGGGTCTGGTTGGCGGTCTTCTTGCCCTGACCATCGGCTGTTGAATCGCCAATGCCCACGGCGAGTGGTGTGGGGTGCTCGGGATTCGTCACGTCATAGAGATTCATGCCGCCGAAACCTGCTTTGTCCTTGCACTTCTCATTGTTGGTGACGAGCACGTCGCCGGTAAAGGCTGGCGTATCGAGTTGAAGGGTCTGGACACCCTCGCCCGGGTAGCTGCCCTCCTTGGACTGGATAAACGCGACCTCCTTCGGCTTCGCGGGGTCCTTGATATCCACGACGTGCACCCCGTTGTAGGTGCACGATACGACGCCCCACGCAGCAAGGTAGGCATAATTCTTAAAGACGCCCACGTCGGCGATCTTTTCAGGCACCGCGTTCTTCATCTTCAGTTTGGAGACTACGTTGACATTGGACTGTGTTGCCGGCAGATGACCGGCGGTTCCGCCGTGCTGGTGGGCGTCGCGAGCGCCGTCGGCGGTCGATATCGAGCCGTCGTCCCCGGGTCGGGCCGATGCAACGGATGTTGTGGCGAGGATCAACGCTGCGACGGACACCAGCGTCAGTCCAGCGCGAATGGCAGGTGATTTGACCATGACACTCCTTCGGTGCGGAATTTTGAATCGAACGTTCGAACCGTAGTCCGCCCTTGCACACTTTGGCAAGGAAGTACAAATCGACCAGGGTGGGGCCGCCATGGCGATACGGTGCGCATGCGTCGCCATGGCCTACCCCTCGCGGTGGATTTCGATCCGAATTCCTGCCGGACGCTTGTTCATCGCAAGCGTGGTTCAACGGACAGCAGAACGGCCGAGAGCGCGACCAGAACCCGTGGGGAGAAGGTCCTCTGGACGCGTGCATCCCGTGGCCTCATGAGGGCCTGATGCCCTCGGTCCGCGGGAGTCCCGGGTCACGAACAGCGGCACCGCCGGTGTTCGGTGCCGCCAAGCTCGTTATGCTCGGCTAGTGTTGCGTACAGGCAGAGCAAATGTGCTGGGTGTTTTGAGTTGGCGAGGCGTTGGCGTTCCAGCAGCAGGATTCGCCACAATCCCGGATTTCGGGCAAGTTACCGCAAATGCGCAGTCTCTCGAAAGTTCGTGTTCTTGCGGATTCTCATTGAATTTGATTGCGACCGGACCTTTTACACCGTGGATATTATCGGTTCGAGCCCGGTAGGGCCCGCAGAGAATTCTTCCAGGACTTGTGATCGTGAGGTCGAATGACACGCACGATGCAGGGCTTCTGGGGTGGGCTGGTGTGTTGTGCCTGATCGGCTGGCATTCGGGGCCGCGGTCGAACAACTGTCGCTCGCTCACGAAAGCCGCACCAGTATCTGTGCCCCTTTCATGCAGGTGCTGCCGGTCAATGCAGCAGCGGTGTGCACGCTCGGGGCCCCGTTTGGGTCCGAGACCGTGAGCGCGAGCAATGCCATGGCGGCCCACTTCGACGAGCTGCAATTCGACCTGGGTGAGGGGCCTGCCTGGGCGGCGCTGGCCACCAGACGGCCCGTACTCGTCGACAACTTTGCGACGTCGTCGGGCGCGACCTGGCCGGCGCTGATGAAAGCCGCACGGAACACCGAAGTGCACGCTGTCTACGCCTTTCCACTCATCATGGGGTCGGTCGATATCGGAGCTGTCTCGCTGTTTTCGACCCGCTCGGGCGGCCTCACACCCGCGCAGATTCTGGACGCGGAAGTGCTCGCACAGATAGCCGCGCTCCAGGTCTTGCGTCGATCCCTCACCGCGCAAACATTGAAAACAAATCTGGAAGATAATGAAGGATATTCGCGGCGTGTCGTTCATCAAGCGACCGGAATGGTTCTGGCCCAGCTCAATCTTTCCGCGGCCGACGCGCTTCTGATAATTCATGGACATGCTTTTGCTCATGGACGAACTGTTCGGGAAGTCGCCGCAGATGTAGTGACACGACGATTGGATTTCTCGTCGATTCCCGAGTCTTAGCGTGGAAATATGGTGACAAAAACCCGGGAGGGTCAACTCCTTGAGACCTTCGTTACCCTGGCCGACACACTCGTCGCCGACTACGATGTCGTCGACCTTTTGCACACCCTGGTTGAAAAATGCGCCGCCCTGCTGGAGGCTTCGGCGGCGGGCATCATCCTGTCGGGCGGTGACGGCGAGCTGGAAGTGGTGGCGTCGACCAACGAACGCAGCCGCCTGGTCGAAATTCTGCAGCTGCGAGCCGGGAGCGGCCCGTGCGTTGAGAGTTTCACCTCCGGGCTGGCCGTCGCCGTTCCCGACATCGACAGGACTGGCGATAAATGGCCCAAGTTTCGCCAGGGGGCACTCGCCCAGGGCTTCGCCTCGATGCACGCCGTACCGTTGCGCCTGCGGGCAACGATCATCGGCTCACTCAATCTGTTCTGGGATCGCACCGGCGGCTTGAGTACGGCCGACACCAACACGGTGCAGGCACTCGCGGATGTCGCGACCATAGGCATCCTGCAGGAGCGGGCTATTCGCGAAAGCGACATCGTGCGCCAGCAATTTCAGCACGCGCTGAGCAGTCGAGTGTTGATCGAACAGGCCAAGGGCGTCGTGGCGTACACCCACGGGGTGCACATGGGCGATGCCTTCGACAAGATTCGCGAGTATGCCCGTCATAACGGTCTTCCACTGGCCGATGTGGCCGAGTGCATCGTCAATCGCGTACTGATCCTGTAGCGTTGCAGCGACTAGTTGCGAACTAGCCGAGACTGACCTCCCGTTTATGCTGGGCGGGCGTATAGTGGCATTGGCCGCCCCGGACCCTGGCAGCACACGCACTAAACGTGAGCTTTCGAGGAAGATCATGAAACGTATATTTCACCCCGGTGGGTCAGTTATTACCGGCAGCGATCTGGCTGATGCGGTCTTGCTGTATGCCGAGGCACTGTGTAACCGTCGACAAGTCGACGTCGTTGATATACCGGTCATGGGCGACGGCGGTACTCTCCTTCGTGCTCAGTTTTTGATCGGTTCCGCGAGTCAGCTGGTCAGCGTCACCGCGGACAGTCTGTCGCCAGAACTGGTCGAACCGGAAACCACGGACTTTCTGCACCGCAAGGCCCAAACCGGAGCCATGATTCCGGCGGCGTGGACCCGAGAGGAATCGGCTGCCGCGCAGTTCGACGAGTTCGACTACTGACCTATCTTTTCGCGGACCCGACGCATCGGTTGCGTCCTGTCCGCGAAACCTTGGCACCGGTCGCCCGGTAGGCTGAATGGGTGCCATTCTCGCTCGCCGACGTTACCCTCGTCGCTCATACCCTCTGGCCCCCGGGCGGTGCCGAAGCGTGGGATGCACCGGGGCTGGTCAGTGGCGATCCGGCCCGGCCGATTCGCAGCATCCACTTGGCCGTCGATACCGTCGCCGACACGGTCGACGAGGCTATTGCGGCCGGCGCCGACCTGTTGCTGACGCATCATCCGTTACTGCTGCGCGGTGTCACGAGTATCGCCGAGGACACCTACAAGGGCGCACTGCTCAGCCGGCTGATTCGCGCCGACTGTGCCCTGCTGGCCGCCCACACCAACGCAGACGTGGTTGCTGACGGCGTGTCCGACGTGATCGCCAGTCGGCTGGGGCTGATCGACGCACTGCCCATCACGAGTGGCGCTGTGCCGGGCACCGGCATCGGACGGGTTGGTCGTCTGCCGAAACCGACCACGCTCGGACACCTGGCACACACCGTGCTGGCCCTGTTGCCGGCCACGGCTTCAGGGGTTCGCGTCGCCGGTGACTATGCAGCCCCGATCACGACGGTTGCTCTCTGTGGCGGTGCCGGTGATTCCCTGCTTCGCAATCCGCAGGTGCTGGCAGCAGATGTCTACATTACCTCCGATCTGCGCCATCACCCTGCGCAGGAGGCACGCGAGCAGGCGCTCTGCGTCGGCGGACCCGCCCTCATCGACGTCGCACACTGGGCCAGCGAATGGCTCTGGCTGGAGCCGGCGGCCGTGCAGTTGCGGGCGAACCTGCCGGGGGTGTCGGTCACGGTGAGTGAGTTGAACACCGACCCGTGGGATTTTTCCGTCGTGCACTAATTCTTTTTTCTTTCGTCAGTACAACTCAATTCCAGCGTTAGGTCAGGACATCGTGAAGGCATCACCACTCCAGCAGAAAGAACTTCTGCGGCTTCAGGCCCTCGACATCAAGGTTCTTCAGCTCAGCCACCAGTCAAAATCACTCGCGGCGCACACCGAGCTTGCCGCGCTCAACCGGGAGGCTGAGGCCAGCCGTATGAAGCTGCTCGGCCGGTCCGGCGAGCTCGACGACGTGCGCACCGAATTGGGACGCATCGAGAGCGACGTTGAGGTCGTCGAGAAGCGCATTGCCCGCGATACCGACCGCCTGCAGAACACCTCATCGATCAAGGACATCCAGGCCCTGGACTCCGAGGTGGCCTCACTCAAGAAGCGCCTGTTCGATCTCGAGGAGATTGAGATTGCCGTGCTTGAGCGCCAGGAAGAGCACGAGGCGGCCGTCGCTGTGGTGGAGCAGGAACGCGACGCCATCGCCGAGCGGGTCGCCGCGACGGAAGCCGTTCGGGATGAGTCGCTGGTCGACCTCAACCGTCAGCTCGGCGAGTTGACCCGTGATCGCGCGACGATCGCGGCTACCATCCCCGATGACCTCGCTGCCCTGTACGAGCGCCTGCGCATCAGCGGCCACGGCAACGCCGCGGCGCTGCTGCGTGCCCGCACCTGCAGCGGATGCACGATGACTCTGACCGGGAGCGACCTCGCTGATGCCCGTCAGGCTCCGGCGGACGAGGTCATCTTCTGCCCCGACTGTGGCGCCGTGCTGGTGCGCACCGAAGAGTCCGGAATCTAGCGCCGGTTCGCACGTCGCCTGCTCGCCCGGTAGGCTTTGTACTCGGAATGGGTCGGCAAGACGGTCGCGTCATTCGGGAGATCTTCGGGTCTAGCGGATGCCGAGGAACGTCCGGGCTCCATAGAGCAGGATGGTGGGTAACACCCACCCGGGGTAACCCGCGAGACAGTGCCACAGAAAGTAGACCGCCACCAGCGCGAGCTGGGGGTAAGGGTGAAACGGTGGTGTAAGAGACCACCAGAGGCCAGGGTGACCTGGTCGGCTCGGTAAACCTCGTCCGGAGCAAGGTCAGACAGAAAGCGTTGAGGCGGCTCGCCGAGCTTTCGGGTAGACCGCTAGAGGGCTGCGGCAACGTAGTCACGAGATAGATGGCCGTCGACGGTGCGCAAGCACCTGGACAGAACCCGGCGTACTAGCCGGCCCATTCCACTTCATTCACCCCGCGGTCCAGTGATACAGCTTCTCCGGACGCCCGGCGTGACCATATTTTTGGGTGATGCCGGCACGTTCGGCGGCGACCAGGAATTCAAGATATCTGCGGGCGCTCACCCGAGCCAGACCCAGGTTTTGGGCCACGTCGCTGGCCGAGATGCCCACGGTGGCGCGCTTGAGCGTGGCCACGACGGCGTCGAGCGTCACCTCGGACAGCCCCTTGGACAGCGCCAACCCGGTGGGCCCGGGGGCACTGGCTGGCGGCGCGACCGTGCCGGGTTGCAGCATCCGGTCTATTCGGGCCTGGTCGAGCATCGATGCTGTTACGGCGGCGTGTTCGTGCAGGTCCAGCCGATGTTGAACGTACTGGTCCAGTCGCTCGAGCAGCACGGTCGAGGTGAACGGTTTGACCAGGTAATGCATGACCCCACCGGCCATCGCCGCCCGCACGGTATCGAGCTCCCTGGCAGCGGTGATGGCAATGATATCGACCGGGTCACCGGGAAGATTACGCGCAGCCCGCAGCACCTCGATGCCGGATATACCGGGCAGATGGATGTCCAACAGCACCAGGTCTGGCTTCAGCCTCGTGATCAGATCGAGGCCGTCGGTGCCGGTATAGGCGACGCCGACGATCTCGAACCCACCGTGAGCGAGCAGAAAACCGGTGTGAATTCCCGCGACTGCACGGTCATCGTCGATGACGACCGTGCGGATGAGAGCCGTGCAAACGGGAGCCGTGCGAATGAGTGTCATGAGGCGGTTCCAATGGGGTCGGGCGAAGATGGTACGGCAGCGAGGAGCACAGTGAAGGTTGCTCCGCCGTGCTGCGACGGCTTGGAGGTGACGAATCCGGTGCGGCGCACGGCTACGCGCTGCACGAGTGCCAAGCCGAAACCGCGTGCTCCGGGGCGGCTGGCGTCCCGGGTGGACTGGCCGGCTTCAAATATTCGCACGCGGTCCTTCTCCTTGATTCCGGGGCCGTCATCGGAAACGACGATGGTGGCACCGGTCCCTTCTTCACTGAGGCGAACGTGGATGGTGCCGTCGGAGCCGATCGCCTCTATAGCATTGTCGATGAGATTGCCGAGTACAGTGACCGGATCCGTCGTTCCATCGGGTGCCAGAGTAGACTTTTCGTCGATTACCAGATTGATGCCCTTCTCCGCTGCGATGGTGCTCTTGGCCATGAGCAGACTCGCCACGTCGGGGTCGGTGATGCCGGGGGAGAGCGCACGGGAGAGCACGGAACCACCGTGCCCGGCGCGAGTGATGAAATCCACCACCTGTTCGGTGCGCCCCAGTTCGATTAACCCCGAAATGACATGCATCTTGTTGGCGAATTCGTGGGCCTGGGCGCGCAAAGCCTGCGTCACATCCCTGGCGCCATCCAGGTCTTGCAGAAGCTGGTGCAGCTCGGTCCGGTCCCGCAGAATCAATACCCGGCCGACCAATCGACCATCGACGGCGGCATCGTTGGACCGCGCCAGCAGAACGCGTTCACCGACGAGCACGGTCTCATCGCTTTCCCCGCTCTCGGCCAGCATCCTGGCCAGTTCCGCACCGACCACGTCCGTCGCCGGACGCCCCACCGAGTCATCGTCCGCGCCGAGAAGTCTGCGAGCCTCGTCGTTGACCAGCGCGACGGAACCGGCGGCATCCACCGCGACGAGGCCCTCGCCGATACCGTGCAGCATCGCCTCGCGGGTCTCCAGCAGGGAGGCGATCTCTTCGGGCTCCAGCCGGTGGATCCGGCGCCACACCATCCGAGAGATCATCGTGGCCCCGGCTGTTCCCACCAAGGCAGCCCCGAGGAGCCAGATCACCAGTTCGGGCAGCACCTTGTATAGGTCGGCGCGCAGCGTCTGCTCCAGAATTCCCACCGAGGCCATGCCGATGATGACTCCGGACTCGTCGTAGATGGGTAGTTTGACCCGCCAGGTTTCCCCGAGCGTGCCGGTCTGCGTGCCGACATAGGTCGCACCAGACAGCGCAATCGACGGATCGGTCGAGGTTACGTGGCCGATCATGGCCGGGTTTGGATGCGAATAGCGCACGCCGGTGTCGTCGGTAACGACGACGTAGGTCACATTGGCGGCCTCGGAGATCAGCTCGGCAATGGGCTGAATGGTGGCGCTGGGATCACTATCGTCAAAGGCATCCACGATCGCGGGCAGCTCGGCCACCGACTGCGCGACTCCCACCATGCGGGCTTGATAGGCATCACGAATCTGCTGCTCCTGCAAGCGGATGGCGACCGACCCGGCAACGAGGACGACGATGAGAACAATAAAGAGTTGCAGAAAGAACAACTGTGTTCTCAGCGACATCGACTGAATCATTTTCCCATTCTCCCATCTGGCCAGGCGTGCAGTCCGACGGGCGCTGTCCGTAATGACCAATATGCGCACTATGACCGAATTCTTCCGCGGGCCGATGGGGCTCCATACGCTGGGGCACAGCGTAGCTATACGCATCACAGTGAAGTGAATAGAGGAAGACAGCATGAAACAAGGCTCAGGGACGCGTCGAACCGGTTTGATCGTGACGGCGGCAGCATCCGTTCTGCTACTCGCCGGGTGCAGTACCCCGGCAGCGACCAGCGGCGGCAGCGATGAGGCAGCAGCCGGCATCGACAAGCTCAACATCATCGTTCCAGCCGACCCGGGCGGTGGCTGGGACCAGACCGGTCGGGCCATCGAAAAGGACCTGCAGGCCAACGACCTCGTGACGAGCGCCTCCGTCGTCAACGTCGGCGGCGCCGGCGGCACCAACGGGCTCGCCGCCATGAAGACCGAGAAGGACATCAACACCCTCATGGTCATGGGCTACGTCATGGTCGGTGCTGTCGAAACGAACAGCGCGGCCAACCGCATCGAAGACACCACCCCGATCGCCCGCCTCACCGACGAACCGCTCGTCGTGGTCGTTCCGGCGGATTCCCCGTACGACACCATTGGCGATCTGCTCGACGACATCGGCGAGACCGGCCAGGCCGTCTCGATCACCGGCGGATCGGCCGGCGGTGCTGACCATATTCTGGCCGGCATGATGCTCAAGGAACAGGGCATCGGCGCTGACAAGCTCAACTACATCCCCTACTCGGGCGGCGGAGAGTCCCTGGCCGCGCTGCTCGGCAACAAGGTCAACGCCGGCATCTCCGGCGTCGGCGAGTATGCCGAGCAGGTCAAGGCTGGCAAGCTACGGGCCCTGGCCGTGTCGGGATCGGATGCTGCCCCGCAGCTTCCCGACACCGAAACACTGACCGAGCAGGGGATCGACGTTGTGCTGACGAACTGGCGCGGAGTGGTCGCCCCCGGATCCATCGATGCCGCACAGGCGAAAGTCCTCACCACGCTGATGGAAGACCTGCACGCCACCGACACCTGGCAGACCACCCTCACCGATAACAACTGGGCGGATGCCTTCATGATCGGCGACGAGTTCGCCGATTTCCTCACCGAAGACATCGCGACGGTGAAGGTCACGCTGAAAGACATCGGTCTACTGTAACCCGATGACCGCTCCCACAGCCGAGTCGCTGGGCGGGGGTGGCCCGCACTGGGCTGCTCCCGCCCGGCCCGTCGGAGAAATAGTTTTCGCGTGTGTCATCCTCAGCCTGGGAGTCGTCGGCTTCGTGGCCGGCGCCGATATCCGCACGCCGCCATCAGCCAGTGACATCGGTCCCCGCGCGTTCCCCTTTGTGGTCTCCGGACTGCTCGTCCTGATCGGCGTCGGCCTGATTTTCCAGCTGCTGCGCGGCCACGTCGGCGTCGCTGAAGAGGGCGAAGACGTTGACCCGAGCATCAAAACCGACTGGCTCACGGTCTTGAAACTGGTTGGCTTCGTCATAGTTCATATCGTGCTGATCGTGCCGCTTGGCTGGCCCGTCGCGGCCGCCGTGTTGTTCTTCGGCGCGGCCTGGTCACTCGGCGCCAAGCCCTGGTGGCGCAACGCCCTGACCGGCATCGTGCTGGCGTTGATTCTGCAATTCGTGTTCGCGGGCCTCCTCGGCGTGTCCCTGCCGGCCGGTTTCCTCCTGGAAGGGGTGGCCATCTTCAATGGATAACTTCATCAACCTGATGAATGGCTTCAGCGTCGCGATGCAGCCGATGTATCTGCTCTACGCCCTCGGCGGGGTCTTCATCGGCACTGCCATCGGCGTGCTGCCGGGCATCGGCCCGGCCATGACCATTGCCCTGCTGATGCCGATCACCTACAGCCTCGAACCGACAGCGGCCATCATTGTCTTCGCTGGCATCTACTACGGCGGCATGTATGGCGGGTCAACGACATCGATCCTGCTCAACACCCCGGGGGAGTCGGCGTCGATCGTGACGGCCCTCGAGGGCAACAAGATGGCCAAGGCCGGGCGGGGCGCTGCGGCTCTCGCCACGGCAGCTCTCGGGTCGTTCGTCGCGGGAACCCTCGCGACAGTGCTGCTGAGCTTCCTGGCACCGTTTGTGGCTGAGTTCGCCATCCAAATCGGGCCGGTTGAGTACGTGGCTCTGATGCTTGTCGCCTTCCTCACGGTAGGAGCCTTGCTCGGGGCATCCGTTCTGCGTGGGCTGGCCTCACTGGCCCTCGGTCTGTTCATCGCGCTGATCGGCGTCGACGCCCTCACCGGTCAGCAGCGCTACACCTTCGGTAATCCGTTTCTGGCCGACGGTATCGACGTTGTGCTCGTCGCCGTTGGCCTGTTCGCCGTCGGCGAGGCCATGTACGTGGCGTCCCGGCTGCGGCACGGTCCGGTCAAGGTGATTCCGGTCACCGGCGGCTGGACGACCTGGATGAAGAAGGACGACTGGAAGCGGTCTTGGAAGCCGTGGCTGCGCGGCACCTTCATCGGCTTTCCGATCGGTACGATTCCCGCTGGGGGAGCGGATGTCGCCACCTTCCTCTCGTATGCGGCCGAACGTCGACTGGCCAAGGGCAAGAACAAGAAGCAGTTCGGCAAGGGCGCCATCGAGGGCGTCGCCGGCCCGGAATCGGCCAACAATGCGGCGGCGGCCGGAGTTCTGGTGCCGTTGCTGACCCTGGGAATTCCGACGACGGCCACGGCCGCGATGATGCTCGTCGCGTTCCAGCGCTATCAGATTCAACCGGGGCCGTTGCTCTTTGAAACCCAGGGCGCACTGGTTTGGACGCTCATCGCCAGCCTGTACGTCGGCAACCTGATGCTGCTGATTCTCAACCTGCCGTTGGTGGGCATCTGGGTCAAGATTCTGCAGATCCCGCGCCCGTACTTGTATGCCGGAATTCTGGTGTTCGCCGGGCTGGGTGCCTTCTCGCTCAATTTCACGCCGGTTGACGTGGCTATTCTGCTCGTCGTTGGCGTGCTGGGCTTCTTCATGCGGCGTTACGGCTACCCGATCGCGCCGATGGTGGTCGGGCTCATTCTTGGCCCGATCTTTGAGAACCAGCTGCGTCGGTCGCTCGCGATCTCGCAGGGGGATCCAACGGCGCTCATCGCGTCACCGATCGCGGCAACCATCTACGTTTCGCTGATCGTGATCTTCGCTCTGTCCTATTGGATGAAGCGTCGCCAGCGTGCGATGGAGTCTGAGCGAGTTTCCGAGGACGACCCCGTCGACGAACGGATGGCACGGTAGCGTTCGTCTAGTTCAAACGTCAGCAGGACCGACACCACAAAAGTGATGTCGGTCCTGATGACGTTGAGCGGTGCGCCTCAGCTGGTGCGAATCAGCCGGGGAACCTGGCGGCGAGGGCGGCCGCACCGAGGATGCCGGCGTTGTTGCGGTGCACGGCCGGGATAATCCTGGTTTTCAGGCGCAGAAGCGGCAGAAAGTCCTCGTGATGTTTGGAGACGCCGCCGCCGACGATGAACAGGTCGGGAGTGAACAACAGTTCCAGGGTTGTGTAGTACTTCTGCAGGCGTGACGCCCACTTGTCCCAGCTGAGGTTCTCGCGTTCTTTGGCCGAGTACGCCGCCCGGGTCTCATAGTCGTGACCGTCGATTTGCAGGTGGCCGAGTTCCGTGTTCGGAACCAGCACACCGTCATTGAGCAGCGCCGAACCGATTCCGGTGCCGAGCGTGGTTAGCAGTACGACGCCGGCAACGTCCTTCGCCGCCCCGAACTGCGCTTCGGCGTATCCCGCGGCATCCGCGTCGTTGATGAAGTGGATGGGGAGCCCCAGGCTCTTTTCGAACAATGCCTCAGCGGCCAGGCCGATCCACTTCGACGACACGTTCGCCGCCGACATGGTGTGCCCGTTCTTGACAACCGCGGGAAAACAGATGCCGACCGGCAGGTCGCCGACTCCCTGGGACACCGTCCCGAGCAGCGTGCGCGTGGTTTCAATGATGTCCTGCGGTCGGCCGCCCTTGGGTGTCGGCAGCTTCACCCGCTCCGAGAGCAGGTCACCGGTCGACAGATCGACGACGGCTCCCTTGATTCCGGTGCCACCGATGTCGATGCCGATTGCCGTCGTTGCAGTCATGAAGTGAACCTATCTGGTCGAAAGAGCGGTCAGGGCAGGGTCAGAATTTCGGCGCCCCGTTCGGTCACCACGATGGTGTGTTCGAACTGCGCCGTGATGCTGCGGTCGCGGGTGAGGACCGTCCAGTCGTCATCCCAGATGTCCCAGTCGCTCGTGCCGAGGGTGAGCATCGGCTCAATGGTGAAGACCATGCCGACCTCCATCACGGTGTCGTACTGCGGGGCGTCATAGTGCGGAATGATCAGGCCGGAGTGGAAGGCTTCGCCGACGCCGTGCCCGGTGTAGTCGCGCACCACGCCGTAGTTGAACCGTTTCGCATAGGACTCGATCGTGCGGCCGATCACATTGACCTGCCGGCCGGGGGCGACGGCCTTGATGCCGCGGGCCAGTGCCTCGCGAGTGCGCTCGACCAACAGGGTGACCTCTTCGCAGGCTTCGCCGACGATGAAGGTGACGTTGGTATCGCCGTGCACGCCATTCTTGAAGGCGGTGATGTCGATGTTCACGATGTCACCGTTTTCGAGCACGGTGTTATCGGGGATTCCGTGGCAGATGACCTCGTTCACCGAACTGCACAGCGACTTCGGGTAGCCGCGGTAGCCGAGCGTCGAGGGGTAGGCGTCGTTGGCGACCATGTAGTCGTGACCGATTTGGTCGAGTTCCTCGGTCGTCACGCCGGGAACGATTGCCCGGCCGACAGCGGCAATGGCCTCGGCGGCGATGCGGCCCGACTCACGAATGAGCTCGATCTTCTCGGCCGAGTAAACGTCGGAGCCGGTGAACGGGCTCGGGCCGGTCTTGCCGACGTACTCCGGGCGAACGATCTGGGAGGGAACGGAACGGGTCGATGACACCGTTCCCGGGATGAGGTGACCGATTGAATCCTTAGGCATAGGATCAAGCTTATGGCCGAGGACAAAGAACACGCATTCTGGTACAACATGCGCACCGGCGAGGTCGAGCACGGCCTGCAGTCGGCGTCGCTGGATCGGGTCGGTCCGTTCAATACCCGCGAGGACGCCTCCCACGCCCTGGAGAAGCTGCGGGCGAACAGCGCCAAGTGGTCTGAGGACGACGCGCGAGACGCTCGCTAACGGCCCGAAGGCGCGTTACTCATAGCTGTGCTCTGGAGCCGGGTAGGCGCCGGAGGCGACATCGGCGGTGAACCGTTGCACGGCATCCGTTAGCACCGCTCGCACGTCAGCATACTGGCGCACAAATTTTGGTACCCGGCCGCTGGTCATGCCGGCGAAATCGGTCCAGACCAGCAATTGACCGTCAACGGATGGTCCGGCACCGACCCCGATAGTCGGGATCGACAGGCGTTCGGTCACCTGGGCAGCGACCGAGGCCGGGACCATTTCGAGGACCACGGCAAAGGCACCGGCCTCCTGAACGGCGAGGGCGTCGATAATGAGTGCTTCGGCCGCTTCGCCGCGGCCCTGGATAATGTGACCGCCAAGCCCGTGCTCGCTCTGCGGGGTGAAGCCGATATGCCCCATCACCGGGATGCCGGCCGACACGATGCGCCGAATCTGTTTGTGGCTGCGCTCCCCACCCTCCAGCTTCACCGCGTGCGCCTGGGATTCCTTCATGAACCGCACAGCCGTGGCCAGGGCCTGATCCGGACCGCTCTCGTAGGACCCGAACGGCAGGTCCGCGACGACGAGCGCGCGGGTGACCGCGCGCGCCACGGCGCGGGTCAGCGGAATGAGCTCGTCAACGGTGACCGGCAGGGTGGTCTCGTAACCGAAGACGTTGTTGCCGGCCGAATCACCGACCAGGAGAAAGTCGATACCGGCCTCATCAAAAATCTGTGCGGTGAGCATGTCGTAGCTGGTCAGGCCGGTAATCGGGATGCCTTGCAGCTTCGCGGTCTGGAAATGTCTGGTGCGTACCCGCTTGGGGCCCTCGGGAGCGTGTCCATACGGCTGCTGAACCGGGACATCGGCGGGAGGGACTATGGGCTCTGGCACTGTCAACTCTGGCATGCGACAAGTTTAGTCAGGCAAGGAATCGTGCTTGGAGCCAGTAGCCTAGGCAGTAGTTATTAAAGTTGGAGCAATCAGAAAGAGCGTGAATGGACAAGCAGCGCGACTTCGTTCTTCGGACCATCGAGGAGCGAGGAATCAAGTTCGTTCGACTCTGGTTCACCGATGTCGTCGGCACCCTGAAATCGGTCGCCATCGCGCCCGCCGAGGTTGAAGGTGCCTTCAACGAAGGCCTCGGTTTCGATGGCTCGGCCATCGAAGGCCTCACCCGTTCTTTCGAAGCGGATGTCTTGGCTCACCCGGATCCCACCACGTTCCAGATTCTGCCGTGGCGCGGCGAGGTCGACCCGACCGCCCGCATGTTCTGCGACATCACCACGCCCGACGGGCAGCCCGCCGTGGCCGACCCGCGCAACGTGCTCAAGCGCACCCTGGCCAAGGCAGCCGACCGCGGCTTCACGTTTTACACCCACCCCGAGGTGGAGTTCTACCTGCTCAAGTCCTCGAAGTACGGCAAGAACGGGCCGATCCCGGTCGACTCGGCGGGCTACTTCGACAACGTTCCCGGCGGCACCGCGCACGACTTCCGTCGCCGGTCCGTGCGCATGCTCGAAGACCTGGGTATCTCGGTGGAGTTCAGCCACCACGAAGCGGGACCCGGCCAGAATGAGATCGACCTGCGGTACGCCGATGCGCTGACCACCGCCGATAACATCATGACCTTCCGCACCGTGGTCAAGGAAGTCGCCATTGAGCAGGGCGTTTACGCGACGTTCATGCCCAAGCCCATGTCTGAGCACCCCGGATCCGGCATGCACACCCACATGTCGTTGTTTGAGGGCGACGCGAATGCGTTCTACGAGGCTGGTGCCAAGTACCAGCTGTCCAAGATCGGCCGCCAATTCATCGCCGGACTGCTGAAGCACGCGCCGGAGATCACCGCGGTGACCAACCAGTTCGTCAACTCCTACAAGCGGCTGTGGGGCGGCGACGAGGCCCCGAGCTTTGTCTGCTGGGGCCACAACAACCGTTCGGCCCTCGTGCGAGTACCGCTGTACAAGCCGAACAAGGGCCAGAGCGCTCGCGTCGAGTACCGCGCGATCGACTCAGCGGCCAACCCCTACCTCGCCTACTCGCTCATGCTGGCTGCCGGCCTCAAGGGCATCGAGGAGGGCTACGAGTTGCCGCCCGAAGCCGAGGACAACGTCTGGAGCCTGAGCGACACGGAGCGCCGTGCCCTCGGCTACACTCAGCTGCCGGCGAGCCTGGACCATGCCATTCAGTTCATGGAGGAGTCCGAACTCGTCGCGGAGACGCTCGGGGAACAGGTCTTCAACTACGTCCTGCTGAACAAGCGCCAGGAATGGCGCGACTACCGGTCGCAGGTCACTCCGTTCGAGCTGCAGAAAAATCTGGAGATGCTCTAACTCGCAACCCTGTCGATGATCGAAGGAATCACCCGCGATGGAGCGTTCGTATTTAACACTGACCGAGCTTGTTCGGGTCGGGTTCGTGGACCTCACAGAGGTGCGCGGTCGGCTCGACGAGGTCGAGCGCCTCGGTGCGAGCAGCCCACACAGCGCGTCCGAGGCGACCGACCGGTTGACCGACACGCACCGGCTGCTTCCGCTCCTGACGAAAACGGCCAGTCCGGATGCTGCGCTGGTCGCGCTGGTCGCGCTGCTCCGGCAGGGATCCGCTGAACTGTTCCACCTGCTGCAGTCGTGCGCTGCGGCCAGGCGTCTGCTCCGGGTTCTCGGGGCGTCGAGTGGCCTCGCCGAATTCTTCCTGCGACACCCGAACGAATTGTCCGTCCTCAAGGTACCGCTGGCCGTGCTGCCCAGCGTCGATGACCTGGTGCGCGACCTGTTGGACTCGGTGGGCGCGAGCGACGGATTCTCCCGCCTGGTGGACGAGGAGGCCTGGATCGCCCTTCGGGTGCGATACCGCCGCCGGCTAGCACAACTTGCGGCCTTCGACCTCGAACAAGATGACCCCGTGGCCGGGCTCGACGGAGTGGCCCGCACCCTGTCCGACCTCGCGACGGCGGCTCTCGAGGCCGCCCTCGCTGTCGCGCGCACCATGTGCAGCGGCGAGTCGGCCGGCCGCGGCGTGTTCCCCACCGAACAGGTGCGCGCGACCCGGCTGGCGATTATCGGTATGGGCAAGGCCGGCGCGAGTGAACTCAACTACGTCAGTGATGTCGATGTCATCTTCGTCGCCGACGGTGATCACACGGTCGGGCTGGAAAGCTCCCGCGCCGTCGAAATAGCGACCCGGCTGGCCGTACTCATCATGCGTGCACTCAACGAGTCCGCTGTCGAACCGGAACTCTGGGAGGTCGATCCCAACCTGCGCCCGGAGGGCAAGAGCGGTGCGCTCGTGCGTTCGATCGAATCCCACCTCGCCTACTACGATCGCTGGGCCAAGAGTTGGGAGTTCCAGGCCCTGCTCAAGGCGCGCACGCTCGCGGGGGACCGCGAGCTCGGGGGACGCTACATCGACGCCGTCACACCCAAGGTCTGGAACAGCGCCAGCCGCGAGAATTTCGTCGAGTCCGTGCAGCGGATGCGGGAACGCGTCACCGACAATATCCCCGACGATGAGGTCGATGTGCAGCTCAAGCTCGGGCCGGGAGGCCTGCGCGATATCGAATTCACGGTGCAGCTGCTGCAGCTCGTGCACGGCCAGACTGATCCGGAGGTGCGCCAGGCCGGCACCCTCCCCGCCCTGACCGCACTGGCCACGGCCGGCTACGTCGGGCGGGCCGAAGCGACCGAATTCGCCCAGGACTACCGCGTGCTGCGCCTGATGGAGCACCGGCTGCAGCTGCAGAAGCTGCGCCGCACCCACCTGGTCCCCCGGGACGAGGCGAACCTGCGGGTGCTGGCCCGGTCGACCGGTCTGGCGACGAGCGCTGCGGGGCTGACCATCCGCTGGTCAGAGACCAAGCAACGCGTGCGCGGCCTGCACGAGCGGTTGTTTTACCGTCCGCTGCTCTCGGCGGTTGCCTCACTGCCGGCCGAGGGTCTGAATCTGACCAGTGCGCAGGCCGAGGCTCGGCTGGCCGCGATTGGTTTCCTTAACACCAAGGGCGCCCTCGCCCACATCGCGGCGCTCTCGGGTGGGGTCTCACGACGCGCGGCAATTCAGCGTCATCTGCTGCCCGTCCTGCTGCAGTGGCTGTCCCAGGGGGCTGACCCCGACTATGGCTTTCTCGCGTTTCGGCGGCTCAGCGACAACCTTGGCTCGACCTACTGGTTCCTGCGCATGCTGCGCGACTCGTCCGGCGCTGCGGAGCGACTCACCCGCGTGCTGTCCGGCAGCCGCTACATCGGGGAACTGCTCGAGAAGATCCCCGAAGCGGTGGCCTGGTTGGAAGACGAGGACGACCTGCAGCCTCGTCCACTCAGGGCCCTGCGGGACGAAACACGCGCGGTACTCGGCCGACACGAAAGTGCGGATGCCGCTAGCACCATCCTTCGGGCGGCGCGCCGGCGCGAGATGCTCCGCCTGGCCTTCGCCTCGCTCCTCGGCCAGATCAACCTCGACCAACTGGGTCAGGGCCTCACCGATGTCAATGCGACCTATATCCAAGGAGTGATCGCGGCCATTCGCGGCGGCGAACTCAGCGATTCGGCTGAGAGCCCAGCATCCGCTTCTCCCGATGGCATTGAATTTGCGGTTGTCGGAATGGGCCGCTTCGGTGGTGCTGAACTCGGTTTCGGCTCCGACGCCGATGTCATGTATGTCTTTCGTGCCGGCACCCTTGAGGGTGAAGCCGCCAACGAGCGTGCCAGGTTTATCGTTCGTGAACTCAACCGGCTGAGCGATGACGCCCGCCTGCCGTTGGATCTGGACATCGGCCTGCGCCCGGAGGGCAGCAATGGGCCGGTGGTGCGGTCGCTTGAGTCGTACCAGGCCTACTACCGGCGCTGGTCGCTCACCTGGGAAGCCCAGGCGCTGCTGCGCGGCCGCGGAGTCGCCGGGGATGCCGCTCTGCTGCGCGACTTCGAGGCCGTGGCCGCCGAGGTGCGGTATCCGAGCAATATCAGCGAGCAGGCCGTGCGTGAGGTCCGCCGCATCAAAGCGCGGGTCGAGAACGAGCGTCTGCCGCAGGGAGCCGACTCGAACCGGCACCTCAAGCTGGGGCGCGGGTCGCTCAGCGACGTCGAATGGCTCGTGCAATTGCTGCAACTGCAGCACGCCGCGGCCATTCCCGCGCTCCGCACGACGTCGACTCTGCACGCCCTGACCGAGGCAGTGACTGCGGGTTTGATTCCGGCAGCGGATGCCGCGGTCTTGCGCAGCGCCTGGGTCTTCGCGTCCCGCGCGCGCTCGGCCATCACCCTGTGGACCAATCACACCTCGAACGTGCTCCCGACGGATCGCGCAGCCCTCGAAGGCATCGCCCGCGTGATGGAATACCCACCGGGGTCGGGCAACCAGCTGGAAGACGACTACCTCGCCGTCACGCGGCGCGCCCGCGCCGTGTTTGAGCGTTTGTTCTATGGCCCGGTGGAGCGCCCGGGCCCGACGGCCGGCTGAGCCTGCGCGGGGACGTCAGCTACGAGGAAAGGACCGCATCCGAGGATGCGGTCCTTTTCTCACACGTTGGGCTTAGACGCCGTAGTAGAGCTCGAACTCGAATGGGTGAGGGCGCTGAGCGAGCGGCTTGATCTCGTTTTCGCGCTTGTACTCGATCCAGGTCTCGATCAACTCAGGGGTGAAGACGTTTCCTGCCAGCAGAAAGTCGTGGTCCGCTTCGAGGGCCTGCAGGGCTTCTTCGAGCGAAGCCGGAACCTGGGGGATGTTCTTGGCTTCTTCGGGCGGCAGCTCGTAGAGGTCCTTGTCGACGGGCTCGTGCGGTTCGGTGCGGTTCTTGATCCCGTCGAGGCCGGCCATGAGCTGCGCGGCGAACGCGAGGTACGGGTTGCCGGAGGCATCGGGTGCACGGAACTCGAGGCGCTTGGCCTTCGGGTTGGTGCCGGTGATCGGGATGCGGATGGACGCTGACCGGTTGCCGGCCGAGTAGACCAGGTTGACCGGTGCTTCGAAGCCGGGAACGAGGCGGTGGTAGGAGTTCACCGTCGGGTTCGTGAACGCGAGCACTGCCGGAGCGTGCTTTAGCAGGCCTCCGATGTACCAGCGGGCCACATCGGAGAGTCCGCCATAGCCGGCCTCATCGTAGAACAGCGGCTTGCCGTCGGCCCAGAGAGACTGGTGGGTGTGCATGCCAGAGCCATTGTCGCCGAACAACGGCTTGGGCATGAAGGTCGCCGTCTTGCCCCAGTCGTGCGCGGTGTTCTTGACGATGTACTTGAACTTGAGCAGGTCATCGGCCGCGTGCACCATGGTGTCGAACTTGTAGTTGATCTCGCCCTGGCCGCCGGTGCCGACCTCGTGGTGGCTGCGTTCGAGGATGAGGCCGGCTTCGATCAGCTTGAGGCAGATGTCGTCGCGCATGTCGACGTGCTGGTCGACCGGGCTGACCGGAAAGTAGCCGCCCTTGAATGGCGTCTTGTTGGCGAGGTTTCCGCCTTCTTCTTTCTTGCCCGAGTTCCAGGCGCCTTCGCTGGAGTCGACGGAGTAGAAGCTGGTGTGCTGGTTAACTTCGTAACGCACGTCGTCGAAAATGTAGAACTCGGCTTCGGAGCCGAAGAATGCGGTGTCGCCGATGCCGGTGGAGGCGAGGTACTTCTCAGCCTTCTTGGCTACCTGGCGCGGGTCTTTGGAGTAGATCTCGCCGTTGCGCGGGTTGTAGATGTCAAACAGCATGATGAGCGTGCGCTCGGTGCGGAAGGCGTCGATGTATGCGGTCGACACGTCGGGGATGAGCTGCATGTCGGATTCGTGGATCGACGCGAAACCGCGGATCGACGAGCCATCGAACATCTGGCCAACGGTGAAGAATTCTTCATCAACGGTGGATGCCGGGATGTTGAAGTGCTGCTGCACACCGGGAAGATCGGTGAAACGGATGTCAAGGAACTTGACGTCCGTGTCTTTGATGAATTTGAGCACTTCTGACGAATCGCGGAACATGCGGATAAACTCCAGACGACGTGGGCGTGTAAATTGCCGAATCGGACACATCGGCTTTATTGAGATTAGTAGCGCTGCGTTACTTGTCCGTGACGCTTATGTTTCACACATGTTACAGGGGAGCCTGCTCGGTAGACTTATCGGGTGCCAGACTCCAGCTCCCGCCCGAACACGTTTGGTCCAGTGCCACCGAGCAAATGGCCGGGGGAGCGCCTCGGGCTACCCCAGCACGGGCCGAGTTCGATCGGTCGGCCTGGACGGCGAATTCTGGGCTTCGCCATCGACTGGGCCATCGCGATCGCGGTGTCGGCGATCTTCTTCAACTACGATCCGGCCGCGAACCTAATCATCTTCGTCATCCTGCAGATCGTGTTTATTCCGACCATCGGGGCCAGTATCGGCCACCGGCTCGTTGGCCTGCGGCTCATCTCCCTTCACGGCGGTTGGATCGGGCTGTGGCGGCCGGTGGTGCGCTCGCTGCTGCTCGGGATCGCGCTTCCCGCCTTGGTCTGGGATTCCGATCAGCGCGGCTTCCACGACAAGATCGCCGGAACGGCCCTCATTCGTCAGTAGCGGTCCGGTCTGTGCCGCACAGTCCGAACAACCAAAAGAAGGGCCGCACGCGAAGCGTGGGCCCTTCTTTTGGTTCCCCGGAATCGGGTGAATCTGTCTGGAGTCAACCGCGCTGCGGGCGCGCCTTCATCGGGTCGACGCCCTTGGGAATGGGAAGCTTGGTGCCCATGGAATTCAGGCGGTTGTTGACCGCAAGAACTTCGGCCTTGGTCAGGGTGGGCTTGATCCGGGTTAGACGGCGGGCCAGCTTGTGCAGCGGCACGGCGTCGTCGTCGGGTCCAACCGAGATCACGGTCACGCCGACGTTGCCGCCGATGCGCACGATCTTGCGCTTCTCTTCGTCGAGCATGCGTGTGGTGCGCGTTTTCGGGCCCTCGCTGATCAGCACGACTCCACCGCGACCGACAGCCCGATAGACAGCATCCTGAGTCTTGCCGTTTACGGCGACCGGCATTTCACTGCCGACCCACCCCCGCTTGAGCGAGCTGCGCAGCACGGCACCGACAGCACCGGGCTGGCCCTCGATCTGCGAATAGGCGGCTTTCTCGGCCCGCCGCCCCAGAATGATGAGCATCGCCAGGATTCCGGCGAGCACGCCGGCGACGATCCACAGCACCATCGTGAAGACGTTGCTGCCGGGGATCAGCAGGGCCAGGGCCAGGCTGATCAGAACGGGGATTAGGAAGGCCAGAACCAGAATCCAGACGATATTCGAGTCATATCGTCTCGTCATCTGGAAAACCTGCCACATTTGCTTCAAGCGGCCGGGTTTCTTCGGTTTTTTGGGGGTCTTTTCCTTGCTGCGTGCCATGGGTATAAGACTACCCAGTCACTCGAATGCCGAGTGACCGAATTCACCCCGTCCTCGCATTAGGAGACGGCCTGGGCGAACCCAAGTTGGGCATCCGCCAGCTGGCGCAGGTCGGCCGGAATCTCCCGGCCGGTCGCGACCATGGACTGGGCCCACAGCCGGCCAGCCCGATAGGACGACCGCACCAGCGGACCGGAAAGCACGCCGAGAAAGCCGATTTCTTTGGCCTCCTCATTGAGTTCGACGAATTCCTCCGGGCGCACCCAGCGGGCGACCGGCAGGTGTCGGGCACTCGGCCGCAGGTACTGCGTGATGGTGATGATGTCGGTGCCGGCTTCGTACAGGTCGTGCAGGGCCTGGGTGATTTCCGCGCGTTCTTCACCCATTCCCAGGATGAGGTTGGACTTGGTAATCAGACCGGCGTTACGGCCCTGGGTGAGCACGTCGAGCGACCGGTCGTAGCGAAAGGCGGGGCGGATGCGCTTGAAGATGCGCGGCACGGTTTCGACGTTGTGCGCGAAAACTTCCGGTTGGGCTGAGAACACCTGCGCGAGATGATCCGGGTTGCCGGAGAAGTCCGGCACCAGAATCTCGACGCCGGTTCCGGGGCTCTGCTGGTGGATCTGGCGAATGGTCTCGGCGTAGAGCCAGGCCCCCTCGTCGGGCAGGTCGTCCCTGGCCACACCGGTCACGGTGGCATAGCGCAGGTTCATGGTGACAACCGATTCACCGACGCGGCGGGGCTCGTCGGTGTCGTAGTCGGCCGGCTTCCCGGTGTCGATCTGGCAGAAGTCACAGCGTCGTGTGCACTGGGAGCCGCCGATCAAAAAGGTTGCTTCGCGGTCTTCCCAGCACTCGAAGATGTTGGGGCAGCCGGCTTCCTGGCAGACCGTGTGCAGGTTCTCGCTTTTCACGAGACTCTGCAGCTTCTGATATTCGGGGCCCATTTTGGCGACGGTCTTGATCCAGGCCGGCTTACGTTCGATCGGAGTTTCGGCGTTGCGAATTTCCAGGCGTAGGAGTTTGCGGCCTTCGGGTACTGCGTTCATGCGTTCGTCCTGACGTTGTCGAGGCTGACGGGGTTAAGGCTGTCGGTGTCGGCTCCCAGCGTGCGCTGAAAGCCAGCGGTGATGGGGTCGATCAGGTCACTCGGGTCTACGGTGCGGCCGAGGACGCGGGACATTGTGGTGACTCCGGCATCGCGAATTCCGCAGGCGATGATGCGGTCATACGGCTCGAGGGAGTTGCTGCAGTTGAGCGCGAAGCCGTGCATGGTGACACCCTGTGCCACTCGAATTCCAATGGCGGCGATCTTGTCTTCGTGGCCGGCCGGTCCGACCCAGACTCCCGAACGTCCGGCTACCCGGACGGCGTCGATGCCGAAGCCGATCAGCACCTCGATCAGCATGCCCTCGAGAGATCGAACATAGCCGACGACGTCGACCGGTTCTGCGAGGTGCAGGATGGGGTAGCCGACCAGCTGCCCAGGTCCGTGCCAGGTGATTTTACCGCCGCGGTCGACGTCGATCACCGGGGTGTCGTCGACGGGGCGTTCTTCCGGCAGGGTGCGTTTACCCGCGGTGTACACGGCGGGATGCTCCAAAAGGAGGACGGTGTCCGGTCGCTCACGGGCGACGACGGAACGGTGGACTGCGCGTTGGAGCTCTAGGCCCTCAACATACGGCACGGAGTTGGCGCTTAGCCCCGCGACGACAAAGTCGAGCATTGGCCCAGTCTAGGGGGCTGCGGGGGAGTTGGGGCGAGCTGCAGACGTTTGTCAGTCTGGCTGCCGTCAGGTTTCTGCGCTCCTCCCCGCTTTCCTGGTTCGCCCGTTGTGCACCGGTGCGTGCCGGCCAGGTCTGTGCACCGGATTCCCGCGAGAACATGGTCTCGTGAAACGACGCAGCGCAGCGCCCCCGGCTCCGGTCGATGACCCGATCCAATTCAGAAACCCGATCCAATTCAGAAACCCGATCCGACTTGGTGACCCGATTCGCTTCGGTCCTCGGCCGCAGCTGGAGGTCGACGGAAATCGCGCGCCGGGGTCGGCAGCGCTGCAGAGCGAATGCGTCGTTGCCGGCTACCGACTGATTCGGCTGCTTGGCACGGGGGACCGCGCTGCAATCTATCTCGGACATTCCAGCAGCGGCGCCATGGTCGCCCTCAAGATATTCCGTGCCGACACCGAGTCGGCGAGCATCGAGAGCGACATCGCCGTCCTCACCTCGGCAGCAGCGCCGGGGCTGGTCCGGCTGCTCGATGTCGCGCAGCTCGGTGATGGTCGAATCTGCCTGATCTTGGAACGGCTCGCCGGCGGGTCGTTGGCCCGCTATTTGATCGAACATCCCGTGCTGTCGCCGGGCGAAGCGGTGACCCTCCTCGCCCCCGTCGTGGTGGCCCTCAACGCGCTGCATTCGGCCGAGTTCGCACACGGCAGCCTCAGCCAGGCCACCGTACTGCTCGACGCGACCGGCCGCTCCGTGCTGACCGGATTCGGTGCGATCCGCCAATTCAGCGACGCCCTACGAGAGCGGATGCCGCTCCTCCGCGCCGATTACACCCGGCTGGCGACCATCGGGCGGTGCGTCTGTGCTGGGCTCGCCGAGACTGACGCGCGCAGCCACGGCGGGGCAGAATTGATCCGGCGGTTCCACGAGGCGGTGGATCCGAGCGACGGTGCGGGTCGGTACGGTGCTGGTCAAACCAGTGTTGGGCCGTACGATGTTGGCCGGTACGGCGCAGAACCTGGAGCGTTCCTCGCACTGAAACCGACGGAATCGATCCTGGTGGATCTGGAACGCGCCCTGTTCGACTGGGCCGACGCGGAACCGCTGCGGGGCTTTCGACTCGTCACCGAACCGGATCCCGACAGCGCCGGGTCGGCTGACCCGTCGATCGGTGGCCAGGAGGTTGCGGAGCCCGCTCGGCGAATCGGAAACCTGCAGATCCGAGGCACGTTCAGCGAACGCGGCCACGCCACCGAACGGACTGCGCCGGGCCCGTACGCCCCGGAACACGACGACCCCGTTCTGCACGACCCCGACCCGTATCCTTCTGCTGTCAATGCGGGCCTGAGACCGCCCTCCCGGGCCCTTGGTAACCTGGTGGCGAGGGTCGCCGGGTTACGGCATCTCCTCAGCTGGCTGCTCAGCCGGCTGCTCAACAGCCTGGTTGATGCACGTCCGGTCGCGGCACTCGGGCATGGCCTGCGTAAACGACTTCACGGTCGTCGAAGGCCTATCCTGGTGGCGGGATTGGTCGGTGTCAGCGTGCTCGTGTTGGCACTGACGTTGTTTCCGCTCTCCGGTCATTCCGGGCGCCCCGGTCCCGCGGCCGACGCGGTGGCGGCCGGACCGCCCGCAACGTCCGCGACACCGGATAATAGCGACCATTCTTCAGACCACAGCCAGGCTGGTGGTGCCGTCTCCGACCTTGAAACGCCGGACGCGGCTGCGATTGCGGGGGACGATCCGATTGCGGCCGTGGTGGCGCTGCTCGCCGGCCGGGCCGCTTGCCTCGCTGCGGCGTCCCTCGTCTGCCTGGTGGGCGTCGACCAGACCGGGTCGGCCGTGCTCGCTCTGGACAGCTACGACGCGCGTCAGCGGCAACAGGGCGGGTCAGGACCGCAACTGCCGGACTACGTGGGCCACCTGCCGACCCTCGCGGAACGAACCGGCAACCTGGCCGTTGTCGCACTCGCCCCGGGCGCCGGGAACGAAAAAGGCCAGCCAGCCTCGGTCCTTGTGGTCAAGGGCGAGGGCGGCTGGCGTCTTCGTGAGATTTTCGACTACTGATTTGCTCAGCGTCGGCAGAACCTGGAGCTTAGATGCCGAGGTTGCCCTCGAACGCTCCAGCTTCCAGACGTGCCTTCATCGTGGTGAGGAAGCGGGCAGCATCCGCTCCGTCGATGATGCGGTGATCATAAGACAGGGCGAGGTACACACTCGAACGAATCGCGATCGCGTCGAGGCCGTCGGTCGTGACGACGAGTGGCTTCTTGTACACGATGCCGGTGCCGAGGATGGCGCTCTGCGGCAGGAACACCACGGGAGTGTCGAACAGGGCCCCGCGCGAACCGGTGTTGGTCAGCGTGAACGTTCCGCCGCTGAGCTCGTCGGGCTTGAGCTTGTTGTCCCGGGTGCGGGCAGCGAGGTCCGCGATCTGGGCGGCAAAGCCGGCCAGATCGAGTTCGCCGGCGTTGCGCACGACTGGAGTCAGCAAGCCGCGTTCTGTATCGACCGCGATGCTGATGTTTTCCTGGGCCGGGTAGACAATCGTGTCGCCCTCGATCGTGGCGTTCACGATCGGGATGGCACGAAGCGCCTCGGCTGCGGCCAGGGCGAAGAACGGCAGGAACGAGAGCTTGTTGCCGGTTTTCTCGGCGAACGCACCCTTGACCCGGTCGCGCAGCATGGCCACCCGGGTGACATCCACCTCGACCACGGTCGTGAGCTGAGCGGATGACTGCATCGAGATGACAGCACGCTCGGCGACGACCTTGCGCAGGCGCGACATCGGCTGGGTAGTTCCGCGCAGCGGTGAGACCTCCACGACCGGGGCGGCCGCGGCCGGCCGCGCTGACGAAGCCTGCACGATGTCTTCCTTGCGGATTCGTCCGCCCACCCCGGTGCCGCTGATGGTCGACAGGTCGACACCGGCCTCGTTGGCGAGCTTGCGCACGATCGGGGTGACGTACCCGCTGGTCCCGGCGTGCGAACCGCGAGCGACCGGGGCGTCCACAACCGCAGCGGGTGCTGCGGCAACGGGGGCGGGTGCTGCAACCGGAGCCGGAGCGACAACCGGAGCGGGAGCGGCAACCGGTGCGGGCGATGCGACCGGTGCGGGTGCGGCAACCGGTGCGGCTGCGGCAACCGGTGCGGGCGCTGCGACAGGCTCGGGGGCGGCAACAGGAGCTGCAACCGGCTCCGGTGCTGCAACCGGCTCTGCCACGGGGGCTGCGGTTGCCTCGACCGGTGCCTCGGCTGCCGGAGCGGCAGCGCCGGACCCGTCGCCGATCGTCACGAGGGGTGTTCCGACCTCGACGGTCTCGTCTTCCTGCACCAGGATGGCCTCAATAATGCCGGCGACCGGGGACGGAATTTCCGTGTCCACCTTGTCGGTCGATACCTCGAGCAACGGCTCGTCGACCTCCACGCGGTCGCCCACGTTCTTGAGCCAGCGGGTGACCGTGCCCTCTGTAACACTCTCTCCGAGTGCCGGGAGGCTGACGGATTCGCTCATGCGCATGTCTCCTTCAAAACCGTTTGATTGTCTAAAAATGGGATAAGAATGGGATTCCGACTACATCGCGTGAAGCGGTTTGCCGGCGAGAGCCAGGAAGGCCTCACCCATCGCTTCATTCTGCGTCGGGTGGGCGTGCAGGAACGGAGCAATGTCCTCCGGGTACGCTTCCCAGTTCACAACGAGCTGGCCTTCGCCGATGAGTTCGCCGACGCGGGCACCGATCATGTGGATGCCCACGATGGGGCCGTCCTTGACTCGAACGAGCTTGACCGACCCGGCGGTACCGAGAATCGAGCTCTTGCCGTTTCCGCCGAGGTTGTACTCGTAGGTCGAAATCTGGTCGGCACCGAACTTGTCGGCAGCCTTCGCTTCGCTGTAGCCGACGGATGCAACCTCGGGGTCGCAGTAGGTGACCTTGGGAATGTTGATGTCTTCGACGATGATCGGATTCAGTCCGGCGATTTCTTCGGCGACGAAGATGCCCTGCTGGAAACCGCGGTGGGCCAGCTGCAGGCCAGGAACGATGTCGCCGACGGCGTAGACGCCGGGAATATTCGTGGCGAGACGCTCATCGGTGATAACGAAGCCACGATCCATGGTGACGCCGACCTCGTCGAAGCCGAGTCCGGCCGTGACCGGGCCGCGGCCGACAGCGACGAGCAGAAGGTCGGCCTCAACCGTTGCCCCGTTTTCCAGGGTGACGACGACGCCGGAGTCGCTCTGCGTGACACTCTGAAAGCGGATGCCGAGGGAGTACTCGATGCCGCGCTTGCGGAATGCACGTTCCAGCTGCTTGGAGATGGACTCTTCCTCGTTCGGAACGAGGTGCGGGAGCGCTTCGATGATCGTGACGTCGGCGCCGAAGGACCTCCAGACGCTCGCGAACTCGGCACCGATGACGCCGCCGCCGAGCACGGCGACCTTTTTGGGCACGTAGTCCAGGGCGAGCGCGGTCTCGCTCGTGATGACGCGGCCGCCGATCTCGAGGCCGGGCAGCGAACGGGCGTAGGAGCCGGTCGCGAGGATGACGTTCTTGCCGACGATCGTGTCCTCACCGACCTGAACGGTCGTGGGGGAGACCAGGTGGCCTTCACCTTCGATCACGGTGATGCCGCGAGCCTTGACCAGGCCTTGGAGGCCCTTGTACTTGCTCGCGACGATGCCCTCGCGGAACGCGGTGACCGCTGCCATGTCAATGCCCTCAAACGTGGTCTTGACACCGTATTTGGCCGACTCGCGGCTGACATCGGCGACCTCAGCCGAGTGCAGGAGAGCCTTGGTCGGAATGCAGCCGACGTGCAAGCAGGTGCCGCCGAGTTTGCCCTTCTCGATCAGACCAACGGTGAATCCCAGCTGCACGGCGCGCAGCGCTGCTGCGTATCCACCGCTTCCGCCACCGAGAACGACAATGTCAAAATTCTGATCCGACACTCAGCTACTCCCTCGCGCTTAACGCTTTGTCACGACGGCCGATGAAATTGTGCTGATCGGCCACGTGGTTTGACAAGCTTTTTCTTGCCCCTACGACTGTACTACGGGCGTGAAAAGTCCTCGGCCAGTCGGAGCAGGGCCCGGACGGATACCCCGGTCGGTCCGGCCGCGGTGAACCCCCACCCCGCACCCGAGTTCTGCGCAGGCCCGGCGATGTCGAGATGAGCCCAGGGGATCGTCGTTCCGCTAACATCCGTTCCGATGAATTCCCGCAGAAACACGCCGGCCAGCAGCATGCCGCCGGCGGTGCTGCCGATCTTGGCGTTGGCGATGTCAGCCACATCGGAGTTGAGGGTGGCGCGCAGCTCATCGGGGAACGGCATCGGCCAGGCTGCCTCACCGACGGCAGCGCTGGCAGCGAGAACCCGCTGCACCAGGGCATCATCGCCCATGGTTCCGAAATACCGGGTGCCGAGAGCGACGACGGCTGCTCCGGTGAGGGTGGCGACGTCGATGATCGCGTCTGGCTGTTCTTCGGCAGCGGCGACCAGACCGTCGGCGAGTACGAGGCGACCCTCGGCATCGGTGTTGAGAACCTCGACGGTGCGTCCGCCGCGCATGCGCAGCACATCGTTGGGTCGAATGGCCGAACCGGAGGGCATGTTCTCGGCGATGCACATCCAAGCCGTGATGCGCACCGGCAGTTCCCGCCGCGCCGCGGCCAGCACAACGGCGAGCACGGTGGCCGCACCGGTCATGTCGTATTTCATGCCGACCATGGATGCCGGCGGCTTGAGCGAGAGTCCGCCGGTGTCAAAGGTGATGCCCTTGCCCACAAGGGCGAGATGCTTGTCGGCTCCGGCCGGTGTGTAACTGAGCTTGACCAGGCGCGGCGGGCGAGTGGACCCAGCACCGACGCCGGCGATACCGCCGAAGCCGTCGGCCGCGAGCTGCTGCTCGTCCCAGACCGTCACATCGATCGGCAGACCGGTGGTGGCCTCAACCGCTGCGTCGGCGAGCGAGGCGGGGTAGAGGTCGAGGGGGGGCATGTTCACGAGGTCCTTCACCAGGCGGATCGCCTCGGCGCTCGCGCTGGCCCGCGCAATGGCGTTGGGTGCCGCGACCCCGGTGTGCACGACCACACTCGACGCCGGCAGCTTGGCCGCGGCGAGCGAGCTATGTCGGTACGCGGTGTAGGAGTAGCCGCCGAGAGCTGCGCCCTCGAGAACGGCCTCGACCTGATCGGCATCGGTCAACGAGATGGCGAAGGCGACGGCACCGACGCCGGTCAGCTGACGAACCGCGGAACCGGCAGCGTGCCGTAGCGCATCGGTATCGACGGTACGTCCGAGTCCAACGATCGCGATCGCGCGCGGCGAACCGTCATCAGTGACCAGCCGCACGACCTCATCGCGGGCGCCGGTCACGCCGAGCAACGGAAGCTGGGCCGTGATCGCGGCCATCAGCGTGTCGCTTCCGGTTTCGATGAGGCGCACACCGTCATCCGTTTGTTGGGCAGCGACGATGAGAATCGCGGCGGGAGAGTCGACGGCGGACTTGGTGGACAGGGACAGGGTGGGAACGGTCATACTTCGATGGTAGCCACCGGGTGCAGGATCGCCGGTGGCCGGCAGCCCCAGCGCGCGAGGTGTTCGCTCTCGGCACTCCGTCAGAAGCCACCCAAAAACGGCAGTGCGGATTAGAGTTAAGGAATGTTAGACCCTGCTGAGCTGTACGAACTGACCTCTGACGCCGATGGCGTTCCAGAGGGATTACACCTGGTCGCGGGGCTGACCGGCTTCGCGGATGCCGGTGGTGCGGTCGCGCAATTCACTGACTATCTCCTCACCACCCTCGAGCACACCGTTGTCGCGTCGTTCGACACCGACGCTCTGCTGGATTACCGAGCGCGACGCCCGATCATCTACTTCGATCAAGACCACCTGACCAATTATCAGCCGCCGTCACTGCGCCTGTATCTGGCTCGTGACGAAATCGGGCAGCCGTTCCTGTTCCTGGCCGGGTTCGAGCCCGACTTTCGCTGGGAACAATTCACGGCCGCCGTGATGCAGCTGGTGGAACGGTTCACCGTTACCTCGACCACCTGGGTACACGCCATCCCGATGCCGGTTCCGCACACCCGTCCGATCGGCGTCACGGTGAGCGGCAATCGCTCCGACCTGATCGAGAATCGGTCGGTGTGGCGGCCGCACACGCAGGTCGCGGCCAACGTGCTGCACCTGCTTGAATTTCGGCTGCAGGAGCGCGGTGCCGGGGCGGTCGGCTACGTTCTGCTGGTGCCTCACTACCTGGGCGACGCCGAGTTTCCCGCCGCAGCACTGAGCGCGTTGGAGAGCACGAGCGCGTCGACCGGGTTGATCTTCCCCACCGATCGTCTGCGCGAAGCCAACCGTGAATTCGTCGCCCGCATCGACGACCAGGTTCGGGATAACCCCGAACTGGCCAAGCTCGTTGGCACCCTGGAGCAGCGCTATGACGCCTACATGGAGGGCAGCACATTACGGTCGCCGCTGACCGATGAAGACGGCGAACTGCCCTCGGCCGACGAAATCGCCGCCGAGCTGGAAAATTTCCTGGCCCTGCGTCGCAGCCGCGACGACGGCCCGTCTGCTTAACAACAAGTGCCGGCGGGGCGTTCCGAAACCGGGGCAGGCGCAAGCGCGGTAAGTTGGGACAAGTGAACTCCCGGCGATCTACCCTGATCTTTGTCATCGGATCGTTCGCGTATTTGTCCGCCGTGTTGCAGCGCACCTCGATGGGCATTGCGGGAGTGGCGGCCACCGAGCGTTTCGGCGGCTCGGCTGCCGTGCTCTCGAGCCTCGCCGTTGTGCAACTCCTGGTCTATGCCGCGGCACAGATCCCGGTGGGCGTTCTGATTGATCGTTTTGGGCCTCGGGTGCTCATGATCACCGGCACGGCACTCATGGTGATCGGGCAGATCACCCTCGCGCTCGCACCGGACATCACCCTTGCCGTCGTAGGGCGTATTCTCGTGGGCGCGGGCGATGCGACCATCTTCATCTCCATGATTCGCCTGATCAGCTCGTGGTTCAGCGGACGCATCGTTCCGCTGCTGTCCCAATGGATGGGCAATATCGGCCAGCTCGGCCAGGTTCTATCCGCGGTCCCCCTGGCCTGGCTGCTGCACACGAGCGGATGGGTGCCGGCTTTTCTCTCGGCCGCCTCCGTCGCCGTCATCGCCCTGATCGTGGTCGTCATCTTTGTGCGGGACCGCCCCAGCGACCTGACCGAGCAGGTCAGGACGAACAGCCTGGCCATCGCGCTGACCCAGCTGCGGCACAGTTTCAAACGTCCAGGCACCCAGCTCGGGTTCTGGTCGCACTATGTGACGCAGTCCGCCGGCACCGTGTTCAGCCTGCTTTGGGGCTATCCGTTCATGGTTTTCGGCCTCGGCTACGAACCGGCCTTCGCTGCCGCCATGCTGACAGTGCTGGTCGGGGCCGGGCTCGTGTTCGGGCCGATTCTCGGCCTGCTGACGGCACGTCATCCCCTGCGCCGCAGCAATATCGTGCTGGGAATAGTCGCGGGCATAGCCGCCGCCTGGGCGCTCGTTCTACTCTGGCCGGGTATTCCACCACTCTGGACTATTGTGCTTTTGCTCGTGGTACTCGGCATCGGCGGACCGGGTTCGCTCATCGGCTTTGATTTTGCCCGCACCTTCAACCCGCAACGCAGTCTCGGTTCGGCAAACGGTGTGGTCAACGTCGGCGGGTTTACCGCGAGTTTCGTCACGATGTATCTGGTGGGGCTGCTGCTCGACCTGCAAAACGGATGGAAGGTCGCCGGGGGAGCGGCCAGCGACCTGTACGCCCTCGATGCATTCCGGGTGGCGTTCTCGGTGCAATACCTCGTGGTCGGCATCGGAGTCGTATTTCTGCTGCACGCCCGCCGCCGCACCCGTCGCCAGCTCTCCCGCGATGAGGGAATAGAGGTGGCGCCCATCTGGGTTGCACTATCACGCACCTGGAAACGACGTAACGGAGAATCCTAGTGCGTGGCGTGGCTTGTCGTCCAGACAAACCGTGCAATAATTGTTCAAGGACCCGTTCTGGTCCGGGGCATCTCCACACCGTGTGGTACTTACAGTGTTGGTTTGGGCATCCCTGGGCTTGACATGGGTCCAAGTTCTGCCCAAAAACGCATCTGGCGCCGTCACCGGTCGCACAGAAGCAGGTAAGACTCCGCATGAGAGGTGCTCCAATGGCAACCACCGTAAAGACCGAGGCGACCGACGAGGCGCCCACGACGACGGTCAAGAAGACCGTCACCAAGGCTCCAGCAGCCAAGGCCGCCGCGACGAAGAAGTCCGCGGCCACCGCAGCTGGCGTCGACAAGCCTGCTCCCAAGAAGCGCGTCACCAAGGCCAAGGTCGTCAAGAAAGACGAAGAAGCCGACGTCGACAGCGCGCCGGACGGCGAGGAATACGACTCAGACGACGAAGGCACCAAGCGCCCGGCCTCGGCCGAGCCATTGCCGAGCGGCGCCCTCGTGCTGTCGCTGGTTGACGACGACGATGAGGTTCCGGTCTACTCGAGTGCCATCACCGGCGCGACGGCCGACCCGGTCAAGGACTATCTCAAGCAAATCGGTAAGGTCGCCCTGCTGAACGCTGCCGAGGAGGTCGAACTGGCCATGCGCATCGAGGCCGGCCTGTTCGCTGAGGACAAGCTGTCGGTCATGACCGATGTCGAGAAGAAAAACGCGCTCGGCCGCGAGTTGCAGTGGGTCGCCAAGGACGGCGCCCGCGCCAAGAGCCACCTGCTCGGTGCCAACCTCCGCCTCGTTGTCTCGCTGGCTAAGCGCTACACCGGTCGCGGAATGCAGTTTCTCGATCTGATCCAGGAGGGCAACCTCGGGCTCATCCGCGCCGTCGAGAAGTTCGACTACACCAAGGGCTTCAAGTTCAGCACCTACGCCACTTGGTGGATTCGTCAGGCGATCACCCGCGCCATGGCCGACCAGGCCCGCACCATCCGCATTCCGGTGCACATGGTCGAGGTCATCAACAAGCTCGCCCGGGTGCAGCGGCAGATGCTGCAAGACCTCGGCCGTGAACCCACGCCCGAAGAACTCAGCCGCGAACTCGACATGACGCCGGAAAAGGTCGTCGAGGTACAGAAATACGGTCGCGAGCCGATCTCCTTGCACACCCCGCTCGGTGAAGATGGCGACAGCGAGTTCGGCGACCTCATCGAAGACACCGAGGCCGTTGTACCAGCGGATGCGGTCGGTTTCACGATGCTGCAGAAGCAGCTCGAGAGCCTGCTCGATTCGCTCTCCGAGCGCGAAGCCGGCGTCATTCGAATGCGCTTCGGCCTCGGCGACGGCATGCCCAAGACACTGGACCAGATCGGCGACACCTTCGGTGTCACGCGTGAACGCATCCGTCAGATCGAGTCCAAGACGATGGCCAAGCTGCGCCACCCGTCCCGGTCGCAGTCCCTACGCGACTACCTCGAGTAAAGAGTGGCGTTGACACGGCGGTCCCGGATCGTGACTCTGCTCTCGTGAAGTCGGTGAAGTACGCTCCGGCGATTCTGATTGGTCGAGCGGTTCGGGTTCTAGCCCGCTGGCGCAAACCGGGTGGTGGCTCGGCCATCCCCGGCGTCGTCGTCAACCGCATCGCGCCTCGTTTTTTGGCCGACACCCTCAACGGCTTTCCGCTCGGTTTGGTCATCGTGACCGGTTCGAGCGGCAAGTCGACGACGACCAAGATGCTCGTGGCCATTCTGCGGGCGCACGGCCTGACCGTGTTCACCAACCAGTCGACGGCCAATATCAGCCAGGGTTTGACCAGCGCACTGCTTGAACGGGTCACTCTGACCGGGCGCATCGCCGGTGACGTTGCCGTTCTTGAAATGGACGAAGGGCACGGTGCCTTGATCGCCGGGTCGCTGAGCCCGCGCGTTGTCGCCCTTACCAACGTCATGGTCGACCAAATCGACCGGTTCCACGACTCAGAGATGGTCGCGGCCCTGCTCGGCAAGATCGCTGCCCGCGCCACTGAAACCGTGGTTCTCAATGCCGACGACCGCTACCTCGCCGACGTCGGCTCCAGGCTCGAACCGAGCATACGGGTGTCCAGCTACGGCGTCACCGCCCACGTTCTCACGCTGCACCCCCGTGGCCTGGGCTACGCCGACACCGCCGAATCGCGTCTGCCCGCTGGAAGGGGACTCCAACTGACCGGAATGGCGGGGCGAACTGCCGAAGTGGAATTCCCTTCCAACGGCGGCAGCCACAGCATTGCACTGCCGGCCCGCGGCATCCATTACGCCGTTGATGCTCTGACCGCGCTCGGCGCCGCCGAGGCCACGCTGGGGGAGACTTTCAACCCTGCCACCGCCTGTGCCGCACTCTCGGCTATGCCGGCCGTCTTCGGTCGCGGCGAAGTCGTCACCGTCGGCGGTAAAACGATCGAATTCGTGCTCGTGCAAAACCCGTCGAGCTTTCAGCTCAACGTGGACAGCCTCGAGGCCGGCACGGAGCAGATCATCGTGATCATCGGCTCCGATGTGCGGGATCCCTCCTATTTCTGGCCGGTCGATACCTCGGGGCTTGGCCACGTGCTGATCGCCTCCGGACTGAAGGCGCACGACATCGCCCTGCAGCTGGCCTACGACGGCGTGGCGGTCGATCGCATCGAACCCGACGTCCCGACCGCGCTCGATGCCTTCCTGGCACTGCCGGATCCCGTGTCCGGGGTGAAAACGATCATCTTCTCGGCTGACGGCATGCGGCGCACCCGCGCCCACCTCGGCCTCGTCTCCAACGTTGAGGAATCGTAAATGACCGCCACGTCGATTGAGCGCCCCTTCACGGTGGTCTCGCTGCTGCCTCGTCTCCTCGACACCAACGGCGATGCCGGCAACGCTCGCGTGTTCGCCCAGCGCGCCCGGTGGAGCGGCCGCGAAGCGCGAGTCGTCGACGTGCATACCCGGGCCGATCTGCCCGAACACGTCGACGCGGTGTCGATCGGATCGGGAACGGATGCTGCGCTGCTGCCTGCGAGGGATGCCCTGCGCACCGTGCTGGAAGACCTGCGAGTCTGGTCGAATTCCGGCGTGCCCATTCTGGCCGTCGGCACCGGCTGGGAGCTGATCAGCTGGGGGATAGACCTCGCTGGCGGAAGCGTAATCGAGGGACTCGGACTGGTCGCGGGCCACGCCGTTCCCCGCACGAAACGCGCCACCGACGACATCATCGTGTCGTCAAAGTTTGGGCGGCTGATCGGGTTCGAGAACCACGCCCGCGACTATGTCGGCGCTGAGGCGAGCCCGCTGGGCCGGGTGCTCCATGGCACAGGCAATGCGGATGCTCCGGCGAGCGGACCGCAGATCGAGGGCCTGACCATGGGTGAGGTGTTCTGCACCCACCTGCACGGTCCCGTTCTGGCCAGAAACCCCGGGCTGGCCGATCACCTGCTCAAGGCGGCATTCCGTCGCCGCGGTCTCGTCTATTCCCGCGGCGCTGTGGCCGAGTCCGTCGATGAGACGGCGCGCACCGCGCGCAACCGGGTTGCGTTGCGGCTCGGGCAGCCGACCGAATAGCAGCCGGCCGGGCGTTAATGAGGAAACCGCACCCGAGACTGGCCTGAGCCAGCCGCGCGTGCGGTATCCGTTCTTTCGTCAGCTCGAGCCGAACGAGATTATTGACCAGCTAGGAACGCTGGTCTTCGAGCAGACGACTTGACTCGTCGTGCCAGCTCTCGGCAATGCTCGCGAGCTTCTCCTGGTGCTTGCGGCCGTGGTGAGCACAGAACAGCAACTCACTGTTCTTCACGACGACGCGAATGTAGGCCTGGGCACCACAGGCATCGCAGCGGTCGGCTGCGGTGAGCTGGTGGGGGGCGCCCTGCTTGTTCTCAGCACCGTTGTCTACAGCACCATTTTCGGTGGCGATCTGGGACATATTCTCCTCCTCCAGACTTTATTGCTTGAACCCTTTGACTAATGTAAACACGGCCTGGCTGGGTTTACGCGGTGATTGGGTGGTATTTCGCTCACCGCGTAGCCATGTTGCTCAGTTGTGACCCACGCGAGACACGAGGCGCGGCAGGCGATGCGCGAAGGCACCCCGGTTGGCCCCGGTATTCTTGGTTATTGTGAGTTCTGACTATTCTGCGCGCCACCTATCCGTCCTCGAAGGACTGGAGGCAGTGCGCAAACGCCCCGGCATGTACATCGGCTCGACCGACTCTCGCGGTCTGATGCACTGCCTGTGGGAGATCATCGACAACTCGGTTGACGAGGCCCTCGGTGGCCACGGCGCGAGCATCAATATCGAGCTGCACCCCGATAAGAGCGTCGAGGTGCGCGACACGGCCCGCGGTATCCCGGTCGATATCGAACCCAAGACCGGCCTGACCGGCGTCGAGGTCGTCTTCACCAAACTGCATGCCGGCGGCAAGTTCGGCAGCGGATCCTATGCCGCGTCCGGCGGATTGCACGGGGTCGGAGCATCCGTCGTCAACGCCCTGTCCGAACGTCTCGATGTCGAGGTCGACCGGGACGGCAAGACCTGGGCCATGTCCTTCCACCGCGGAGAGCCCGGCCTGTTCGCCGACACGGGGGAGAAAAGTCCGGACGCCCCGTTCACTCCGTTTGAGAACCAGAGCGAGCTGCGGGTGATCGGCAAGGTCAAGCGCGGCGTCACGGGCACCCGCATCCGCTATTGGGCCGACCGGCAGATTTTCACCAAAGGTGCAGCCTTTCAGACCGACGAGGTGCTGAACCGGGCCCGGCAGACGGCGTTCCTGGTTCCGGGCCTGGCGATCGAGGTCGCCGACCGGCGCACCGAAGAGCAGGTGGTCAGCCTGTTCCAGTTCGATGGCGGGATCAGCGAATTCGTCGAGCATCTTGCGACGGATGCCCCGATCACCGACACCTGGCGGCTGACCGGCAGCGGCACCTTCAGCGAAACCGTACCGGTGCTCACCGACAAGGGCGCCATGGTGCCCACCGAACTCGTGCGCGACTGCGAGGTGGATATCGCCCTGCGCTGGGGGACCGGCTACGACACAATCGTGCAGAGTTTCGTGAACATCATCGCCACGCCGAAGGGAGGCACGCACCAGGCCGGCTTCGACGCCGGGCTGCTTAAATTTCTGCGCGGTCAGCTGGAGCTGAATGCCCGTCGGCTCAAGGTCGGCAGCGACAAGCTCGACAAGGACGACGTGATGGCCGGCCTCACCGCCGTGCTTACCGTGCGCCTGCCCGAACCGCAGTTCGAGGGCCAGACGAAAGAGGTGCTCGGCACGCCGGCCGTGCGGGCGATCGTTGCCAGCGTTGTCGCCAAGGCCATGGCGGAGCGCTATGCCTCGGCAAAACGTGACGACAAAACGCAGTCGGCGCTGTTGCTCGACAAGATCGTCGCCGAAATGAAGTCGCGCATCTCCGCCAGGGCGCACAAGGAAACCCAGCGGCGTAAGAACGCCCTGGAGAGTTCCTCCCTGCCGGCCAAGCTGGTCGATTGCCGCAGCAACGACGTGTCCACGAGTGAGCTGTTCATCGTCGAGGGCGACTCAGCGCTCGGCACCGCCAAGCTCGCGCGCGACAGTGAGCATCAGGCGCTGCTGCCGATCCGCGGCAAGATTCTGAACGTGCAGAAGGCATCCGTTTCGGACATGCTCTCCAACACCGAGTGTGCCTCGATCATCCAGGTGATCGGTGCCGGCTCCGGGCGTAGCTTCGACCTGTCGGCGGCGCGCTACGGCAAAGTCATCATCATGAGCGACGCCGATGTCGACGGCGCCCATATTCGTACCCTGCTGCTCACCCTGTTCTTTCGCTACATGCGCCCGATGATCACCGAGGGCCGCGTGTTCGCTGCGGTGCCGCCGCTGCACCGGGTGGTCGTGATGAACCCGGGCAGCAAGCCCAACGAGACCATCTATACCTATTCCGAAACCGAGTTGCACGCGGTGTTGACGGCGCTCGAGAAGAAGAATCGCCGCTACCAAGACCCGATCCAGCGCTACAAGGGCCTCGGCGAAATGGATGCCGACCAGCTCGCGACAACGACCATGGAACGCGCCCACCGCACCCTGCGCCGGGTGCGCGTCGACGATGCCGAGGCGGCCGGCAAGGTGTTCGAACTGCTCATGGGGAACGATGTGGCCCCGCGCAAGGAGTTCATCATCGACAGCTCCGACAAGCTCTCCCGCGATCGCATCGACGTCTAGGCGGACACCCGCTTTGGCTCGGAGCCCAGTCCATGGACGCGCACCGGGGGCTAATTCAGGACGTCTCTTCCGGTCGCCGAAAAACTACCGCGTGTTTTTGGGCCCGGAGAGTGGCGGCGATTCGTTCTTCCTTAACTCGCAATGAATCGGGCCGGATCCGCTCCACGGCTACGCCCGTCGAGCCTATATTTCGGAGCCAATGGCTCCTATGATGGCGTCAAGCATGACCCCGGATGCGTCTCGGCGGGATCCGGACTCGGGGAGGGCACGGGGAATACCGTCCGGACCGACGGCCCGCGCCGGCGCTGGCCCGACCCAGGCGACGGCGAGCGTATCTTCGCCCTTCAGGAAACGCTGGGCACGCACACCTCCGGTGGCTCGCCCCTTGGCCGGGTACTCAGAGAAGTCGCTCAGCTTGGCGCTGCCGGGATCGGTCCCCGGCAGGGTTTGACTGCTCGCCGCTACCGTCGCGACGATCGCCGTGGCGACGTCATCGGTCGACAGGCTCGTGAAGAAGACGACCGTCTCACCCGGCGTCAGCTTGATACCGGCCATGCCGCCAGCTGCCCGGCCCTGTGGACGCACACCGGAGGCGGTGAAGCGCAAGAGTTGGGCGTCGGAGGTGATGAAGACGAGGTCGTCGTCCTCGCCGCCCTGGACCGCGCCGACCACTTCGTCCTTCGGTTTAAGCGCGACGATCTCGAAGTCGGGCTTGTTGGCCCAGTCCCCGGGAGTGACGCGCTTCACGACACCCTGGCGGGTGGCGAGTGCAATCGCCCGATCGGAGTCGAGGGAGACGATGCCGAGTACGTGTTCCTTCTTATCGGACAGCACGAGGTACTCGCTGATTCGCACCCCGGCGGCGAGTTGAATCGACGTCGGCGGCATCACGGGCAGATCAACTGGGGAGAAGCGGATGAGGCGACCCCGGTTGGTCACCGCGCCTACCTCGGTGCGGCTCGTCGTGTCCAGCGTGGAGAGCACGGCGTCGTGCTTGCTACGTCGCTGGGGCGGCTGGATTCGCTGCGGAAGTGAATCGTCGACCGCGACCAGGTCGACCCGGGCGATGCGACCGGTCGCGCTCAGGAAAATGCGGGTAGCGATGTCCTGCACCTCGAGCACGGCCGCCTGGCGTTTGGCGGCGGCGACCGAGAGGCCGGCGATGCTCGGCTTGGCCTCGGTCAATACCGTGCGGCGCGGGGTGCCGAATTTTTCGGCGACGGCACCGAGCTCTTCGGAGACCAGGGTGCGGATGGCGGCCTTGGAGGACAGCAGCTTTTCCAGCTTGGCGATCTCGGCGACCAACTGGTCGCGTTCGGCTTCGAGTTCGATGCGGGAGAATTTGGTGAGGCGACGCAGCCGAAGTTCGAGAATGTACTCGGCCTGGATCTGGCTCAGGTCGAACACGTCGATGAGTTTGGCGCGCGCCTGCTCGGTGTCGTCGCTCGCGCGAATCACCTGGATGACCTCGTCAATGTCGAGAATGGCCACGAGCAGGCCGAGCACGAGGTGCAGGCGTTCCTTGCGGCGGGCCAGCCGGTAGGCGGAGCGGCGGGTGACGACCTCGATGCGGTGATTGACGTAGACGTGCAGCAATTCGAGCAGGCCGAGGGTCTGCGGGGCTCCGTTGACGAGGGCGACTGCGTTGATATTGAACGAGTCTTCGAGCGGGGTGTAGCGGTAGAGCTGCTCGAGCACGGCGTCGGGGCTGAACCCGGTCTTGATACCGATGACGAGACGAAGCCCCTTGGTGCGGTCGGTCAGGTCGGTGACGTCGGAGATGCCGCTGAGCTTCTTCGAGTTGACGCCGTCCTTGATCTTCTCGATCACCTTTTCCGGGCCGACCAGATAGGGGAGTTCGGTCACGACGAGCCCGGTCTTACGAGCGCTGATCGACTCGACCGAGACGCGCGCTCGGGTCTTGAAGCTGCCACGGCCGGTGCTGTAGGCATCCTTGATGCCAGCCAGACCGACTATCGTGCCGCCGGTGGGCAGGTCGGGCCCCGGCACGAACTCCATGACGTCGTCCAGGGTCGCGTTCGGGTGCGCGAGCAAATGCCGGGCCGCTCCGACGACCTCGATCAGATTGTGCGGTGCCATGTTGGTCGCCATGCCGACGGCGATGCCGCTCGTGCCGTTGACCAGCAGGTTGGGGTAAGCAGCCGGCAACACATCGGGCTGGGTCAGCTGGTTGTCGTAGTTGGGCACGAAGTCGACGACGTCTTCGTCGAGGTTCTCGGTCATGGCGAGGGCCGGGGCCGCCAGACGGGCTTCGGTGTAGCGGGGAGCAGCCGGCCCGTCGTCGAGAGAACCGAAGTTGCCGTGTCCGTCGATCAGCGGCACCCGAAGCGAGAATGACTGTGCCATGCGCACGAGGGCGTCATAGATGGCGGTGTCGCCGTGCGGGTGCAGCTTGCCCATCACCTCACCGACAACACGGGCACTCTTCACGTGCCCCTTGTCGGGGCGCAATCCCATTTCGTTCATCTGGTACAGGATGCGTCGCTGCACCGGCTTGAGACCGTCCCTGGCGTCGGGTAGGGCGCGCGAGTAGATCACCGAATAGGCGTATTCGAGGAAAGACCCCTGCATCTCGACCGAGACATCGACGTCCTCGATGCGTTCGGTGCTGGCTGTGCTGGTGTCGGGTGTGGTGCTATCTGAGCGGCTCATTCGCGAATTCTGCTTCAAGCGTGCGGCGGCGACCGAGCGATCCGGTCGTGCTGCACTACGTCTGGGGCGCTCTCGGGAGCGCTGGAGGGCGCGGGTTCGTCCCTGTGAAAGAATAGAACCCGATGCCCACCATGCTACCGGCCCGCCAATTCAGTGCCCTGCGCCTGGCCGATGTTCTCACCAGTTCTCTCGATGCCGTCTGTGCCAGACCGAATTCGCTCGGGTTGCCCGCGGTGCGCAAAGCGGTCGTGATTCTGGCGGACGGCCTCGGCGTCAGCTCGATCCGGGCTCGGGCCGGGCACGCCCGTTTTCTGGCTTCCCGCCTCAATAAATCCAGCATTATCGACGGGGTCTTCCCGGCAACGACCGTGGCGGGGATAGCGACTTTGACCACCGGGGTGGAACCGGGCCAGCACGGTCTGGTCGGCTACCAGGTGCTCGATGCGGCTCGCGACCGGGTCGTCAACCAGTTGACCGGCTGGGACGCGGGTATGCAGCCCGCGACCTGGCAGCGGGCCCGGACCGTTTTCGACCGGGCCGCCGACGACAACGTTCCCAGCTTCGCCGTCGGCCCGAAAAAGTTTTTGGACTCGGGCTTCACCCAGGCGGTATTGCGCGGGGCTCAGTACGTGTCCGCCGAGAAGGTGGCCGATCGTTTTACCGCTGCGCGCAGGATCCTGAATGAGAACCCCACCGCCCTGATCTACCTGTACGTCGCTGAACTTGACGTTGTCGCCCACGCGCACGGCTGGGAATCGGACCGCTGGCTGGCCGTGCTCGAGTACCTCGACTCGGAGGTGACCCGGTTCGCGGCGACTCTGCGCTCCGATGAGGGGCTGCTTCTCACCGCAGACCACGGCGTGATCGACGTGCCGAGCACCAAACACGTTCTGTTGGACACCGAGCCGGCACTCGTCGCCGGGGTTCGCCACGTGGCGGGGGACCCGCGCTGCGTGCAGCTCTACCTCGAACCGAAGCAATCCGCGGTCGACGCTGACTCACTCGCGGATGCCTGGCGGCAGTCGCAGGGGGATCGCGCCTGGGTCTACACTCGCGCTGAGGCGGTGGCGGCCGGCCTCTACGGGCGCGTCGCCGACGAGGTGCTGCCGCGCATTGGCGATGTGCTCATTGCCGCCCGCAAGGGCATCGCCTACTACGATTCCCGGCCGGCGAACCAGAAGGCGCGCAACATGATCGGGCAGCACGGTTCCCTCACCGATGAGGAAGTGCGCGTGCCGCTGATTCGTGCTGGTGCCTTCGAACGATAGCGAAGACGCTCCGGCGCCCCGCGTGGGGCGCCGGAGCGGTCAGACCGGGTACTGACGGCGCTTGACCTGCGGCTTGGGCAAACGCATCGGCCGCAGCTGCAGCGCGCGCATGGCTGCATACCAGCGGATGCGCTCGGCCTTGTCCTCGCCGAATTTGGCCTCGATCTTCTTGGTGAGAATGAAGCCGAGTGCGACGCAGTCGATAACGGCGAGGATGAAGAATGCCCAGAGCGCGAAGATCGCGTAGACGTCAATGCTCGGAATCGTCGTGAGCAGAATCACCAGGAACATGATCGGGATCATCAGTTCGCCGACGTTGAACCGCGCGTCGACGTAGTCGCGGGCGTAGCGCTTCTGCGGACCGCGTTCGCGCAGCGGCAGATATTTGTCGACTCCGGCAGCCATGCCGGCCCGAGCGACATCCCGAGCTGCTGTGGATTTGGCGCGCGCCTGCTTGGCGGCGAGCTTGCGGTCGTCCGGCACCAGCGGGCGCTTGTTGGCCGCTTCCTGCTTCTTGCGGGTGGGGGTCGCCTGACCCTTGCCGGCAGTGGGCGCGAGACCGAGGCGCGCTGCGGTCTCGTCTGCGCTTTCAATCGACGGCTGGGCGTCGGGGTTTACGGGAGTCTTAGCCACATCAAATCCTTGCAATTGGGTGCTTTAAGATTACCCGTATGACTGGTAACCCACAGACAAATTCCCCAACCACGGGCTCCGCCGCACACTCGGAAGCGGATTCGGGGGCGCAAAACGCCCTCCGCACCGCCGTCGAGCAGGGGCTCCCCACCACGATCGCCGACCTGTGCGCGTTGGTGCGCATCCCGTCGGTATCCTGGGCCGCTTTCGACCGTGCCCACGTCGCCGCCAGCGCCGACGCCGTAGTCGCTCTCGTGCGCCACCTCGACGTGTTCGAGTCCGTCGACATCGTGCAGGCAGGTATACCGGGCGGGACCGAAGTCGGCCAGCCCGCCATTCTCGCCTCTCGTCCGGCGCGCAACGGCCGGCCGACCGTGCTCCTCTACGCTCACCACGACGTTCAGCCTCCCGGCAAGGACGAAGACTGGGAGTCCGACCCGTTCACCCCAACCGTCCGCGGCGACCGGCTTTACGGGCGCGGTGCCGCCGACGACAAGGCCGGGGTGATGGCGCACATCGCCTCCATTCGAGCTCTCGTCGCCGCTGTCGGCCGCGACTTCGATCTGGGGCTCGCGCTGTTCATCGAGGGCGAAGAAGAGTTCGGCAGCCGCTCGTTCGCCACGTTCCTGAACGAGAACCGCGAGGCCCTGCGCGGCGATGTTATCGTCGTGGCCGATTCCAACAACTGGGACGTGAACACGCCCGCCATCACGACTGCACTACGCGGAAACGTCACCCTGCGGTTGACCGTGCGCACGCTCGAGCATGCTTCGCACTCCGGCATGTTCGGCGGAGCAATCCCGGACGCCATGCTGGCCATGATCAAACTGCTCGCGACGCTGTACGGCGATGACGGTTCGGTTGCCGTCGCCGGACTGACCAGCATCGACGTGCCCACCCCCGACTACTCCGAGGAGCAGCTGCGCGCCGAGACCGGGCTGTTGCCCGGCGTCAGCCCGATCGGACACGGTTCCATTCTCAGTCGAATCTGGTCGCAGCCGGCTCTCACCGTCACCGGCATCGACGCCCCGAGCGTCGACAAGGCGTCGAACACGCTCACACCGAGCGTCAGCGTTCGAATCAGCACGCGCATCGCCCCCGGGCAGTCCTCAGTCGAGGCCGCGGTCGCCATCGAAACGCACCTGCGTGAGCACGCCCCCTTCGGCGCGTCAGTCGAGATCGACGATATCGACACCGGCGAACCCTTCCTGGTCGACACCAGCGGCTGGGCCGTGACCGAAGCGCGAACGGCCATGACGGATGCCTGGGGCACGCCGCCGGTGGACATTGGCGTCGGCGGTTCGATACCGTTCATCGCCGACTTGGTGCGCGTTTTTCCGGCCGCCCAGATTCTCGTGACTGGCGTGGAAGACCCCGACTCCCGCGCACACAGCCCGAATGAATCCCTGCACCTGGGAGTTTTCAAACGGGCCGTACTGAGTGAAGCCTTCCTGCTCGGTCGCCTGAATGAGCGCACCGGGCATTGACCTCGAGAACCTCGCTCAGGGAAATATGAGAGCGTGGGAATGCCCAGGTCGACTTTCTGGTTGTCCCGGATAGCATTGTCAAGACCAAAACCTGCGTGCGAAGCAGTTACTGCGCGAACCAAGGAGAAGCATGACCGACACCATGACCCCGACTATCAGCTCCGCTGACATAGCGACGCATAGCGCCGCGCACGGCATCGCCCTCACCGAGGTCGCGGCACTCAAGGTGCGCAGCCTGCTGACCCAGGAAGGCCGCGAAGACCTCCGTCTGCGCGTCGCCGTGCAGCCCGGCGGATGCTCCGGCCTGATCTACCAGCTGTACTTCGACGAGCGGGTTCTCGATGGCGATGCCGTCGTCGACTTCGACGGTGTCGAGGTCGTCGTGGATAAGATGAGCGTCCCCTACCTCGATGGCGCCTCGATCAACTTTGAAGACACGATCGAGAAGCAGGGGTTCACCATTGACAACCCGAACGCCGGCGGCAGCTGCGCCTGCGGCGATTCCTTCAGCTAAGCATCCGCTTTAGAAAACCTGCAGGGCAGGAACATTATCACCCGATAATGTTCCTGCCTTTTTTGCTTTCAGCCCGTCATTCCCCCGCCGTTTTCCCGTGGTCTCGCCTAATTTAGCCAGCCATCAGCGGTGGCGCTGCAGAAAACCTCGCCGCCACGACCCGAGGGTGCACGTCGGGCACGTTCTCGCGGAGTAGGCTGGGATGGATCAAAACACTTCCTGAGAAGTGTCCTCGAATCTCCCGAAAGGTCCCCCGGTGCGCAATAATCACCGCCTTCGTTGGGCTGCTATTCCGCTCGCAGCGACGTTAGCCGTTGTACTGGCCGGATGCACGCAGGCCCAGCTCCACGGCTTCCTGCCCGGCTTTATTGAAGAGGGTGAAGCGCCGGTCAGCAATCAGACCGATCGCATCGCCGGACTGTGGACCACGGGGTGGATCGTTCTCCTCGTCGTCGGCCTCATCACCTGGGGGCTGATCATCTGGACAATCGTGGTCTACCGCCGCAGGAAGGGCCAGACCGGACTCCCGGTTCAGCTTCGCTACAACATGCCGATCGAGATTTTCTACACGGTCGTGCCGCTCATCCTGGTCGTCGGATTCTTCGCATTCACGGTTCGCGACCAGATCGCCATTGAGACCCGATTCGAGACCCCCGACGTCAAGATCGAGGTGCAGGCCAAGCAGTGGGCCTGGGACTTCAACTATGTCGACGAAGACGTCTATTCACCGGGCATTCAGGGCCAGCCGGATCCCGACGGTGAACGCGGTTCACTCATCGAGTCCGAACTTCCCGTCCTGGTTCTGCCCGTCGACCAGAAGGTTGAAATCGCTCTCGAATCTCGCGATGTCATCCACTCCTTCTGGGTCATCGATTTCCTGTACAAGAAGGACGTCGTTCCCGGCAAGACCAACTACATGTCGGTCATCCCCGAACGCATCGGTACCTTCAAGGGCAAGTGTGCCGAGCTGTGCGGCGAGTACCACTCGCTCATGCTCTTCAACGTCGAGGTCGTCTCTCAGGAGGACTACGACACCTACATCCAGACTCTGCGTTCCGCGGGCAACGTCGGCCAGCTCGACAACAATTACGACCGCAATCAGAATCAGCCGGGCACGAGTGCCCCGACGGCTCCGGAGGGCAACTAAACCATGAGCACGACCATCGCACCAGTCGAGTCACGTCCGGCACTGCCGGTCTCTCCGTCTGCGGAGCCCAAGGGAAATATCCTCGTTCGGTGGATCACCTCCACCGACCACAAAGTCATCGGGTACATGTACCTGATCACGTCGTTCATCTACTTCTGCCTCGGCGGCGTCATGGCACTCATCATTCGCGCCCAGCTGTTCGCCCCCGGACTCGACGTCGTGCAGACGAAGGAGCAGTACAACCAGCTGTTCACGATGCACGGCACAATCATGTTGCTGATGTTCGCGACACCGCTGTTCTTCGGATTCGCCAACTTCCTCGTTCCGCTGCAGATCGGCGCTCCCGACGTTGCGTTCCCGCGCCTCAACGCGCTCGCGTACTGGTTCTTCAACTTCGGCAGCCTCATCGCCGTTGCCGGGTTCCTGACCCCGCAGGGTGCTGCGTCCTTCGGATGGTTCGCCTACCAGCCGCTCGCCAGCACGACATTCTCACCGGGAATCGGCGGCAACCTGTGGATGGTCGGGCTGGGCCTGTCGGGCTTCGGTACCATTCTCGGCTCGGTCAACTTCATCACCACAATTATCACCATGCGCGCCCCTGGAATGACGATGTGGCGGATGCCCGTCTTCACTTGGAACACGCTCATCACGGCCCTGCTTGCCTTGATGGTGTTCCCGGTGCTTGCCGCAGCCATGCTCGCTGCCGCATCCGACCGGATCTTCGGCTCGCACATCTACGACTCGGCAAACGGTGGTGCCATACTCTGGCAACACTTGTTCTGGTTCTTTGGACACCCCGAGGTGTACATTATCGCCCTGCCGTTCTTCGGCATCGTGTCCGAAGTCTTTCCGGTGTTCAGCCGCAAGCCGATGTTCGGGTACAAGACGCTGATCTACGCGACCATCTCCATCGCCGCGCTGTCCATCTCGGTCTGGGCGCACCACATGTACGTCACCGGCTCGGTGCTGCTACCGTTCTTCTCGCTCATGACCATGCTCATCGCGGTCCCCACCGGGGTGAAAATCTTCAACTGGATCGGCACCATGTGGCGAGGGTCGCTGACCTTCGAGACGCCCATGATCTGGGCCATCGGCTTTCTCGTCACGTTCACCTTCGGTGGTCTCACCGGCGTGATTCTGGCCTCGCCGCCGCTCGACTTCCACGTATCCGACACCTACTTCGTCGTCGCCCACTTCCACTACGTGGTCTTCGGTACCGTCGTATTCGCCATGTTCAGCGGGTTCTACTTCTGGTGGCCCAAGTGGACCGGCAAGATGCTCAACGAGAGTCTCGGCAAGTGGCACTTCTGGTTGCTGTTCATCGGCTTCCACACCACATTCCTGATCCAGCACTGGCTCGGAGTTATGGGAATGCCGCGTCGGTACGCCACCTACTCGCCAGAGGATGGTTTCACCTGGATGAACCAGGTATCAACCATTGGCGCCATGATCCTCGCCGTGTCCATGATCCCGTTCTTCCTGAACGTGTACATCACGGCCCGCAAGGCGCCCCTGGTCACGGTCAACGACCCGTGGGGCTACGGCTCCTCGCTCGAGTGGGCTACGTCCTGCCCGCCGCCGCGACACAACTTCACCTCCATTCCCCGCATTCGGTCCGAACGCCCGGCCTTCGACCTCAACCACCCCGAAGCTGGCATCCCCGTCGGAATCGGACCCGGCAAGGATGCGCCCGATGCGCCCGTCTACGACATCGACTCGAATCAGGTGAAATAAGTGAAGACCAACGTCAACCTGCTCTGGGTGCTCACCGTCTTCTTCGGAATCGTCACGGTTGTGTACGTCGTCTGGGGCCTGCTCGATCCCTTCCACGGCCAGATTGAGTGGGCCGGAACGTTCATGCTTGGCCTGTCCACGCTGCTCACGGCCTTCGTCGCCTTCTACCTGGACAAGGTGCACGCCGCTCAGGGTGCTGAGCTTCCCGAGGACCGTCTCGATGGGAACGTCGACGACGGGGATCCCGAGATGGGCTTCTTCAGCCCGTGGAGCTGGTGGCCGATCTTCTTGGCCGCCGCCACGGCGCTCGTCTTCCTCGGTCTCGCGGTGGGTTTCTGGGTCTCCTTCATTGGACTCGGCCTGGGTCTGGTCTCCCTGACCGGATGGGTGTACGAGTACTACCGCGGCCTGTTCGCCCGCTAAGCACACAACACCAACCGATACCGATCTGCTGTTGGCAGGTCGGTATCGTCGTTTAACGTTCGGCCACGCCGTGTCAGGGCAGGTGCATGTTTTGGTCAGGCTGTGACTGCGCCGGGCAGTCTCCGGGCCGGGGCGTACCAGCGCAGGTCAATGTCCCGGTCGGGCTGTGTCAGCGCGGGTCCGTGGCGCGGCGCCGAAACCCGAAGATGTCGAATGCGATGGTCACGTCCTGCGCCGAAGCGGGGGCCGGCTCATGACCCGTCGGTGCAGCGTGGTGCGACGACGGTCCCATGCCGATGAGCGAGGCCACCTCGGCCACGCAGAGCGCTACGGTTTGTTCGAGATGCTGGGCACTCTCCAGGGCGAACCAAGCCGCGAGGCTGGCTTCGAGGTGCGCGGCCTTGTCAGCCTGCATCTCCACGGCCAGGCCGGCCCGCCGGAGCTCTCGCAAATGCGTCGGTCGAGGGACCACCACGAGCAGCAGCCCGCCAGGTCGGAGAACGCGATGGAATTCCGCAGCATTGCGGGGCGCGAAAACGTTGAGGATGACATCGACCGACGCGCCCTGCACGGGCAGCGGGGACCAGACATCTGCTACCAGCCCGTCGATGCGGTCATGCGAGCGGATGGTTCGGCTCACCGCAGTGGGGGAGAGGTCCATGCCGAGCGCCCGGACGTCCTCGCCTAGGGGCAATGCCTCGCGCAGATAGTAGCCGGTACCGCAGCCTACGTCCAGAATACGTCGGGGATGCTCGGGGGAAATGACGGTGCGAATGGCGGCCTGGAGCGGCTTGTACCAGCCGGCTGCGAGGAAACTGTCGCGGGCATCGAGCATGGCTGCGCTGTCGCCGATGAACTTGGGCGGGCCGGTGAGGAGGTTGATGAAACCGCGCTTGTTGACGTCAAAGGAATGCCCCGTGCTGCATCCCAATCGGAGTGCGCCCGTCGGAGCGAGGGGCAGAAAGCAGTTCGGGCACCGAAGCCACTCCGATAACGTCTGGAGTGACATCGATGCCCGATCTGTGGTGGTGCCTGAAGAGCGCTACTTATCGGTGATCGCCGACTGGTGTTCCTGGTCGGTGATCGCTGAGGGGTGGTCGCCATGAGCGCGATTCAGCTCGGTCTGCGTGACCGGAGTGATCCGGTCTTCGAAGAACCAGCGGGACAGTCCGGCGCGAACCTTCTCGGCGGGGCCGATCTTGCCCTGGGCGTTGGGCCGAAGCATGAGTGGCTTGAAGTCGCTGTAACTCACCAGCTTCCAGCGCTCGTACTCATCGACCGGCTGGTGCACTTCGACGAACTCGCCGCCGGGCAGTCGAACGATGCGGCCTGACTCGTAGCCGTGCAGTACAATCTCGCGGTCCTTCTTCTGCAACGCGAGGCAGACGCGCTTGGCGATGAAGAAAGCCAGAATCGGTCCCAGCAACGTTGTGGCCTGGAGGGTGTGGATAACACCTTCCATGGTGAGGTGGAAATGCGTGGCCATGATGTCCGACGAGGCCGCCGCCCAGAGTGAGGCGTAGAACGTGACGCCGGCAGCACCGATAGCGGTGCGGGTCGGGGCGTTGCGCGGACGATCCAGTACGTGGTGCTCGCGCTTGTCCCCGGTGATCCAGGCTTCGATGAAGGGGTAGACCATGACGGTGACGATGAATAGTCCGACCACGGCCAGTACGACCACGATGTTGAGCGAGTAGGTGTGGTTCAGCCACACGACCTCCCACCCCGGGGGAATCAGGCGCATGGCGCCGTCAGCGAAACCGATATACCAGTCGGGTTGAGTACCGGCAGACACCGGTGACGGGTCATACGGACCATAATTCCAGATCGGGTTGATCGTGAATAGGGACGCGATCAACATGACGACGCCGAAGACGATGAAGAAGAACCCACCGGCCTTGGCAGCGTACACGGGGAGCACCGGATATCCGACCACATTCTGGTTGGTGTGTCCGGCCGCCGGGTACTGGGTGTGCTTGTGCACGACGACGAAGAGGAGGTGCATCGCGATCAACGCGACGATGATCGCCGGCAGCAACAGGATGTGCAGCGAGTACAGCCGTCCGACTATATCGGTGCCGGGGAATTCGCCGCCGAAGAGCAAGAAGGAGGTCCAGGTTCCGATAACCGGGATGCCCTTGACCAGACCGTCGATGATGCGCAGGCCGTTACCGGAGAGCAGGTCGTCAGGGAGGGAGTAGCCGGTGAATCCTTCAGCCATTGCGAGGATGAATAGGATGAACCCGATGACCCAGTTGAGCTCGCGCGGCTTGCGGAACGCACCGGTGAAGTAGATCCGCAGCATGTGCAGCCCGATGGCGGCGACAAACAGAAGAGCTGCCCAGTGGTGTACCTGGCGCATGAGCAGGCCGCCGCGAATGTCAAACGAAATGTCCATGGTCGACGACATCGCTACCGACATCGGGATGCCCTTGAGCGGCGCGTAGGAACCGTCATAGACGACCTCCGCCATGGAAGCCTGGAAGAAGAAGGTCAGGAAAGACCCGGACAGCAGGATGATAACGAAGCTGTAGAGCGCAACTTCGCCGAGGAGGAAGGACCAGTGGTCAGGGAAGATCTTGCGACCAAGTTCTTTGACCGCGCCAGAGATGCTTGTGCGCTCGTCGATGTAGTTGGCGGCCGTGGCGGTGAAGCCACCGGTCTTCTTCGCCCCGACGGTTTGATCCCCAGCAGATTCGCGGGTGTTTACGGTTGTCATGCTCGCTCCCAGAAACTCGGGCCGACTGGTTCAGTGAAATCGCTCTGCGCGATCAGGTAGCCCTCAGCGTCCACGGCAATCGGGAGCTGGGGTAGTGCCCGCTTCGCCGGTCCGAAGATGACCTTGCAGTGGTTCTCAACGTCGAACTGCGACTGGTGACACGGGCAAAGCAGGTGATGGGTGTGCTGTTCATACAGTGCCACCGGGCATCCTACGTGGGTGCAAATCTTTGAGTACGCCACGATGCCCTGGTAGGACCAGGTCTTGCGTTCCTCTGATTCTACCAGGTCCGCTGGGTCCATACGAATTAGGAGGACGGCTGCCTTGGCCTTTTCTTCCAGGCGACCATGCTCCATCTCGGACAGCCCTTCCGGTATGACGTGGAAGGACGATCCCAACGTGACATCCGAGGCCTTGATCGGTGTGCCGCTCGGGTCCATGGTCAGGCGGACACCCTTTTTCCACATGGTTTCGTTTAGAAGGTCGACGGGGTTCTGGTCCATCGGACCGAGCCCGCGGAACAAGACAACGGCAGGCAGCGGGAAGACGACGAGCGCGCCGATCAGGCTGTTACGAATGAGCGTGCGACGACCGAAGCCGGATTCTTCATTTGCCTGCTGAAATATCTCCACGGCGCGGGCCCGAACGGGTTCGGTTCCGCGAACCGGGTGGCGTTCGTCAACGCCTTCATGATCACTCATGAGGGCCTTGCCCCAGTGCACAGCACCGATACCGATGGCGAGTAACGCGAGGCTGAGCCCAAGACCGATGAACAGGTTGTTCAGGCGTACGGATCCCGGATCTTCCGGGACGATGGGAAAGGCCATGTAGGCGGCGATCGCGAAAACACTACCCACGATGGAAACGTAGAACAACGTGTAGACAGCGCGCTCCGCTTTGCGCTCTTCCTTGTGGTCAAGGTCGGTGATGCGCGGACGATGCGGTGGGAACCCCGGGTTGACCAGGGAATCCCGTGTGACGACGGCGGTGCTTGCGGCGATTGGAGCAAGCGAGTCGCCAGGCGAGTCGGCGGCGGTTACGTCCTCCGCGCCGTTATCGTCCTTGACCATTGTTCTCCTTTGTGGGCTGTGAAAATACTCTGCGCGCTCGTGCTGCGCGGCGTTCGGGTGAAACGGGGGAACTGGTCAAGACCGATTCCCGGTCATCAGTTGGATTTTGCGGTGATCCACACGGTCAGGGCCACGATTGCGCCCAGCCCGAAGATCCAGATGAAGAGGCCCTCAGCCACCGGCCCCAGGGAACCGAGTGCTAAGCCGCCCGGAGACGGGTTGTCCTCGACGTACTTGAGGTAGGTGATGATGTCGCGCTTATCTTCCGGCGTGATGTTCATGTCGTTGAAGACGGGCATGTTCTGCGGGCCGGTGATCATGGCCTCGTAGATGTGCTGCGCCGACACGTTCTCGATCGCGGGGGCGAACTTACCCTCGGTCAGGGCGCCGCCGGCGCCGGCCACGTTGTGGCACATCGCGCAGTTGATGCGGAACAGCTCTGCGCCGTTTGCCGCATCGCCAGCAGCAGCGTCGAGCAATTCAGCCGCCGGAATTGCGGGGCCGGGAGCCAGCGAAGCAACGTAGGCCGCGAGAGCTGCGATTTGCTCAGACGTGAACTGCACCGGCTTCTTCTGTGCCTGCGGGCCCTGCATCTGCATGGGCATCCGTCCGGTGCCGACCTGGAAGTCGACCGACGCTGCGCCGACTCCGATCAGGCTGGGGCCTTCTGTGGAACCCTGGGCGCTCAGTCCATGGCAGGTTGCACAGTTTGCGGCGAAGAGCTTTTCGCCCTCAGCGATGGTCTGCTGGGAGGAAGCATCTGTTGTCGCAACGGCGGTGCTGGTGCTGAAGGCCGCATAGGCACCTCCGGTGAACAGCAGTCCGATGGCGATGAGGGCAACGCTGGCGAGCGGGTGGCGACGTCCGGTTTTACTTGGTCGGTGTGCTCGAGTCTTTTTGATCGTGGTCATGCTGAAGTAGTCCGCTCCCGTTTCTCAGTAAGAACTTCTATTTAAGAACGTAGATGACCAGGAAGAGCCCGATCCAGACGACGTCGACGAAGTGCCAGTAGTACGAAACCACGATGGCGCTGGTGGCTTCCTTGTGTCCGAAGTTCTTGACCGCGAAACCGCGCCCAATAATCAGAAGGAAGGCGATCAGGCCCGCCGTCACGTGAATTCCGTGGAAGCCGGTCGTGATGTAGAAGGCTGAACCGTAGGCGTTGGAGGAGAGTGAGATTCCCTCGGACACCAGCGTGGCGTATTCGAACACCTGGCCGGTGACGAAGATCGCACCGAGGGCATAGGTGAGGAAGAACCACTCGACCATGCCCCACTCGCTCGGCTTCCAGCCGGTTGACCGGGCCTGCAGCCGCTCGGCGGCAAACACCCCGAACTGGCAGGTCACCGACGAAGACACCAACACGAGTGTGTTGATCAACGCAAAGGTGAAATTGTGTTTGTCCGCCTCGAAGAGCCAGAGCTCGGAAGAGGTCGAACGAAGTGTGAAGTAGATGGCGAAGAGCCCCGCGAAGAACATCACTTCGCTGCCCAACCACACAATGGTGCCCACAGCCACGCTGTTAGGCCGGTTCACAACGGGCGCACTCGCCGTCTGAGTAATTGAGGTGCTGGTCACCCCTCTATTATGGCTGATATTCCCCCAAGTTTTTCTCAATCTGCCATGCAAGTGACCTTTTATGCCCGATGGAGTGGTTCTTTTCCCGGGTGGTTTCGTTGTGAATTCGGGCGAGTCGGGCCCGTTCTCCTAAGATCGAAAACATGCTCGAATCCCAGACTTGGCCAAAGATTTTAGATTCCCTCCTGTCCGGTCGGGACCTGAGCGTGGCAGACGCCGCATGGAGCATGGAACGGATCATGCTCGGCGAGGCCAGCCCCTCCCAACTCGGAGCCTTCCTGGTCGCTTTGCGGGCCAAGGGAGAGACCGTCGATGAGATCGTCGGTTTTCGGGATGCCGTGCTGGAGCATGCCATTGAACTCCCCGTCAATCCGATGGCGCTCGACATTGTCGGAACCGGCGGCGACCAGTTCGGCACGGTCAACATTTCGACCATGGCATCGATCGTCTGTGCGGCGGCCGGCGTGCCGGTCGTCAAACACGGAAACCGGGCAGCCAGCTCAGCTTCCGGGTCGTCAGACGTACTCGGTGAACTCGGCATTGACCTGTCGCGAGACGCCGCTCGGGTAGCGCAGGTCTTTGAGGAGACCGGAATTACCTTCGCTTTTGCGGCGGCCTTTCACCCGGGCTTTAGGCACGCAGCCCTCACCCGGAGCGAATTGGGCATCCCCACCGTGTTCAACTACCTCGGCCCCCTGTGCAATCCGGCCAGGCCGGAGGCATCCGCTGTCGGAGTGGCGAACCTGGATCGGGTTCCCCTCTTCGTCGGCGTGTTTCAGACCCGCGGTGCCACGGCCCTTGTCTTTCGCGGTGACGACGGGCTCGACGAGCTGACCACGACCGGGCACAGCCACATTTGGGAGGTCTCCCGCGGCCTCGTAACCGAACATGACATTGACCCGCGTGACCTCGGCATTAAGCGGGCGCAGATCGGCGACCTGGTTGGTGGCTCCCCACGGCACAACGCCGATGTCGTGCATTCCGTGCTGGCCGGCAATCAGGGACCGATTCGGGACATCGTGCTGCTCAACGCCGCAGCCGGACTCGTCGCCTTCGATCTCGCCAACGATCCCGCTCAGGTGCAGGTTGCGATTTTGGATCGTTTTCGCAGCAAGCTGGTCGTGGCCGCCGAAGCGATTGACTCCGGTGCGGCCACGGCCAAATTGTCCGCCTGGGTAGCGGCGACCCGGATCTGACCCCGGCCGCCGTACACTCGGTCGCCCGCTACAACACGTCCTCGTCGACCCAACCGAACGTCTTGGTGACGGCCTTCTTCCAGTTGCGCAGCTGACGGTTGCGTTCCTCGTCGTTCATCTGGGGCGTCCAGCGGCTGTCCTCCTGCCAGTTGGTGCGCAGCTCGTCGAGCCCACTCCAGAACCCAACGGCGAGGCCGGCCGCGTACGCAGCGCCCAGGGCGGTCGTCTCGGCGACGACGGGGCGCACCACGGGAACACCGAGAATATCGGCCTGGAACTGCATGAGGGTGTTGTTGGCGATCATGCCGCCGTCGACCTTGATCTCGGTCAGGGGGACACCGGAGTCGGCATTGACCGCGTCAATCACCTCCCGAGTCTGAAATGCTGTTGCCTCGAGCGCTGCCCGGGCGATGTGCCCTTTATTGACGAACCGGGTCAGGCCGACGAGCGCGCCGCGGGCATTGGCTCGCCAGTAAGGCGCGAACAGGCCGGAGAACGCCGGCACGAAATACGCACCGCCGTTGTCGTCGACCGTTTTGGCGAGATCCTCGATCTCGGCGGCGGAACTGATCATGCCGAGGTTGTCCCGCATCCACTGCACCAGGGAACCCGTGACCGCGATTGAGCCTTCCAGGGCATAGTGCGGTGCTGCATCGCCGAGCTTGTAGCCGAGCGTCGTGAGCAGCCCGTTCTTCGAGTGCACGATCTCGGTGCCGGTATTGAAGATCAGAAAGTTGCCGGTGCCGTAGGTGTTCTTCGCCTCGCCCTGGTCGAAGGCCGCCTGACCAAAGGTTGCGGCTTGCTGGTCGCCGAGGATGCCGGCAACGAGAACTTCCCGCAGCAGGCTCGAGGTGTGGGCTGTTCCGTAGACCTCCGATGAGGAACGAATCGACGGGAGCATCGACCGGGGCACGTCGAAGATGGCGAGGATCTCGTCGTCCCACTGCAGCGTTTCGAGGTCCATGAACAGGGTGCGACTCGCGTTGGTGACGTCGGTCGCGTGCACTCCGCCGTCGACACCGCCGGTGAGATTCCACAGTACCCAGGAGTCGGTGGTGCCGAACAGGAGGTCGCCGGCATCCGCTTTCGCGCGCGCGCCCTCGACGTTTTCGAGGATCCAGACGATCTTGGTGCCGGAAAAATAGGTGGCCAGCGGCAGGCCGACCTTCTGCTTGAAGCGCTCGACACCGCCGTCCGCGGCGAGGCGGTCGACAATGGGCTGGGTGCGGGTGTCCTGCCAGACGATGGCGTTGTACACCGGAATACCGGTGGTCTTGTCCCAGACGACGGCTGTCTCGCGCTGGTTGGTTATGCCGATGGCCTTGATATCGTGGCGGGTCAGATTGGCCTTGGACAGCGCCTGGCCAATAACCTCGCGGGTGTTGTCCCAGATTTCCTTCGGATCGTGCTCGACCCACCCGGCCTGCGGAAGAATCTGCTCGTGCTCCAGCTGCCCGGTCGAGACAATCGATCCGGCCTTGTCGAAGATGATGGCGCGGGAACTGGTGGTTCCCTGGTCGATCGCAAGAATGTAGTCAGTCATGGGTCAGTGTCCTCCTTGAAATTGGTGCGAGACGTGCGGGTGGCGGCACAAACGGGCCGATTCTCACGAAGGGAACCGGCCCGTGTGGGCCGGTTAAGAGACGAGAAGGGGAAGAAGTGCCGTTGCGGTCCAGCCGGCGAGCAGGCCGCCGATGACCGGTCCAACTACCGGAACCCAGGAGTAGGACCAATCAGAGCTGCCCTTGCCCTTGATAGGCAGGATGAAGTGGGCGATACGCGGTCCGAGGTCACGAGCCGGGTTGATGGCGTAGCCGGTGGGCCCGCCGAGTGAGGTGCCGATCACGATGACGAGAATGGCCACGGGAAGGGCTCCGAGCGCTGCGAGACCGCCGGACTCACCCTGACGACCGCCGCCGAAGGCGATGACGACGAAGACCAGCACGAAGGTGCCGATGATTTCGGTGACGAGGTTCCAACCGTACGAGCGGATGGCCGGCCCGGTGGAGAAGACACCGAGCTTGTTGGCCGGTTCGGGCTCGGCGTCGAAGTGCTGTTTGTAGGCCAGCCAGCACGCGACAGCGCCCAGGATGGCGCCGAGCATTTGGGCTCCGATGTAGGCGAGCACGGAGACGACGTTAACGGGAACACCCATGCCGAATTCCGTGGCGCCGTTGGCGACCAGTCCGAGGGTGACGGCGGGGTTCAGGTGCGCCCCCGAACGGTAGGCGACGGTGACACCGGCGAAGACCGCGAAGCCCCAACCGATGGTGACCATGAGAAACCCCCCGCCGAGGCCCTTGTTTTTGGCCAAGGCGACGTTGGCGACGACGCCCGTTCCGAGCAGAACCAGCATTGCGGTGCCCACGACCTCCGAGATCATTACAGCTCCGATATTGTCCACGAGAACCTTTCTGGTCAGGCCGGGGATGCCGAAGCTGCCCCTCTAAAGTGAGCGGATGGCATCAACATAGCGCGCGGTGTCATCGAGGGGAATAGGCTGTTCGAGTTGGCCTCGACCCTTTCCGTGCGTGATCGATGCGTGTAGGTTGATCGTGGGAAAATGCGCTTGGGGCGAAGCGTCCGATCAATCCGTGGCACCACCGAGTGAATGGCTGGTCATGAAGAAGCTCATCAACGATCCGAAGAACGTCGTCAACGAAGCCGTCGCCGGGTTCGAGACGGCGCACGCCGACATCGTGCGGGTCTCGCACGATCCTATTTTCATTGTGCGAGCGGATGCACCTGTGAAGGGCAAGGTCGGAATCGTCAGCGGTGGCGGCAGCGGACACGAACCGTTGCACGGCGGATTCGTCGGTTTCGGAATGCTCGACGCAGCCGTTCCTGGGCCGGTTTTCACGTCCCCAACACCTGACCCGATCCTGGCCGCAACGCAGGCGGTCGACGGCGGAGTGGGGGTGCTGCACATCGTGAAGAACTACACCGGGGACGTGCTGAATTTCGAGACCGCAGCCGATCTCGCATCCGCTGAAGGAATTGAGGTTCGCACGGTCATCATCAATGATGACGTCGCGGTGAAGGACTCGCTCTATACCGCGGGACGCCGCGGTGTGGCCGGAACGGTGCTGGTCGAGAAGATCACCGGGGCCGCTGCTGAACGCGGCGATGACCTGGCTGCTGTCGTTGCCGTGGCCGAAAAGGTCAATTCTCGGGTACGCACGATGGGGGTGGCGTTGACGCCGTGCGTGGTGCCGCACGCCGGCGAGCCGAGCTTCGTGCTCGCTGACGACGAGATCGAGATCGGCATCGGAATCCACGGTGAGCCCGGCCGGGAACGCATCAAGCTCGAGCCGGCCGATGCCATCGTCGACCGCCTGCTCATGCCCATTTTGGAGGACCTGCCGTTGGCCAGCGGCGACCAGGTGCTGCTGTTGGTCAACGGCATGGGCGGCACGCCGCTGGTGGAGCTATACATCGTGTTCCGGCGCGCGGTCGCAGTACTGCACGAGCGGGGCATCACTGTGTCGCGTTGCCTCGTGGGCAACTACACGACGAGCCTCGAAATGGCGGGGGCGTCGATTTCCGTGCTGCAGCTGGATGCAGAGTTGACCGCCCTCTGGGATGCACCGGTGCAGACGGCCGCGCTACGGTGGGGACGATAGAAGGAGGCGCCGATGAGCCCGGACGCAAGAACAAACTCGGACCTGGATACCGCCTGGACGGTGCGGTGGATTCGGCGCAGCGCAGAGGTGTTGGCCGCCGAGCGCGCCGCGTTGAACACGCTCGATCGTGACATCGGCGACGGCGATCACGGCGAAAACATGGATCGTGGTTTTCAGGCGGTCCTGCCCAAACTCGATGGTCTGGCTGACGATGCGACCCCGAGTACCGTACTCAAGTTACTCGCCACCACGCTCATCTCCACCGTCGGCGGAGCCGCCGGGCCACTGTACGGCACCGCGTTTCTGAAGGCCGCCGGCGCAACTGCTGCCGTGGGCACTCTCGACGGTATGGCGCTCGTCGCCCTCCTGACGGCGGCCAGGGACGGCATCGTCCTGCGCGGCAAAGCCGGGGCGGGGGACAAAACCATGATCGACGCCTGGAGCCCGGCCGTCGATGCGGCCCAGGCCGCGCAGTCGGCGGGCGGGAGCGCACCGGCCGTGCTGACAGCGGCAGCGGATGCCGCAGCGCGGGGCGCCCAGGACACCGAACCGCTCGTGGCGCGGAAGGGCCGAGCGAGCTACCTCGGTGAGCGCGCGATTGGTCACCGGGATCCGGGCGCACAGTCGACGGCGCTCCTGCTACGCGCCGCCGTCGACGCGACCCGGGTGACGGAGTGAGCGTGCCGGCATCCGCTGACCGGGTTGGCCTGGTTTTCGTCTCGCACAGCGCGAAGATCGCGGCGGGACTGGTTGAACTGGCCCGTCAGATGGCACCGACCGTGCGACTCGTCGCTGCCGGTGGCACCGACGAGGGCACAATCGGAACGAGCTTCGATATGATCACGACGGCACTGGCCGAGGCGGAGGGTGGCGCCGGTGTGGTGATTTTGTGCGATCTTGGCTCGGCCATTCTGACCGCGGAAATGGCCCGCGATTTTCTCGACCAGGCGAAGCAGGATCAGGTACAGATTGTGGATGCTCCGCTCGTCGAAGGTGGGGTTGCGGCGGCGGTCGCCGCGGAAATCGGGGGAGATCTCAAGGCCGTCGTGGCAGCCGCGCGCTCTGCACTTCAGCCGGCCCACGCGGGCGAGCCTAGTGCCGATGCCGGGACCGCAGATCCAGGCGAGGCTGGGGAGATCTCCCGCACTGTGATCTTGGTGAACAGGGACGGTCTGCACGCTCGTCCGGCGGCGGAATTCGTGAGCCTCGCGAGCACCTTCGCGGTGCCCCTCACGGTGAACGGCACGGACGCGACGAGCCTGCTCAGCATTATGTCGCTCGGGCTGGCCCGGGGGAGTCGCGTGCACCTGGCCTCGACCGACCCCGCGGCCGGGCCCGCAATCAGCGCCCTCGCGGCCCTGCTGGAATCCGGATTCGGCGAGGCCTAGCTCGGCCTGCACGTTTCTCTTACCAGCTGCGCGCCTTTTTGTCCAATCGGGCGTATCGTAATGGCATGATTCAGGACAGGAAAACCCCACGCGGTCCGGAACAGTGGGGTGCAACCGATTTCCGGTCGTGCCCGATCTGCGGTCATGCGATGCGTGAACACACCATCGACCACTCGTCGCGGAACACGGTGGTCAATTGTCCGGTGCCCCACCCCGGGGCCTGGGATCGTGACGCGTTCGAACCGGTTAATGAATTCGGCATGGTCATGCACCATGCGCACGCCTGATCCGCAATTCTGATTGCGCGGCCAGCTCGCTGTCACTGGCTCAGTGCCGGCGAACGGATGCGGGAACTTCCGTTCCATCCGCCGTCAACGGTGAGCCAGCTGGTGCGCCCCATCCGGTCACCACCGGGACCACTCCGGCCCAGACCGCGTGGTTTTCGCCATCGTCGACGGCCTCGCTCGGTGCACCACTGCGCATCTTCATGCTCATCTCGGTGAGGGGTATGCGCAGCACGACGGTCGCTGCCAGTTCGCGGCGCGTCATCGGGCGCACTTCTTCATTTCGGCCGGGCATGAACCGTTCGGAGAGAACGAGCAGCTCAACGGCGAGGAATATTTGGTCAGCACCCAGGGAGCGTCGACGCGCGTGGCCGTTCTGCTGCACGGGGGAACCCTCGCGGCGCCAGCGCGACCGATGGTGGAAGCGGGTCAGCAGCATCCGCTTGATGTGCTGGATTTGATACCGGGATACCCGTCGACCGGAAGCTTGTCGGGGCGGCCTTGGACGGCCGCGTGGCGCCTGGCCGCCGCGAGACCCATTCCATAGACCGAACCACCCCTGCAGGGCACCCTGGCCCTGCGCGCGGAAATCGCCGACCACCTGGGGCATGCCAGGGGAGTGCGGTGTGAGGCCGAGGACATCGCCGTCACGGCTGGCACGAGTGAAGCACTCGCTCTTGTGGTCCTGGCGCTGCGGGAACATCTGGAGTCCGGTGCAGGAAAGGATTCCGCTCGAGCACCGCCTCTGGCTCGCGGCAATTCATGTCTTGGGAGCGAAATTTCCCGCTCCCCTCCGCTGCCCATCGATTCATGCTCGGTTGGCTCGATCCGTTGATATCAAGCGGTTTAACTTCGGATTGCAAAGTGGTTTCGGCTCCTCAAGCCTGTGGTGGCAGCGTAATTGAATGCTCGGCCGACCAGGCGATACAGGTACCACGCGGCGACGCCGATGGCTAGTGACGAGATCGTTCCGAACCAGGGGGCACTGGCCTCCCAAGTCGGGTAGACGACCCAGTGGGTGAGGTAGATGAACAGGGATGCGCTGGCCAGTAGTCGAACGGCCGGAACGAGGGTGCGCAGCATTCGCAGCCGTTCCACCCAGATCAGCAACAGTATTCCGGCCACCACAACTGCTTCGCGTGCTGGATCCCCGAAAAATCCGATCGTGGCGACGATCGCCGCTGACGATGCCGCCACACGCTTCCAGTTATTGTCGGCCCGGGCGATGACCCAGCCGAGCACGAGAGACCAGAGCACGGTGAACGGGGTGTATCTTTCAATTCCTTCTGCCTCGATGCCGACGAGTGCGAATCGGGTCGTGACGGCTGCCGCGAACAGGGTGATCGGGAACGTCCACGGGTGCCGTCGTTCGAGGCGGTCGATCGGGCGAATTAGGAACATTGCCGCAAAGCCGAGCATGGTCCAGACGGCGGCCTCGAGAAACCAGAATTGCCATTGCTCGTTCCACTTGCCGTCGCCGGGGACGAGGTGGTTGACCAGCAGTGCTGTGGTCCAGGTGTACTTGCCGGTGAGCACGGCGACGGCCCCTATCCACAGCGTGGCCGGAATCGCGATCTGGGCTGCGCTTCTGAGCAGGCGGCGAACGCGCGTGGCCCCCGCAACGTCGGCGAGCTGAAACCTGGCCAGGTTGTATCCGGCGACGGCGAGCAGCAGGTGTGCGCCGCCCTGCACGGTGATCAGGTCGGCATGGGTGCCGACGATCAGCACGATTGCGAGTGCGCGGAGAACGGCGGGAGTCTCGACCCGGGGAAAGCGGACCTTCCACGCTCCGACTGTCGCCGCTCCACGCTTCGCCGTTTCGCCCACGGCCGTGCTGTCAGCCTGTGGGGGAGGGCCGTCGGCCGAGGACGCGAGGTTCCGGGCCGATTGTGCTGGCCAATCCCGCGGCAACGCGCCGAGGAGGTCCTCCAGCCGCAGGGCCACCTCGACGTAGCTCAACGAATCCCCGCCGAGCCCGGCGAAAGTGTCGTCGATGGTCGCGTCTGGGCGCCCAAGGAGAACGATGAAAAGGTTACGGATCATGTCGGAGGTTGCGACCTGCCCGGGGTTCGCTGCTGTCGACGCCTTCTGGGCGTCGATCATCTGGGCATAACGGACGAGCGAGGCAAGGTCGGGCTTGCCGCTGGCTGTGCGAGGAAACTCGCTCACCGTGTAGACGTGTATAGCGTGCGTGGGGATTCCGAGTAGCACAGCGGTGCGGGTTCGTGCCCTGTCGACGTACCGGGCCGCACGAATGAATACGAGCAAGCGTTCTCCGGTGCTTGCCGTACGGGCTTCGATTCCTTCCTCGGCGAGGAGGCGTTGGACGGAATCGAGGTCGACCCGGAGCCCATACACCTTCACGAATCGGTTTAGCCGTCCGACGACCTCGAACATGCCGTCCTCGCGGTGCCGGGCGAGATCGCCGGTGCGAAGCTCGTGGACCGTGCGCCCCAATGCGAAGTCGGCCGGTGTCTCGGCGTAGCCGAGCATGACGTTGGGGCCTTCGTAGACGAGTTCGCCGACGTCCGCTCCCGCCTCGGCATCGATGCGCAGGTGACCTCCAGGGATGGGGCGGCCGATGCTGCCGGCGGCGTGGTCGGCGAGTTCCGCGGGGACGTACGCCATCCGCGCAGTGGCCTCTGTCTGCCCGTACATCACGAAGAATTCGAACCCGCGACGCTCACCGAGGCGTGCGAAGCGGCGCACCGCTTCTGGGGCGAGGCGGCCGCCGGCTTGGGTGAGGTAGCGGATGCTCGCTGGCAACCGATCCGTGAAATTGCCCGCCTCAAGAAGCTCGAAGGTGTAGGGCACGCCCGCGAAAGAAGTGATCCGATGCATCCCGGCCTCGTCCCAGAACGCCGCGTCGGCCACCGATCGCTCGGTGAGGACGACGCTCGCTCCCGACACGAGGTGGCTGTTCAGGACCGAGAGGCCGTAGCAGTAATGCATCGGCAGCGTGGTTGCTGCCCGGTCTGCAGGCGTGAGACGCAGGTACGCCGCAATGGCTTGTGCGTTGCTCAGCAGGTTTTGCCGGGACAACCGAACGAGCTTCGGCGACCCGGTGGACCCGGAGGTGCTCACCAGCATGGCTAGGTCGTCGGAGAAGCTGTGCGTGGATCCAGGCCGCATCTCCCGCAGGGCCGGGCCGTCCCCGTCGCGGACGGCAATGACGTCAGGGTCGAACCGTTCAGCCAGTGACGCGCGATGAATCCGTGATGCTTCATCGTTACCCGGTGCGACCAGAAGCACCGGGTGGCCACCTTCCAGAGCTGCAAGGTAGGTAACGATCGGCTCGACGGCATTTGCTGCCTCCAGCATCACGAGTCGGCGGACACGACCAAGCTCGAGACGGCGTATGGCGACCATCCTGGCTAGCTGGGCGTAGCTGAGGTCTCCACTACCGGTGACGAATGCGACGTCGTCGTCTGAGCCATTAAGGAGGGTCAGTCGTGGTGCGGGCATAGTGTGGAGCACGAGAATACTTTCGAACGGTGCGCAGGGGCTGGTTAGGTAAGGATACCCTACATAGTAGGAAACCGCACAGACCGCGGAAGTTCAGCTCGCCACTGAACCCGTGTCTACAAACGGGGGCCAGGCTAAAATCGTTGACCTCCAGCTGATGCGAACTTGGATCATACTGCGCATTCCTCTCCGTAATCGCGGACGGTATGCGTCGATGGTGGTTGCTTGGAATAATGACTCCTATCGAGTCTGACTTGACATAATGTGCATTATCAGTCACATGCCCGAGAGTGGTCGAGAGTGGTGTCCGGCCCGCCGAACTGCGGGCCGGACATCACTCCGGTAACGCCGGATCAGGCGCCGACGTAGGCTGCCAGGTGCTCGCCGGTCAGCGTTGAATGCCCGGCCACGAGATCGGCGGGCGTTCCCTCAAAGACGATTCGGCCGCCGTCGCGCCCGGCGCCGGGGCCCAGGTCGATGATCCAGTCGGCGTGCGCCATGACCGCCTGGTGGTGCTCAATCACGATGACGGACTTACCGGAGTCAACCAGCCGATCCAGCAGTCCGAGCAGATTCTCAACGTCGGCAAGGTGCAGGCCGGCGGTCGGCTCGTCCAGAACGTAGACATCGCCCTTGTCGGCCATTTGCGTGGCGAGCTTGAGCCGCTGCCGCTCACCGCCGGAGAGTGTCGGCAGCGGCTGGCCGAGGCTGAGGTAGCCGAGGCCGACGTCGGCGAGCCGGCAGAGAATTGCGTGCGCCGCCGGAATGCGTGACTCCCCCGCACCGAAAAACTGCTCGGCCTCGGTCACCGACATCGCCAGCACCTCACTGATGTCGCGCCCATTGAGGTGGTAGTCCAGGACGGATGCCTGAAACCGCTCGCCCTCGCATACCTCACAGGGGATGGCGACACCCGCCATGATTCCCAGGTCGGTGTAGATGACGCCGGCGCCGTTGCAGTTGGGGCAGGCGCCCTCGGAATTGGAGCTGAACAACGACGGCTTCACGCCGTTGGCCTTCGCGAATGCCTTGCGGATCGGCTCGAGCATGCCGGTGTACGTCGCCGGGTTGCTGCGCCGCGACCCCTTGATCGTGCCCTGGTCGACGGTCACCACACCGTCCCGGCCCGAGACCGATCCGGAGATCAGCGAACTCTTACCGGACCCGGCCACACCGGTGAGCACGGTGAGCACACCGAGCGGAATGTCGACATCGACGCTCTGCAGGTTATGGGCGCTGGCGCCACGAACCGGCAGGACACCAGACGGTGCACGCACGGTCGATTTGACGGCGGCGCGGTCATCCAGATGCCGACCGGTCAACGTGCCGCTGGTTCGAAGTCCGGCGAGAGAGCCCTCGAAGACAACCTCGCCGCCGTCCGAACCAGCACCCGGCCCGAGGTCGATGACGTGGTCGGCGATCGCGATCATCTCCGGCTTGTGCTCCACCACCAACACCGTGTTGCCCTTGTCGCGCAGCTGGACGAGCAGGGTGTTCATGCGCTGGATGTCGTGCGGGTGCAGTCCGATGGTCGGTTCGTCGAAGACATAGGTCACGTCGGTGAGTGAAGATCCGAGATGACGGATCATCTTGGTACGCTGCGACTCACCGCCGGAGAGCGTGCCAGAGGCCCGGTCAAGGGACAGGTAACCCAGCCCGATCTGCACGAAGGAGTTCAGCAGGAGCTCCAACGCGGTAAGCAGCGGCGCGACGGACGAGTCGTTCAGGCCACGAACCCACTCGGCGAGGTCGCTGATCTGCATCCCACAGGCATCCGCGATGCTGATTTCGTTGATCGTCGACGATCGCGCGCCCTCGTTCAATCGGGTGCCGTTGCAGTCGGGGCAAACGGTGAAGGTCACGGCACGCTCTACGAACGCTCGAATGTGGGGCTGCAGCGAGTCAACATCCTTGGTGAGCATCGACTTTTGGATCTTGGGAATCAGGCCTTCGTAGGTGAGGTTGATGCCCTCGATCTTGATCTTGGTCGGCTCTTTGTGGAGGAGGTCTGCGAGTTCCTTCCTGGTGAAGTCCTTGATCGCTTTGTTGGGGTCGAAGAAGCCGCAGCCATTGAAGATGCGGCCAAACCAGCCGTCCATGCTGTAGCCGGGGATGGTCAGTGCGCCCTTGTTCAGGGATTTGGTGTCGTCGTAGAGCGCGCGGAGGTCGATATCGGTGACCGATCCCCGACCCTCGCAGCGGGAACACATGCCCCCGGTGATACTGAAGCTGCGGCGTTCCTTGACGGTCTGTCCCCCGCGTTCGATCGAAACGGCGCCCGCTCCACTGATCGAGGCGACGTTGAACGAATACGCCTGGGGTGAGCCGAGGTACGGGTTGCCGAGTCGGCTGAACAGGATGCGCAGCAGGGCGTTGGCGTCGGTGGCGGTACCGACGGTGGAGCGCGCGTTGGCCCCCATCCGCTCCTGGTCGACGATAATGGCCGTCGTCAGCCCATCGAGCACATCGACGTCTGGCCTGGCCAGGGTCGGCATGAAGCCCTGCACGAAGGTGCTGTACGTTTCGTTGATCATGCGTTGCGACTCGGCAGCAATGGTGCCGAACACTAGTGAGCTCTTGCCCGAGCCGGACACGCCCGTGAACACGGTCAACCGGCGCTTGGGAATCTCCACGCTGACGTTCTTGAGATTGTTTTCCCGAGCGCCCTGCACACGGATCAGGTCGTGGCTGTCTGCAACCTGCATCTCTGATTCCGGATTCGCCGTGTTCGTGGTCATGCTATTCGCCCGTAAACCCGATCGTTTCGCCCACGTAGCGGGTGTTGCCGACCGGAACCGGCTCAACCGCAGCGGCTACGACCTCCGCCGCGAACTCGCTGACGTTGTACAAGCGACCGGCCGCTTCCTTGCGGGCGCTGAGGGCACCGGGGTTGGACCGCTCGAGCAGTGTCGCCGTGATGGTGCCCTCGATCATGTCGCCGGAGACCACGACAAAGCCGATGCCGGATTCCTCAAGCTGGGGGATCACCGCGCGCAGGGCATCCTCACCGGCACGCTTGCTGCGAGCCACCTGCTCATACTCCGGCATGGTCGGCGTGGTTTTGATGAAGTGCGCCTGGTGGCTGGTGACGTACACGACGCGGGAGTCATCGCCGAGCAGCGGGACCGCTTCGTTGAGCAGGTTCACCTGGGCATCGTGGTTCAACGTCATGGCGTAGTCGGCGGGCATGCCACTCTCCATGCCGCCCGAGGCGTTCATCACCAGAATATCGAGGCCGCCGAATTCGGTGCGAATGGTCTCGAACATCGCGGCGACCGAGGCCGGGTCGGTCAGGTCGGCACCGACCGTGATGGCCGTACCGCCGGCAGCGCGAATGGCGTCGGCGAGTTTATTCGCGCGTGCCTCCTTATTGCGGTAGTTAATGACGACCCTGGCGCCGGCTTCGGCGAAGTACCCGACAGTATCGGCACCGATACCGCGGGAGGAGCCGGTGACGAGTACACGCTTGCCCTCGAGTGATCCTGCTGCAAGTGGATTGGTCACGGGGGCTCCTTTTAGTTTCATGCACGCCGGTAGTCATGCACGTTAGTCATTCACGTCGAATTTAGATGAGGCGGGCATCGACTGCCACACACTCGCCTGTCGACCATATCAAGAAGCACCGGTCGCTCCCCCGGCGTGTTGTCGGTGGCACCTGCTAGTTTCAGAGGAAATGGATTGGGGAAAGTGGCACCCATGGTCGACCTGACTGATTATCTCTGGATTCTGTGGCTCGTCTTCATTCTCGTCGCCGTAACGATCGAGCTCCTGAGCCTGGAATTCACCTTCCTGATGATTTCCATCGGCAGCCTGGGCGGCCTGGCCGCCAATCTGCTCGGTCTGGAGTGGTGGCTGCAAATCGTCGTCGCCGCCGGCCTTTCGGTGCTGCTCCTGCTCACCATCCGGCCGTTCCTGCTGCGTGCCCTGCGCAGGGGCGGCGATCCGGCCTTGAGTAATATCGACGCCCTGATCGGCATGACCGGTCGCGTCGTCGCGACGGTAACCCAGACCAGCGGGCTCGTCAAACTGGCCAATGGTGAAACCTGGACCGCGCGCCTGGTCGGACCGGCCGGTACCACCGACAACGGATCCATTGATCCCGGACAGGCGATCACCGTGCACCTCATCGAAGGCTCCACCGCCGTCGTCATCTCCGCCGAAAGGACCCAGAATCATGCTTGACCCCGCAGCCTTCATCGGACAGATCTTCGTGTTCGCCCTGCTCGCCGTTTTGGCGGTGTTCGTCATCGTCATTTTGTTGCGCGCCATTCGCATCATTCCGCAGGGCAACGCCGGCGTGGTCGAGCGCCTCGGGAAGTACCACAAGACCCTGCTGCCCGGTCTGAACCTGCTCGTGCCGTTCGTCGACCGGGTGCGTCCCCTCCTCGACATTCGCGAGCAAGTCGTGTCCTTTCCTCCGCAACCGGTCATCACCGAGGACAACCTCGTCGTCTCGATCGATACCGTCGTCTATTTTCAGGTGACGGATGCCCGGGCGGCCACCTATGAGATCAACAACTACCTCGGCGCGGTCGAGCAGCTCACCACGACCACCCTGCGTAACGTCGTCGGTGGCCTGAACCTCGAAGAGGCCCTCACCAGCCGGGACAATATCAACAGCCAGCTCCGCATCGTGCTCGACGAAGCCACCGGTAAGTGGGGCATTCGTGTCGGCCGAGTTGAACTCAAGGCCATTGAACCGCCGCACTCCATTCAGGACTCGATGGAAAAGCAGATGCGCGCCGAACGTGACCGCCGTGCGCTCATCCTCACCGCTGAGGGAACCAAACAGTCCGCGATCCTCACCGCCGAGGGCGCCCGCCAGGCGGCCATTCTCGAGGCCGAGGGCGACGCCAAGGCTGCCGTCCTGCGCGCCCAGGGTGAGGCCGAAGCGATCACGACCGTATTCAAGGCCATCCACGATGGCGACCCCGACCCCAAGCTGCTGGCGTACCAATACCTGTTGACCCTGCCTAAGCTCGCCGAGGGAAGCGCCAACAAGCTCTGGATCGTTCCGAGTGAACTCACCGAGGCGATGAAGGGAATCGGCAGCGCGTTCGGTGCTCAACAAGGCGGTGCTCAACAAGGCGGTGCTCAACACAGCGGTGCTCAACACAGCGGTGCTCAACAAGGCGGTGCTCAACACAGCGGTCCCCAACAAAACGGTGCACAACAAAACGGTGCCCAGACTGCTGGTGCGAACCCGGCGGATGCTGCCGGCGCGGCGGCACCGGCAGCATCCGCTCCCCCGGTTTCGCCGCAGGGCTAGCCGGTGGCCGAAAATGCCCAGTCGGTGTTTCTCAGCGGGACGCCGCCCCGGGTGTTCGCCCATCGGGGCCTGACCCAGGCCGCCCCGGAAAACACGCTGCTAGCCTTCGTGAAGGCGCTCGCGACCGGGGCCACGCACCTCGAGACCGACGTGCAGGTATCACTCGACGGTGTCGCGGTGCTCAGCCACGACCCCGACCTCACGCGGCTGGGTCGGGATGTGCGCATTGATCAGCTGACCATGGTCGAGCTCAAACGCATCAGTCTGGGCGAGGGCCAGGGGTTCACGTCGCTCAGCGATGCTCTGGAAGCTTTTCCGGACGCCCTGTTCAACATTGATATGAAAAGTGATGCTGCGGCGGAGCCGACCGCGCGGGCGATTCTCGATCAGCGGGCCTCTGAGCGAGTGCTCGTGACCTCGTTCACCGAACCACGGCGGCGGCACGCTCTCAGCCTTCTCCCCGGCGTGGTGTCGTCGGCGTCATCGTCACTCGTGGCCCAGGCCGTCGCCGCGACGAATCTGGGGCTGACCGCCCTGGTTCGACGCACCCTGCAGGGGTGCGTCGCTGTGCAGGTGCCCGAACGGCTCGGACCGGTGCGCATTGTCACTCCCCGATTTATCGAGATGATGCATCGGGTCGATGTCGAGGTGCATGTGTGGACCGTGAACGATCCGATCGACATGATTCGACTCCTCGACAGCGGAGTTGACGGCCTCGTCACGGACCGTGCAGATCTGGCCGTTGCCGCCATTACTCGCCGAACCTGAGAGTTACCTTCCAGAACGGGGGGAGCGGGAAGGTTAACGTCCAGCTTGATGGTTTAGAACTGTGAAGGCATCGTGATCGATCTGTGATTACGAGCGAGAGGAGACCACACTATGGCTGACCGCAGTTTGCGTGGCATGAGATTGGGCGCACAAAGCCTGCAGAGCGAAGAAGGCGTCACCTTCTCCCCCCGAGTGGGCCACACCTACCGGTGTGAAACATGCGGGCGCGAGACGGTAATGATTTTCTCGGCCGAAGCCGAGGCTCCGGACGAATGGGAATGCAAGTACTGCGCACGGACGGCGACTCGGCTCGTCGACTCCATGCCCGTAATCGTTGACCACTCCGACGAGAAAATTCCTCGGACCCACTGGGATATGTTGCTGGAGCGTCGCACTAGGGACGAACTCGAAGAGCTGCTCGAAGAGCGCCTCTCGGTGTTGCGTCTGCGCCGTGGTGGCCAGCAGAAGATCGGTGCCTAACCGCTCAAAATCCCCGCTCGACCCCGCACCACTGCGTTTGTACCCCCGTACTCGCACCCGTGGTGGCGGGGTCGTCGTTGGTTAACGCGGATTTTACCGGCGGTGTCGCCGGGCCGCGCCCAGGCAGAGCGCCAGACCGGCCAGGCCCAGACCCGACAGCAACCACTCAGTTGCCCGACCGGCCACCATCGCCGGCGTGATGGTGTCGCTGAGCGGCACCGTCTGCACCATGGCGCCCGCAGTGAACGTGGGCAGGCTGTCGAGGGTGTCACCGTTGGGTGTGATGATGGCGCTCGACCCGACCGTGGAGATGTTCACAACGGTGCGACCGGTTTGGATCGCACGCAGCCGGGCGATGGCGAGCTGCTGCACGCTTTCATCGGTGTGTCCGAAGTCGGCATTGTTGGTCTGGGCCAGAATCAGCTGCGCCCCGCTGTCGATCATCTCCTGCACGAGCTGGTCATCGGCGATGTCGAAGCAGATTGCGATGCCGGCCAGCACACCGTCAATGTTGAAGACATTGTCGCGGGTACCGATACCGTAGTCGCGTGCGATCAGATCAATCAGCTCCGGCGCGAACGGGCGCCAGAATGCTCGATCCGGCATATATTCGGCAAACGGCACCGGATGCACCTTGTCATATACGTCGACGGCCCCGCGTCCGGCCTCCCAGAGCAGAGAACTGTTGAAATAGGTGTTTTCGGGCTGGGTGATCGTGCCCGTGATGAGCGGAGCATCCATTTCGGTGCTGATGTAGTCGAGTACCTGCGCCGCCGCCGCCGAGCGGGTCGGGTCGATGTCGCTGGCGTTCTCCGGCCAAACCACAAAATCCACGCTCTCGCCGATCAACGGCAGGGTGGCCGAAGTGTGGTCCTGCAGAATCTGACCGGGTGAATACTCCGCAAACAGCCCGGCGTCGGCGTTGCCCTGCACCGCGGCCAGCCGGGTCGTACCGCTGGGCAGCGTCGGCCACGCGGGGATGGCGAGCACGAGGGCGACCGCACCGACCGCCACGGCTGCCCGCAGGGTGTGGGCCAGGTCGGGCTCCCGCAATAGTTGCACGGCGAGGGCACTTAGCCAGACCAGGATGAAACTCAGGCCGGACAGTCCCACCCAGGCGACGAGCGAGCCGAACGGACTCTCCGATTGGGAGAGCGCGACTCGGCCCCAGGCGAATCCGCCGTAGGGCCAGACCGCGCTGATCGCTTCCCTGGCCGTCCAGAGCCCGGCCACGATGACCGGAACCAGTCCGACGCGACCCCAGACGCTCGGCCAGAGGCGCGGCCCGTGCCGCAGAACGAGCGCGGTGAGGCCGAGGCCGAGGCCGAAGAACAGGCTTTGCAAGCCACCGAGCGCGAACCACGGCACGAGTCCGAGATACAGAGTGATCCAGTAGATGTGGATCAGCCAGAAGGACAGCCCGGCGACCAGCCCGACCAGCAACCCGGTACCGAGGCTTCGACCGAGCAGCGCCACGAGCATGAGCGCCACGCCGACCGGGGCGAGAAACCACCAGTCCCGGTCCGGAAATCCGGCGTCGAGGATGGCGCCGGCACCGGCCGCCACCAGAACGGATGCCCACAGTGGCAGGCTGAACGCACTCTCGTTCCCCCCCATGGCTGGTTCAGGCCACCGAGGAGTACGCGACGATGCCGCGACGGATCGAGTCCATGGCCTCGCGCGCGGTCGGCCCAACGCGACCGTTACCGGCGATACTGCGCTGGTCAACCTGCACGAGCTGGTCGAGGAGGTCGATGGTCTGTTTGGTCCAGCGCACGAAATCTCCCGCGGCCATTTCGGCTTCGTAGAGCACATCGGCGAGCGACGCGCCGCGGGCCCATTTCCACATGGCCAGGCTAAGGCCAACCGCCAGCGGATTGCTGCCGGGCAGTTTGTTGTTGCGTTCGAGGTCGTCGATGCTGCTCCACAGGTCTTGCGTCTCGTCCAGTGCCGGTCGGAACGGCCCCTTGGGCAGGTAGCGGGCATCGATCAGCCCCTCCTCGCGGCGAGGCTCGAACACCAGAGCGCAGGCCATGGCGGCCAAACTGGCGGCATCCAGGTCCTTCCACAGGCCGCGGCGCAGGGATTCGGCGACGAGCAGGTCCCGATCGGCGTAAATGCGGCGCAGGATGCGTCCGCTTTCGCTCAACGCGATCGTTCCGCGCGCGTCGGATTCGAGGTAGCCGTAACCGAGCAGAACGTCAGTCACCCGGTCGAAAACCCGCGCGATGGCGCCGGTGCGCTGGGAGATCTGCTGGTTGAGGGCATCCGTTTGCCGCTTGAGCTTGAACCAGCGCTCAGCCCAGCGGGAGTGCGCCTCGCGGTCGGGGCAGTGGTGACAGCCGTGGGCGCGCATCTGCTTGCGCAGGCTGGCCACCTCACGCTGCCGCTTGTCGCGCTCCCCACGGAGTGAGTTGTCGGCCTTGGTACCTTCACGCTCGACCTCGGTCAGCCGTCGTCGAATGGATGAGTACTCCTCGAAATTGCCGAGGTGGCAGGTCATGCTGGTCTTGAACCCGGCCAGGGACTCGTCCTGCTGACGCACGGAGCGCGCGAGGTCGACGACAGCCCGATCGGCCTGGAACTGGGCGAAGGAGGATTCGAGGATACCTCGGGTACGGGCGACGCCGAACTGATCGATCAGGTTGACGGCCATGTTGTAGGTCGGCTTGAAACTCGAATTCAGCGGATAGGTACGACGGGAGGCCAGCGACGCGACAGCCTGCGGGTCCAGGCCCTGGGCCCACTGGATGACGGAGTGACCGAGCGTGTCGATGCCGCGACGGCCGGCCCGCCCGGTCAGCTGGGTGTACTCCCCCGGCGTGATCGGCACCCGCGCTTCACCGTTAAACTTCTCGAGCTTGTCGAGGACCACGGTGCGCGCCGGCATATTGATGCCGAGGGCAAGGGTTTCGGTCGCGAAGACGGCCTTGACCAACTTCTTCTGAAACAGCTCCTCAACCACCTCCTTGAACGCGGGCAGCAGGCCCGCATGGTGAGCGGCTACTCCGCGTTCGAGCCCGTCGAGCCACTCAAAGTAGCCGAGCACACCGAGGTCTTCGTCGAGCAGGGTGCGGCATCGGTCGTCGACAATCTGGCGGATTTCGTCGCGTTCGTGTTCCTGCGTCAGGCGCACACCGGAGCGGAGCACCTGACGCACCGCCTGGTCGCAACCGACCCGACTGAAGATGAAGAAGATGGCCGGCAGCAGATGTTTACTGTCGAGCATGCGCACGATGTCGCCGCGATCCATCCGGCCGGCATCGAACTGCGGGCGGTGGTTGTCATGACCGCGATACCCTCCGGAGGAACCGCCCTGCCGGCCGGAGCCACGGCCGCGCCCGCCGGCCGAACGCCCGCCGGCGTGGGACAGCCGAACGAGTTCGGGATTCACCCGATGAGTGCCGATCAAACCGGTGGAATCGAAGAGATCGAGCATGTTGTTCTTGACCAGAACGTGTTGTTCCAGGGGTACTGGGCGCTCCTCGGAGACAATAACGTCGGTTTCGCCACGGACCGCCTGCAACCAGTCTCCGAATTCTTCCGCGTTTGACACGGTGGCGCTCAGCGAGACCATCCGCACCGGTTGCGGAAGGTGGATGATTACTTCTTCCCAGACAGCGCCGCGAAAGCGGTCGGCGAGGTAGTGCACTTCGTCCATAACGACGAACGCGAGGTCGGCCAGCAGGTCGGAGTCGGCGTAGAGCATATTGCGCAGCACCTCGGTCGTCATGACCACGATGCGCGCACCGGGGTTGACGTTGCTGTCGCCGGTGAGTAATCCGACCTGATCCGCACCGTACTCGGCGACAAACTCCTGAAATTTCTGATTGCTGAGCGCCTTCATCGGCGCGGTATAGAACACCTTTGCGCGAGACTGCTGCATCGCGAGGTAGATCGCGAATTCGGCCACGATCGTCTTGCCGGCACCGGTCGGTGCCGCGACGAGCACGCTATTGCCCGCCTCCAGACAAGCGCAGGCCTCGCGTTGAAACGGGTCGAGGTCGAACTTGAGACCGCTTTCGAAGGCCTGCAGTTTTGGCTGGCTAGCCCGGGTACGAGCGGCCGAGTAGCGTTCGGCCGGCGATTGCGTGTGCGTCACGTGATCCTTATCAGTTACGACAGCGGGCTCCTAGGGTGCCCGGAGTCCAAGTTCCTTTTCGAACGCGAGCACTTTTCTGGCCGCGCGTCGATCGTGCAGCCACGCGATCCCGTAGGCGGCAAAGTACAACATGACCATGGGGATCGCCAGCAGGAACATCGACACGACATCGGCCGCGGGGGTGGCGATCGCGGTGAACAGCACGATGACCAGAATGGCGATCCGCCAGGATTTGATGATGGATGCAGCACTGATGACACCGGCAAAGTTCAAAAGCACAATGAACACCGGCAGGACGAAGGCGATCCCGATGGCAACGACGAGCTTGAGCACGAAGTCGAAGTACCCTTGGGCGTTGATGAATGCGGAGTCCTCGGTCGGGGCGAAACTCGTCATGAGTTCGACCACGTGCGGCAGCACGACCCAGCCGGCCGCGCATCCCGCCAGGAACAACGGGATGGCGGTGAACAGAAAACCGAAGGTGTACTTCTTCTCCGTGCGCGTCAGGCCTGGTACGAGGAACGCGAACACCTGGTACAGCCAGACGGGGCTGGACACGATCAGGCCGACGTACAGAGAAATCTTCAGCTTGAGGTCGAAGGCGCTCGTGATGTCGGGGTAGTTGATCTGAGCGTTGCGATGTTGGGCGTTGATGATGGCGTAGATCGGTTCGCGCAGCTGGTCCCAGACGAAATCCGAGAGGAACCATCCGGCAATCGCACCGATCAGTAGGCCAGCGGCGGCTAGGTAGAGTCGCTTACGCAACTCGACCAGATGCTGGCCGAGCGACATTTTGCCTTCAACGGGCGTACGCCGACGCGTGCGTACCGCCACGGTAGCTAGGGCTTCGCGGCCGGGTCGGTCGGACCCGCGGACTTCGCGGTGTCATCGCCCGACTGGGTCGGTGCGTTGGGATCGGGGTCGACGCTGTCGCTCTTGATTTCGCTTTTGAAAATCTTCATCGACTGGCCGAGGCTGCGGGCGAGTCCGGGCAGTTTGGGCGCACCGAAGAGAAGCAGTACGACAACGAGGATGATCAGGAAATGCCATCCGGTCAGGTTTTGCAGCATGAGGGTGTGTCCTCTTGTCTTAGCGGGTAACGTAGCGGGCGTTTCGCATCAGTTTACCCCGCACGATCCGGCCGTCGCGACGCACCTGCCGCCGATGGACGCGTTCCGCTTCGCGCTGCTCGACCTCGTGGCGCAGCGCCGCGAGATCCGTGAAGACGGCCGGTCTGAACTGCTCCGGCCTCGGGCTGACGTCCACGTTCAGTGCGGCGATCTGATCGCCCAGGGCTTCGAAGCCACGCAGCGCACCGAGGGATTTTCGGTAGAGCCGCACACCGGACCACACCAGAAGGGCGAGGAGACCCAGCGTCAGCGCGCTCCAGATGAGCAGCCAGGACCACCAGGGCATCCGCTACTCCTCGCTGGCTGGGGCATCGGTGTACTGCGCGACGCCGGCCGCCGCCCACTCGGCGACGACACGGCGTGATTCGGCCGGTTCGAGAACAGTGACGATCCCGGCCAATCCCGCGACCAGTCGTTTGAGGGCGTGGGAGTGGGCGACCCGCAGGGTGGTGCGCGTATGACCCCCCGTACCGACCGGAACCGACCGTTCGGGGCGATAGTCGGCGAGCAACGGCAACGCCGCGGTTTCGAGTTCGAGTCGCACGTCCAGGTCGCCGCTGGAGGCTTGGAACAGGGTATCGGGCAACAGAATATCCGCGGCGTGCATGCTGCGTGCTCTGCTGGTCGTGCGCGGGTCGCTGATGCGATCGAGACGGAAGGTGCGTACCGCTTCGCGGAGATGGCACCAGCCGCGCAGGTACCAGTCGTTGTCAACAGATTCGATGCGCAGCGGATCGACGAGACGGTGTTCCTGAGCACCGCGGGCGTTTAGGTAGTCAAACTCTACCTGCATCCCCGACGTGAGAGCTGCCTGGAGGAGCGCACGTGTCGCCCCGCCATCGCGCCGCGCGACGGCGAGTTGGGTCGGCGGAGCAGACGCCCCGCGGGTCAATTTGGCCATCAGCGATGCAATCGCATCCGTATCAGCGTTGTCGGGTAGGGCCGAGAGATATTGCAGGCCGGCGATGAGCGCTGCAGCCTCCCGGGCCGAGAACCTGGGCGAATCGTCGATGGCGACCTGATGGGTGAGGACGATGCGGTCGTTCAGCTCGAATTCATCCCAGAGGATGTCGAAGAGATCGCCGTGCAAATACTGACGGGTTTCTCCGGGAATTCCGGATAAGGCGATGAGACTGACCAGGGAGCGCACACGCTCAGGGGGCAGGTCGAAATGCTCGGCGACCTCCGTGACGGTCACCCGACCCTGCTCGATCAGGTAGGGAACCAGCGAGAGCAGGAGAGTGAGCTGGTCGCTGGCGATTCGCGACTGCGCGGCCGTCGTGGCCGGTTGCGTTTTGGATTGCGTCAGGCGGCGGCGCGGCGCCGCTCCGGCTGCCCCGACCGGCAGGTCGGGCGAATGAGCATCGCGAACAGCGAGCAATCGGCTGATCACGGCCGTGCGGAGTGCGGGAGGACCAACGACGAATACTTCCGGCCCGAAGGCGGCCAATTCGTCGGCTAGAACGTGCAGGTCGGTGAAATGCACGACGCGCTCCGGGCTGGACGCCGGGTCAGTTGCCGGGATTCCCGACTGACGCGCGCCGAGGCGCACTGCCGCGTCGGTGCCCGGCTGCACCAGGACGTGCGCGACGTTGCTCGCCCACAGTTCTTCCAATTCGGCCAGGGCGCGAGCACTGTCGGCGGCAGTGCCCGCGGACACGTCGTTGGCAGCATCGGTGACCGGGGACGGGAACGCCGCCGGTACGACCTTGACCGCTCCCACGATGCGCGAAAGGAGGAAGGTGCGCGGAGCATGAGCGACTTCATCGGTCGCGTAGAGGTGCCAGCGCCCCTCATGCTGCACGAGCGCCCGGGGGACGACCACGCGACGAAGCGGTTTCCTCTTGCCCGGTTTGAGGTAGAGAAAGGCCACTACCTCGGTGCGATCCAGCGCTTTGCTGAGCGGGTCAAAGCTATGGTCCCGCGTGCGCAGCAACGGTGCGTAGCCGAGCACAGGTTCGCTCGAGTCGACGCCGAGCGAATTCAACTTAATCAGGGCGCGACGGGATTCACCGGACAGCGATCCTTCACGCCAGACCGTGCCGGCGAGTTTGAGCAGCGACACTTCGTCGGGAGTGAAGGTCACATCGGCCGGGAGGTCGTACAGCCCTTTCGGTATGCGATAGCGCAAGTGATGGTTGCTGCCCGGATCGTCCGGCGTCTCGACCGTCTCGAGGGGAATACCCAGTTCCCGAATGTCGTCCTTGTCGCGCTCAAATTGGCGCTCCAAACTGCCATTGGGTCCAGCGATCAGGAATCGCTGCCGATAGCCCTGAACGTTGGCGAGGATATCCGCCTTGGTCAGCCCGGTGTCCGTCGCTACGAGCGCCAGGACCAAGCTGAACAGACGTTCCGGAGCGGTGACCGGGCGCGGTTTGGGCGCGTCGCCGCGTTCGTCTGGGTCGACCAGGGAAGGCACGAGGTCACTCCCGCCGTTTAGTTGATGCCGAGGATGTCGAAGACGAAGATGAGCGTGGAATCGGCCGGAACTGCGCCCGACGCGGTCTTACCGTAGGCCTGTGTGGGCGGAATGACGGCGACGATCTGCGACCCGACGGTTTGCCCGGTGAGAGCCGCTGCCATGCCGGGGATGAGCTCAGTGGGAACGAACTCGACCGGGCTGCCGTTCGCCCAGCTGGAATCAAAGACCGTCTTCTCTTTCCAGAGCACTCCGGTGTAGTTCAAGGTGACCGTCGAATCTTCCAAGACCTTGGCCCCGGTGCCCTTCTTGAGGACCCCGATTTCAAGTTCAGTGGGCGCATCGCCGGACGGCACCACGATGCCGGGCGTACCGTCGGCGTCCAGAACGACCGCGGGAAGACCGTTGGCGACCAGCTGGTCTGCACCGTCGGCGCGAGGCAGGAAGGCCTTCACGATGTCGACCACGAGCACGAGGGAGTCCGTCGCCGCGACCTGGAACTGTTCGTTGCCGCCGGCTGGTCCGAAGGCGTCCTCGGGTGCGATGACGATCGCGACACGTGCCCCGACCTGGGCGCAGAGCAGACCGTCGACGAATCCAGGAAGGGTGCTCTCGTTGAGGATGATCGGGACGGCCGTTGAGCCGTCGAAAGCACTCTGCTGGATCGCAGCACCGGTCGTACCGTTGTAGAGGTTGAACTCTGCGGTGATCTTCTGTCCGGGAACGATGTTGTCCCCCGAACCCGCAATCACCTCGGTGCGCTGGGTGGACGCTGACTTGAGGGGCGTCGGAAAAGTGACCTCCGGTGCCGAACCAAAGTCGCCGGAAACTTTCACCAGCTCGGAGGCGGCACCCGCGGAGACCGGTGCGTCACAGGAGGCCTGGGCCGTGCCGGGGCTGGCACAGGCGGTCAATGCCGCCATCACGAGTCCGGCGGTGGCGATCAGCGCGGATGCTTTGCGCACAAGTCCTTCTTTCGATACGGGGTTGCTGCAGCACTGGGCGCTGCGCTGGATGCTGTGGGGTCGATCTGTGACCGGGTGGCGCGGCCGAGGCCTCGCGCGTACTACAACCGAAACGGGCCGAGCCCTATCCTAACCGGCGTCGAGGTCTCGAGCTTTGGAGAGGTCTGCGCTGGTCCCGGCGATCCGCACGCGTTTGCGCATGACCTTGGCACTGACATTGCGCTCACCGAGCGCCCCGGGCGTCCACGCCTCGACGTCGGCGTCACTGAAGTCGGTCTTCGACGGTCGCCGTTTCAATTCGGGCAGAATCGTGTCGGGAGCGAGCCGTCTGGCGGTGATGAGAAAGCCGGTGTGCCCGATCATGCGATGGTCTGGGCGAACGGCGAGTCCCTCGACGTGCCAGCCACGAATCATGGTCTCGCTGGAGTCCGGGTTGGTGTACAACCCGGTACCACGAATGGCCTCGGCCACGCGAGATAGCTGCGTCACCGTGGCAACATAGCAGAGCAGGACCCCGCCGGGCTTGAGGGCGTCGGAAACCGAGCCAAGGCACTCCCACGGTGCCAGCATGTCCAGGACGACCCGGTCAACGCTCTGCGCCGGCAGGGTCTCCGGCAGGGTTTCGGCGAGGTCACCGAGCGTGATGGTCCAGTTCTCCGGATCGTTGCCGAGGAACGTGGCGATATTGTCCCGGGCGACGTCGGCGAATTCTTCCCGCCGTTCGAAGGAAGCGAGCCGACCGGCCGGACCGATCGCCCGCAGCAGCCAGAGCGAGAGCGCTCCCGAACCGACCCCGGCTTCAACGACAGTGGCACCGGGAAAGATATCGGCCTGGGCCAAAATCTGTGCAGCATCCTTGGGATAGATGATGGCCGCGCCGCGCGGCATGCTCATCACGAAGTCCACCAGCAGGGGGCGCAGCGCAAGATGCTCGACCCCGACGTTGTTGGTGACGACCGATCCGTCGGGCTGCCCGATGATGTCGTCGTGCGCGAGAATTCCGCGATGCGTGTGAAAGGTCAGGCCAGCCTGGAGCGAAATGGTGTTCATTCGCCCCTTCGGTCCGGTGAGTTGCACGCGGTCGCCGACGCGAAAGAGTCCACTGTTTTGGATTACCTGGTTGTTGCTCATGCGAGTGGTGCGCTTTCGTGTTGGGCAGCCCGGGTGGGGGCGAGAAGATGAACGGGTTCGGAAAGTTCAGCGGTGGAGAAACGATAGAGCGCTGCCAGATCATCAATCGTGCGACCGACCAGCGTCGACCAGCGGGTGTAGTCGTCGCTTTCCGGCAGGTCGATCTGGTGGGGCACAGCGATGGTGATGGTACCGGCGGCCACCGCCGAGGCGACGCCGGGAACGGAATCCTCAATGGCGATGCACCGGCGCGGATCGACGCCGAGCCGTTCGGCGGCCACGAGGTAGGGGTCAGGGTGCGGCTTGCTGTTGGCGACCATATCGCCGGCGATAACCAGGTCGAACGCGGGAAAATCGATCAGGTCGATGATCTGCCGAGCCAGGCGCTCGACCGACATAGTGACGAGCGCAGTCGGCACTGCCGCCGCCTTCAACTCCTGCAGGAGTTCACGAGAACCGGGGCGCCAAGGAATACCATGCTCGGCCAGCTGCTGCTGCACCCGGTCGGTGAGGCGAGCGACAATGGCGTCTGGCGTGAGATCCACCCCGCGGGACTGCAGAATCGCCGCAGAGTTCCACAGTCCGGAGCCGACCAGCAGCATGCCATCATCATGCGTCCAGACGCCGCCGAATTCAGCGACCAGCTCCGTTTCCGCACGCATCCAGTACGGTTCGGTGTCGACGATGGTCCCGTCCATGTCCCAGAGGACGGCGGCGGGAAGGGAAACGGGCGCGGAGGGCGGCACAGGAGAAACATTCACGGGATTCAAGTCTAGGGCCACCGCCTATCCTTGACTGAGGCGCTCCACCGGGAGGCCGAAAGAATTGAGGACATACACGGTGACTGACGGTATTGGGTTTCTGGGCGGGCGGCTTCTCGTCGTTGCTTTCGAGGGCTGGAATGATGCCGGCGAAGCTGCGACCGGGGCAGTACGTGCACTCAAGGACCTCCTCGACGTCGAGGTCATTACCGAGGTCGATCCGGAACTGTACTTTGACTACCAGTTCAACCGACCGACCGTGTCGACCAATGAAGACGGCGTGCGTGCCATCGGATGGCCGAGCGCGATCATGTACGGACCGACGGCCGCCGGCCCGGTAAGCGTTCCGCTGGCCGAAGACGCCGAGTTGCGGGTCAGTGGTACGAATGCCGGCAACATCTACTTGCTCATCGGTACCGAACCGTCACGAAGTTGGAAGAGTTTTGCGGCGGAGATTCTCGACGCTGCCCTCGCCGCCGATGTCAGCGGTGTGGTGTTTCTGGGAGCGATGCTCGCCGACGTTCCGCACACCCGACCCATTTCCATCTTCGTGTCGAGCGACAACTCGAAGGTACGCGGCGAATTGCAGATCGAACGAAGCAACTACGAGGGACCCGTCGGCATTCTCAGCGTGCTGTCGGACGCCGCCGAGACGGCGGGCATTCCGACGCTGTCGATTTGGGCATCCGTTCCCCACTACGTGCACAATGCGCCGTCCCCCAAGGCGATGCTGGCCCTGATCGACAAGCTGGAAGAAGTGATCGACGTCGTGATCCCCCGTGGTGCGCTCGTCACCGAGGCGGCCGAATGGGAAACCGGGATCGATGTGCTGGCCGGTGAGGATGAAGAGATGGCCGCCTACATCGCCCAGCTCGAGCAGGCCCGCGATACCGTCGACTCCCCCGAAGCGAGCGGCGAAGCCATCGCGCAGGAGTTCGAGAAATACCTGCGAAAACGCGGCACTGACGGACGTGATGGACGCGCTGACGGTCGACCCGACGGGCCGGGCAGCCGGCCAGAGGGCCCGCGGCAGTAGGTTCTAGAGCTCCACGCCGAGCAGGGCATGGACGGCGCGATGGACGAGTTCAGGGGCGTCAACGGTGTCGGCTGCAGCGTGGTCGAGTATGCGCAGCGCCTCCGGCGTGTCCAGATCGTGTCGGAGAGCCAAACGAAGCGACTGCACGATTGCTGTCGCTGAACCGGACGCACCGGCGCCGAACGTGGCGCCGGCACCGAAGGCCGCCGACCAGCGGGCCAAACGCTCCACCCCTTCGTCGAGCAGAGAGGACGTCCACTCCCAGTCGGTGCGATAGTGACGGTCGAGCAGGGCAAGACGAATGGCCCGAGGATCGATGCCCCTGGCCCGCAGGCGCGACACCAGCACGAGGTTTCCGAGCGACTTGCTCATCTTCTCCCCCCGGTAGGCGACCATGCCGGTGTGGCTGTAGACGCCGGCGAGCGGATGCCCAGACAGCCCTTCCGCGTGTCCGGCGCTCATGTCGTGGTGCGGGAAGATCAGGTCGGATCCGCCGCCCTGCACGGTGAAGTCGGTGCCGAGCTCCTTCAGGGCGATGACCGAGCACTCGATGTGCCAGCCGGGTCGCCCCGCACCGACGAGGGATTCCCAGGCAGGTTCTCCGGCCCGGGCGGCCCGCCAGAGCAGCGGATCGAGACGGTCGCGCTTGCCCAATCGGTCAGGGTCTCCCCCGCGCTCAGCGAACAGTCGGAGCATGCTCACGAGGTCGAGGTTGCTCTCCTCGCCGAGCGTCCAGCCCGTGTTCGCTTGCGCTGCTGCGATATCGAAGTAAAGATCGGCGGCGATCTGCCCGTCAGCACCGGCCACGGCATCGTCGGTCGGCACGGGGTAGGCCAGCCCGGCATCGCGAAGCGCGGCGACCGCCTCAGCGATCTCGTCAATGACCTCGGTCACGGCGACGAAATCGTTCGGTGGAATGATGCTGAGCGCTTGCATATCGGTGCGGAACAGCTCCACCTGAGATGCGGCGAGTTCGCGCCAGTCCACGCCGGTGGCCGTCGCCCGCTCCAGGAGCGGGTCATCGACATCCGTCACATTCTGGGCATAGTGCACCCGGAAGCCGGCGTCGATCCAAACCCGCTGCAGGGTATCGAAGGCCAGGTAGGTGTTGGCGTGACCAATGTGCGTCGCGTCGTAGGGCGTGATGCCGCAGACGTACAGACGGGCCGCATCGCGTGGCTGTGCCAGCACCAGGCTGTCCGTTTTGGTGTCGTGGAGCCAGGGAGCACTGGATTCCCCGGGGACAGAGACAATTTCGGGTCGTTCCCATGCACGCATACAACCAGCCTAGCTTTCAAAGGGCGGTCGCCTTGCGAGCGGGCTACGCGGAGATGACGTTCGTGCCGAGGAGCACGAACAGCACGATGCCGAGCACGATGCGGTAGATCACGAACGGCAGGAAGCTGCGCTTGGAGATGTAGTTCATGAAGAACGCGATCACGGCGAGGGCCACGAAGAAGGCGATGACGGTGGCCACGAGCGTTTCCAGCGGGCCGAAGATTTCGGGCGTGCAGTTGGCTGCGCCAGCCAGACACGGCTCGGCAATGGACTTATAGATCTGGAAGAAGCCGCTGCCGAGCACCGCCGGAATGGCCAGTAGGAAGGCATAACGGGCGGCGGCAGCGCGCTCATAGCCGAGAAACAGTCCGGCCGTGATGGTTCCGCCGGAGCGCGACACCCCAGGGATGAGGGCGAGGGCCTGGGCGAATCCGAAGATGACGCCGTGACCGACCGTGATGTCCTGCAGCCTGCGCCGTTTGGCTCCGACATGATCGGCGATTCCGAGCAGAATGCCGAAGACGATGAGCATGGTCGCGGTGATCCACAGCGACCGCAGCACGGTCTCGATCTGGTCCTGGAACAGCAGTCCGAGGATGATGATCGGCAGCGAGCCGAGAATGATGAGCCAGCCCATGCGGGCATCCGGATCTGTGCGGGGAACGCTGCCCCCGAGCGATCTGGCCCATTGGCCGATAATGCGCACGATGTCGCGCCAGAAAAAGATCACCACGGCCGCCTCGGTGCCGATCTGGGTGATGGCGGTGAAGCGTGCCCCCGGATCTTCGCCGGTGCCCAGAAACTGGCCGACGATGGCGATGTGCGCGCTCGAGGATACCGGGAGGAACTCGGTCAGGCCCTGGACCAGACCCAGGATGATCGCATTCAGAAAGTCCACACGCTTCGCTTTCTCAGATTATTCAAGGGATGCCCGCTCCGTGTCGGATCCAGGGCTTGCTAGTAGCTGGAGAGCAGGTCGGTCAAAACCCGCCTGCCAAACACTAATGCGTCGAGGGGCACTCGTTCATCCACGCCGTGGAACATGGCCGGAAAATCGAGGTAGGCCGGCAGCCGCAGCGGGGCAAACCCGTAGCCCTTAATGCCAAGCGTGCTCAGTGCCTTATTGTCCGTTCCGGCGGACAGCAGGTACGGCAGCACCGGCGCTCCGGGATCGTGGCGCTCCAGGGTGCTCACTACGGCGTCGATCAGCGGACCGCTGAACTCGGTCTCCAGGCCGATATCGCGGTGCATCGTCACGATTTCGATGTCCGCACCGACGATGTCCTGAATCTGAGCGAGCACGAGGTCTTCCTCCCCCGGCAGCGAGCGGATGTCGATCAGCGCCTCGGCCGCATCCGGGATCACATTGTGCTTATATCCGGCGGTGAGGCCGGTCGGGTTGGCGGTCGTGCGCAGGCTGGCCTGGATGAAGCCGGAGGCGGTGCCGGTCGCCAGGGCGAGCTCGTCGGGGCCGACCCGCTGCGGATCCACGTCGAGAATGCGTGCGATCTCGCCGAGCAGCTGTTCGGTTGTGTCGGTAAGCCGAATCGGCCACTCGTGACGCCCCAGTTTTGCCACGGCCTCGGCGAGCCGGGTGATCGCGTTGTTCGGATGCATACGAGAGCCGTGCCCGGCCTCGCCGCGGGCCACCAGTTTGACCCAGATGAGGGCTTTCTCGCCGGTTTGCAGCAGGTAGGCGCGTTGGCCGCCGAGGGTGATGGAGTACCCGCCGACCTCGCTGATCGCCTCGGTCGCACCGTCGAACAGGTGCGGGTGTTCGTTCACCAGAAAATGGGAACCGAGCACACCGCCGGCCTCTTCGTCGGCGAAGAAGGCGATGACCAAGTCGCGCTCCGGCGCACCGCCGGAGCCGATCACGTCCTGCAGGGAGGCCAGAATCATGGCGTCCATATTCTTCATATCGACCGCACCGCGCCCCCAGAGCAAGCCGTCCTTGATGACGCCGGCGAAGGGGTCGACACTCCAGTTCGCCGGGTCGGCCGGCACCACGTCGAGGTGCCCATGCACGACCAGGGCCGGGCGGGACGTATCGCGACCCTGCACCCGCGCCACCACACTGGTGCGGCCGGGTTCGGAATCGAACAGTTCGGGCACGAGGCCCAGGGCTCGCAGCTTCTGGGCAACGTACTCGGCGGCATCCGTTTCACCGTTTGAACGACCCTCACCATAATTAGTGGTGTCGAAACGGATGAGATCGCGCGCGATTTCGGCGGTCAGATCGAGTTTCGCAGCGGCCGTTCCGGGTGACGCACCCGCTGAATCAGCGGAACTTGCGGCCGGAATCGTGTTCGGGGAGGAAGCCATAACCACACGCTACCCGTCGCCAACGGGTGCAGTGACACAACGGGCGTTCTAAACCGTGCTAAGTTATTACCTCGGCAGCCGGTTCATCCGGAGGCCGTTTCACCCAGTCCGGGTGGCGGAATTGGTAGACGCGCTGGCTTGAGGTGCCAGTGCCCGTTAAGGGCGTGTGGGTTCAATTCCCATCTCGGACACGGAGATTTCTTTCAAGAAATCTACGAGGACTGGTTGAGACAGTTCACAAGGCCGGATCCCCTGGATCCGGCCTTGTCTCGTTAAGATTCATAGCAGTGACGGGAGTCGGTCAGGACAGGATGTCCCTGGTCACGAATCGGCTATAGGCCAAAGCCCCGAAAACGGCCACGTAGCAAAACTGCACGATCGCGTTCTGGCCGAACGAACCCAGGTCGAGCGGTTGCCGAAGCAGATCGGCGAAGCCGAGCCAGTAGTGGCTGAACAGCCACGGGTGCAGCCAGTCGAGCTGCGGGACGACGTCGAGTATCTGCGCGATCACCGAGACCACGATTGTTGCCGCCATGGCTCCGACGGGCACATCGGTGAGGGTGGAAATGAACAGTCCGATCATGGACAGTCCGAGCAGCGACACCGTGACGTACGCGGCCACCAGCAGCGACCGCAACAGCGATTCAGGCACGCTGATGGTGTCGCCGGAGAGCAGCGTCACTGGCCCGACCGGGAACAGTGCCGCACCGATGAGTGCGCCGGACACGGTCAGCGTCAGCGTCGCGACGAGGCAGAACAGGGCAGCGCCGGCGTATTTGACCAATAGCAGCCGTACGCGGCCGGCTGGGGCCACCAGGAGGTAGCGCAGGGTGCCAAGGCCAGCCTCCCCTGCGATGGTGTCTCCGGCGACGACTCCGATGGTTAGTGGCAGAAACAGGGGAATGGCGACCACCATGGCGGTGAAGCCGACGAACAGGCCGTTCTGGGTGACCCGGTCGAGGAACGGCGGCCCCTCCCCCGGTTCCAGCGTCGACGAGGACAGACGCACGGCCACGGCTAGCAAAATCGGGATGAGCGCCACCGCGATGAGCATGGCCCAGGTACGACGACGACGAAACAGCACGGAGATCTCCGAGCCGAGCAGATCCCAGCCTCCCGCGCGGGCTGACAGAACGCGCTCCGGCGTCTGCGGCAGGATTTCACTGGACGACATCAAAACCCTCCCCGGTCAGTGCGACGAAACGTTCTTCCAGGCTGGGTTCCACGATGGCGAAACCACGGATGCGCACGCCACCGGCCACGAGAGCCGTCACGATGGCCTCCGGCTGCCAGTTGGTGTCTCCGAGCGGCGCAACGACGACCGCGTCGGCGGCATCGCTCGTGGCGTGTGCTGGCCCGAGCCCGAGGTGGGTGAGCACCCGGAGGGCGCCGGCGGCGTCCGGTGTGCGCAGGTGGACCCGTGATTCGCCCACCTGCCGCAGCTGGGCCAGGGTGCCCTGCGCGACGAGGCTGCCCGCACTCATCACGGCGGCGTGCGTGCACATCTGCTCGACTTCGGCGAGCAGATGGCTGGACACGAACACGGTCGTGCCCTCGGCGGCCAGCGAGCGCACGAGGCTGCGCACTTCACGCATGCCCTGCGGGTCGAGGCCGTTGGTGGGCTCATCGAGCACCAGCAGCTCGCGTGGGAGGATGAGGGCGTTGGCGATGCCGAGCCTTTGTTTCATGCCCAGTGAATAGGCGTGCACCTTCTTATCGGCAGCGTGGGAGAGACCGACCCGTTCGAGAGCACCCTGAACTCGGGCCCGACGGGTACCGCGTGGGGCGAACCGATCGGCGGTATCGAGGCGCCGCAGGTTTGCCGCACCGGACAGAAACGGGTAAAAGGCCGGACCTTCAACGAGGGCGCCGACGCGGGGCAGCACCTCGCGCAGTCGGGCGGGCATGGACTGACCGAGCACGCTGATGGTGCCGCTCGTCGCCTGGGTGAGTCCGAGGAGCATGCGGATGCTCGTCGTTTTGCCCGATCCATTGGGCCCGAGAAAGCCGAAGACCGAGCCGCGCGGCACCATGAGGTCGATGCCGTTCACCGCCGTTTGCGAGCCGAATTTTTTGGTGAGCCCCCGGGTCTCGATCGCCAGGCCGTGACCCTGGCTTGCGGTTGTCACGGTGCCGGTCATCGTGCCGTGCGCAGGATGCCGGTCCCGGACACCGTTGTCACTCCGCGGCGGCCTGCAGCGCGGCGAGCGGAACCGCGCCGGCGAACACCCGCCCGTCGTTGCTCAGGAACACCGTGACGAGGGAGGTGGTCACGGCACGGCCACCGTCGACGGCCGTGGTCAGCTGGTCAAGCAGGGGGTTGGCGCTCAGCTCGGCCGGCACGGCCGCTGCTGGCACCTCGACGATGGTGGACCAGCCGGTACCCGTCATGACGGGAACCTGACCCGCTGCCGAGCTGTGATCGCCCGGCTGGTCGCCGGTAGCGCCTTCCGTCGGAGCCGGCATGGCCTGTTCCGTCACGGTGGCCGTGGCCGGGGGCGTGAAGGCGAACAGGTCGGCGTTCGGGGCCGCGAAGTCGATGGCGGTGAAGCCGACCTGGAATGCCGGCGAGCTCTGCCCCTGGGCCAGCACGGTCACCTGAAGCGGCAGCCCGGTTTCGGAGTCAACGGCGATAGAAACGGATGCGACGAGCGTTTCGGTCGTTTTTGGCGTGAGGACCAACTCGTACACGCTGCGCCCCGCGACTCGGGCATCGGTGCCGACCGAGACCGTCGTGCTCGGGTCGAGCTCGCCGAGGAAGCGCTCGGCGAGCTGTGCTGGCGTCGCGAGGTCGGTGGGCAGCTGTGACTGCAGTTCGGCGGACTTCGCCTGGGCGGTGGCTTCGAGGTCGAGGCTCAGGTGGGTCGCCGCGTTCGTGTTGGAGTCATACAGCCAGATGTCTCCGCCGTTGTGCACAACATCACGTTCGGCCATGCGGTCTTTGATCTGCACCCGGGACTGGCTTTCGCCGCCGACATACACTCGAAATTCGTGCGAGCCGCTCAGCAATTCGAGGGCCGTGGTCACTCCCAAAGGAATAACGCTGTCGTTGCCTTCGGGCAGGGCTCCCGTCATGGATTCGCTCATGCCCGCGCTGAGGTCTAGTGACGGAAGGCCCAGGTCCGCTGATTGTTCAACGGTTCCCGAGAAAGCGGACACCGTGCTGTCGTTCACCAGAAGGAGAACCTGCTCCGGTGTCTTGTCCGGCAGATCGACGGTGGCACCGGCCTGGAGCGGCACAGCAATGACGGCAGCGACAACGACTGCCGGAACGACGAACGCCGGGAGCCAGCGGAGAGAATTTCGAGACACGAGCTTCATACCGCGATCGTACGCCCCGTACGCCGCACTCAACCGGTGGGGTCAGCGTATTTACAGGTCCCCGGACTCGCTGCTATCGCGGGTCGGTTCGCTCCGGCTCGGTGCCTCATCGGTGATGCCGATGAATTGACTGCCGATGCCGTCGCACTCGGTGCGTCCGAGGCCGTCGGCCGGATCGGGCAGTTCATCCGCCCGGTGGTTCGAGCAGGTGATGTAGGTGAAGGTCGGCCACCACTTCTTGGGCCGCACGGCCTCGGTGTAGCCACAGATGGTGCAGGTGAGCTGCACCCAGACCGGCTTCTTTCCGGTGCGATTCGCGCGCGACTGCAGCAACCAGGCCGGCGGTTCGGCCTCCAGCCTGGCCAGCTGAGCTTCGCTTAGGCGCGACGGAATACCGTGGCGGGTGGCCATTTCCAGGGGGATATCCAGGCGCAGTGCTACTTCTCGTCGCGTAATCATCTCAAACTACGATAGGCGCTTTTTAGGGGCCGCGCGGAGCATCCGTTCGCAGCAGGCGCCCGTCACTATGGGAGAATGACCCAATGTCAAACACTCCGTCCCCGCTGGGGCTGCTCTTGGACGTGGACGGGCCGATTGCGAGCCCGATCACCCGCACGATCAGTACGCCGAGCATTGTGACCGACCTGATCACCCTGGCCGGGGCGCACGTGCCGATCGCCTTCATTACGGGGCGGTCTGCCGATTTCATTCGCGAGCAGGTCGTCGCGCCGCTCGTGGCCGCGGGTCTGCCCGAGAATTTTCGCATGTACGGGGTGTGTGAAAAGGGTGCTGTTTGGTTTCCGATCGGGTCAGACGGCATGGGCACAGTCGTGGTTGATCGGGCCGTCGCCCTACCGCTGGCCGTCACCGACGAAGTGCGCCAACTGGTCGCCGACTCATTCGCCGCCGAGATGTTCTTCGACGAGACCAAGCAGGCGATGATCTCGGTTGAGCAGCGCACCGATGTCAGCCGGGCGGCCTTTCAGGCTCGCCAATCCGAGTTCAATGACGCCGCTTTCGCCATTATGGTCGGGCACGGGCTCGGCGTTCGATTCGAGGATCGCGAAAGCGCCGATGCCTCGGGGCAGATTCCGTTTCGGCTGGACGCCACCATCATCTCGACCGATATCGAATCGGTCACCCTGGACAAGAACCATGCGGCCAAGCGGGCACTCGCTTTCTTTGCCGAGAGCGGTCCGCTTCCCCGGTTGTGGCGGTCGGTGGGTGATTCGCGCAGCGACTACCGCATGGCCGACCACCTGCACGAGGCCGGCTACGACGTGTCGCACGTCGACGTGCGCCCGGCCGATGGAATTCTCGACCGGCCGTATCCGGTCATCGTCATCGGTGATCAGATTCACGATGAAGCCGGGGCAACTTTTCTGCGTTACTGGGTCGACAAGTTGGCGCTACCCGCCTGATCGTCACGCATTAACGAAGCGGATGCCATTCTGCAGCGTGCTGCGCAGCTCGAAGACCTTCTCGAAGCTGCCCCGTTCCATGCCGATCAGTCCTTCACGCAGCACGCCGACCAGTCGTGACCGCGGAATGCCGATGATCATCGGGCGGCGGCCGCGCTTCGGCAGGGACACCGCTTCGTCGAGTGCGCCGTCGGGCAGCACGATAATGAGGGCGGTGAAACGCACCTTGAGGGCACGCGTAATCGATTTGGCGGCGTCTTCGAACTGATGGATCGGGCGGTCGTCGGGGTCGAGATCGTCACCGACCAGTTCGCCGCGGCGCAGCTGCACCGGGCCGCCCCAGTCTTCGGAGAGGATGCCGAACAGGCCGGCCGGGCCGAGGATGATGTGGTCGAGTTTGTCGGTCTGCGGGCCGGTGTCGATGTCGTGCCAGGCGGTGAATCCGATGCCGAGGTTGGCCACGAGTTGGGCGGTGGCCTCCTCGGCGAGGGCCTTGGCGAGGCAGTGCCGCACGAGACGTGGGGCGCTGCGGATCAGGGCTGGCGCGTACGGATCGTCGATGACGGTACCGCGGCCGGCCCATTCGCGCACGAGATCCAGGTATCTCAGGCGTGCCTGGCCGCCGGGGTGACCGTGCATGCGGGTTTTCAGGCTGGATTTCGTGGCCGGGCCACGGGCGGCGGGAGCGGCGTAGGCATCCGCTTCTGGATCGGTGTCACCGAAGCGACGGCGATCGTAGGCCGCCCGGTGATCGGGAGTACCGATGCGTTCCCACGCCAGCTGAACGGCATGAAACCGGGTCGCGCTGCCTCCGACGTCGGGGTGAGTTTTGCGCAGGAGGAGCCGGTAGGCACGGCGCAACTCGTCGTTGGTCGCCGTCGGGCTCACGCCGAGCACCTCGTAGGGGGTGGATGCGGCCGGGCTGTCATGCATCCTGAACGGTACCTTTCTGCGGGTGCGAGCAGATCGTCTCAGAGACGATGAGAGAATTTACCGTATCGCGGGAATCTGACATCCCGCCGAGGGCGCCGGTCTCACAGCAGCGAGGGTTCAGCGTGGCTGCTAGTCGCGCAACAAGTGGAACGGGATCGCCATAGAGAGAGACACGCATAGAATTCCGGCTACGAAGGTCAGTCCCATCAGCGACGTGACGGAGAACGCCAGACCGAACAGCCAGAGGCCGAGGACGAAGATCGCGAACGCGGCGATAAAGGCGACAATGTGCATGGGAAACCCTTTCACGGCAGTGCCCGGTGTTTTCGCCCAGCAACTGGTTTGAACGTACTTATTCGAGCGTACCGGCTGGGGCCGATCGGAATTACAGGGAATCGCCGACGATCGCGTCGAGCGGCTCGATCAGTTCGGGTCCATTGCCGACGACCGGCGCTACCGCGTAGAAGTTCAGTGTTTCCACAACCTCATAGGATGCGGCGACGGCAGCATCGACGAGCGTCTGGTCGCCGTCCGTGGCCGAATCCAGCCACTGGTCCCACCACTCCTCGGGCAGGGGAACCGGGGTGCGGTCGTGAATCTGCGTGAGAGGGCCCAGAGCATCCGTTGTCAGGATTGTGGCGGACAGCACCCACCGCGCTGGGTCGTCGTCGGCGGCCGCCGGATTCTTCCACCAGGCGTACAGGCCGGCGAAGGCGAGCGGAAGGCCGTCGTCCGAGTGGATGAAGTACGGCTTCTTCGTAGTTCCGTCGGTGTGCCACTCGTAATAGCCGGTGGCCGGCACGAGCGCACGCCGGGAACGCACCGACGTTTTGAAGGTCGGTTTCTCGGCGGCGGTCTCGGCTCGCGCATTGAAGGTCGGGAACTTCGAGGTGGGCTCGGTGGCGAAGGCCGGAATCAGGGACCAGCGCGCCGATTCCAGCCGGCGCACGGCCGGATCGGTGCGCGCCGACTCGAGCACGATGGGGATCTGCTCCGTTGGCCGAATATTCCACGAGGGTTCCGGCAGGTTCTCTCCCTCATGCTCGACGTCGAACATGGCAGCCAGATCGGGCGCCGTATCGGTAATGATGAATCGACCACACATGTCTCCAGAATACCGTTGCCTACCTAACGTATTGGTGAGCATCAGCTAGCGTCGATGCAATGGACGATCGATACAGCGCAGACGTGCTCTCCCCCGGCTGGCGCGAGGCCGGTCGCATCATTATTCCGACCCAGGAAGCGACCAGGGACCTCGTGGTGGAAGAGGTCGCGACCGGTTTCTGCGGGGCCGTCATTCGGGTCGAGAAGAAGATCGTCACTCTGGAAGACCGCCACGGCAAGCTCCGCCTGTTTCCGCTCGGCTCGGGGTTTCTTATCGACGGTAAACCGGTCACACTGATAGCTCCGACCATGGCGGCAGGCCACGGCCGAGTGCGCACCGCCTCGGGCTCAACGGCGGTTCCGGATGCCCCCGCGCGCGTCGCGCGCGCCAGCCGGATCTTCGTTGAGGGCCGGCACGACGCCGAACTCGTGGAGAAGGTCTGGGGTGCCGACCTGCGTATCGAGGGCGTCGTCGTCGAGTACATCGAGGGCGTAGACAACCTGGACGAGATTCTGCGCGCGTTCCGACCGGGTGCCGGGCGCCGCGTCGGAGTGCTCGTCGACCACCTCGTGCCGGGGTCGAAGGAGAGTCGCATTGCGGAGGCTGTGGCGCGCGGGCCGTTTGCGGCGAACGTGCTGGTGGTAGGGCATCCGTTTGTCGACGTGTGGCAGTCGGTGAAACCGGCTCGCGTCGGCCTCGCCGCCTGGCCCGAGATACCCCGAAACATCGAGTGGAAGCACGGAATCTGCGCGACACTCGGCTGGCCGCACGAAGAGCAGGCTGATATTGCCAGGGCCTGGCAGCGTATCCTCGGCCAGGTGCGCACTTTTGCCGATCTGGAGCCGCAACTTCTCGGCCGGGTGGAACACCTGATCGACTTTGTGACAGCGGAATGACGGTTTTGTCGTCGTTTTCGGTAATTTCGCATTCGCGGTCATTCCCAGTGGTGGACCCGGAGTTCACCCCTTTTCCGCAGCAAACGACACGCTTTCCGGTAAAAAAGGCGCTGAATTCCGAAACCATCCAGACTTGTGGGCTAGTGTTGGACTCGAAGTTGTAGTGCTTGCACGTCTTAAACGCATTGATCGTGATTCATCTGGATCACAGTTAGTGCGCCACATTCCTTTCGGAAGCGGACGACGAATACCGCGACGAACGGTCCCGACAGTCGGGGCCGGTCTAACACTCCTGGAGGAGTTTTACAAATGGCAACAGGTACCGTGAAATGGTTCAACGCTGAAAAGGGCTTCGGCTTTATCGCACCCGACGACGGAAGCGCCGATGTTTTCGCGCACTACTCCGCGATCGCGTCGAATGGCTACAAGTCCCTCGATGAGAACCAGAAGGTCGAGTTCGAGGTAACCCAGGGCCCCAAGGGTCCTCAGGCCGAGAACATCCGCGCCCTCTAAATAGAGCTTGCGAAGAACGCCTCCCGCTCAGGCGGGGGGCGTTCTTGTTTTAATCCTCGTGGCTGACCGGACTACTTCACCAAGTCCTGCCACCCATCACCGTCGACATACTCGAAGATCAGGTTGGTCTCGGTGTGGGCGACGGCCGGATGCTCCGCGAGATGTTCCAGCACAAAGTCGCGCAGGTGCGAGGCATCCGCTGCAGCCACGTGCAGCAGGTAGTCGTCGGCACCGGCCGTGTGGAAGAGCCCGATCACACCGGGCCAGTGCGGGGCGGCATTCCGAAAGTCATCGATCTGCACCCGGGCATGTTTGGCCAGCCGCACCGAGATAAGCGCCTGCAGGCTGGCGCCGAGCGCAGCCAGGTCGATATTGGCCCGGTAGCCACGGATATGGCCGAGCTGCTGCAACCGACGCAGTCGCAGCGATACTGTGGACTCGGCCACTCCGATCTCGCTGGCCAGGGCCGCACCGGAGGCCCGAGCATTGACCGACAGGGCGCGCAGCAGTGCACGGTCGACCCGGTCAAGTTCCGGCTTCTTTGATTCCATCAGCAGACTCCCTTATTCCTAGCAAGCTTATGCGATTCGGGTTTGTTATTTGCAAGGGTCTGCATAGTCACTTGCGTTCAAGGGCAGAACCTGTTTCTGTTGGCTCATGTTGCCACCGCTGTCACATATCGAAACCGTTGCCGTGCACGCCGGAATGGACGGTCTTACCGAGGCCGGAACGCACGTTCCGGGCATCGATCTGTCCACCACCAATCCGCTGCGCGGAGTGGAGTCTGGCGGGGATTCTTACGAAAACCTCGCCACCGGCGGCACGCCGGAACCCGGCGATTCCGCCGTCTACCAGCGACTGTGGCAGCCAGGCGTCGCCCGGTTCGAGAACGCACTGTCGGCCCTGGAACGAACCGCCGGCACCGTTGCCTTCGCCACCGGAATGGCGGCCCTGACCGCAACCCTTATTGCCACCGTGACGGCCGACAAACCGCACATTGTGGCGCTGCGTCCCCTGTATGGCGGTACCGATCATGTTCTCGCGAACGGGCTGCTCGGCACGACGGTCACCTGGACCGACCTGGCCGGCGTTGGTGCGGCCATCCGCTCAGATACCGGTCTGGTCATTCTGGAGTCACCGGCCAACCCGACGCTTGAGTTGACCGACATCCGGGCGGTGGCGGATGCTGCCGGTTCGGTTCCCGTACTGGTGGACAACACCTTTGCGACGCCCGTGTTGCAGCGCCCGGTCGAGTCGGGCGCCACGCTCGTGCTGCACAGTGCGACCAAGTTTCTCGGCGGTCACGGCGATGCTATGGGCGGCACGGTGTCCGGGCCGGCCGAGTGGATGGTGCGGCTGCGACAGGTACGCGCGCTGACCGGCGGCCTGCTGCAGCCGTTCAACGCATACCTGCTGCATCGCGGGCTGCGCACCCTGCCGATTCGGGTGCGCGCCCAACAGACGAGTGCTGGCGAGATTGCTGACCGGCTCAGCGCCCATCCGGCGCTGACCCGGGTGCTCTACCCCGGGCTGCCGGGCCAGGACCCGCACGGGCTGATCGGCAGGCAGAGCGCCGGGGCCGGGTCCCTGATCGCGCTCGATCTCGGCTCCTTTGCCGCCGCTGTGCGCTTCACCGAGGCGCTGCGACTGATCACCCACGCGGTGTCACTCGGCGGGGTTGATTCGCTCGTGCAGCATCCGGCCTCGCTCACCCACCGACCGGTGGCGGCTGATGCACGACCGGGGGCCGGCATCGTGCGGCTGTCGATCGGGCTCGAGCACGTCGACGATCTGATGGACGACATCCTCACAGCCCTGCTGGTCGCCCGCGTGCCGGTGGGAGCAGTCGCGACGGCCTAGCTGCGACCGAGGCGGCGGCGCAGCAGATCGATCCGCATCTGCAGCTGGGTCACGCTGGCCTGGGCGACGGCGGGCCCGCCGCAGATCCGACGCATCTCCGCGTGGATCATGCCGTGCGGTTCATTGGCGAGCTTGGACCACATGCCCACGAGGCTCGACAGCAGGGTGCGCTGTTCCTTCAGGGTTCGGTACAGGGGCGGTGGCTCGAGCGGGGCGATCTCCCCCGTCACCGGATCCTTGCGCTTGTCGGTTGAACGTTTGGACTGCCGTGACTGGCGTTGACGCAGCAGCTCCGACACCTGTTCCGGTTCGAGCAGGCCGGGGATGCCGATGAAGTCGAATTCCTCGTCGGTGCCCGGTTCGGCAAGCTCACCGAATTCGTCGCCGTCGAACATGACCATGTCGAAAGTGGCCTGCGAGTCGAGGGCCTGCCAGGTGAAGTCGTCCAGGCCCAGGTCGTCTGACGCCTTGTCTTCCTTGTTCGCCGCGGCGACCAAGGCATCTTCGGGGTTGTACATGCCGTCGTCGCCGTCGTCACGATTGCTGCGATCGAGGGCGTGATCGCGTTCCAGCTCGAGCGCGTTGGCGAGGCTGAGCAGCCCGGGCACGTTGGGCAGAAAAATGGATGCCGTTTCGCCGCGTCGGCGCGCGCGCACGAACCGGCCGATCGCCTGGGCGAAGTACAGCGGTGTGGCCGCGCTGGTCGCATAGACACCGACGGCAAGCCGCGGCACGTCGACGCCCTCCGACACCATGCGCACGGCGACCATCCACCGACGGGTGTTCTTGGAGAACTCATCGATCCGGTCGCTGGCTTCCTTCTCGTCGGAGAGCACAATGGTGACCGGTTCACCGCAGATGTCTTCGAGGATGACGGCGTAGGCGCGTGCGGTGGTCTGGTCCGTGGCAATGACGAGGCCACCGGCATCCGGAATGCCGCGCCGCACCTCGGTCAGTCGGGAGTTCGCGGCGCGCAGCACCGAGGGAATCCACTGCCCGCTGGGCTCGAGCGCGGTGCGCCAGGCCTGGCTGGTGATGTCCTTTGCGTTGCCCTCGCCGAGCTTGGCTTCCATCTCGTCGCCGGCCCGGGTACGCCACTTCATGTGCCCGGCGTAGACCATGAACATCACCGGGCGCACAACACCGTCGGCGAGGGCTCGGCCGTAGCCATAGGCATAGTCGCTTTGCGACATACGGATGCCGTGTTTGTCGGGCAGATAGCTGACGAACGGGATCGGCGAGGTGTCCGAGCGAAACGGGGTGCCGGTGAGTGAGAGGCGCCGGGTGGCCGGGCCGAAGGCCTCACGAATCGCGTCGCCCCAGCTGAGGGCATCTCCCCCGTGGTGAATCTCGTCGAGGATGACCAGGGTGCGGCTGGACTCGGTGAGCTGCTTGTGCAGGGCGGCTCGGGCAGCCACCTGGGCATAGGTGACGACGACGCCGTGATAGTGGCTGCCGTAACTGCGGTCGGCGTTCTTGAACATGGGATCGAGACGGATGCCGGCGCGCGCCGCAGCATCCGCCCACTGGTTTTTGAGATGCTCGGTCGGCGCGACAACGGTGATGCGGTCGATTGTGCGCCGGGAGCGGAGTTCAGCGGCCAGGCGCAGGGCAAACGTGGTCTTTCCCGCTCCCGGCGTTGCCGCGGCGAGAAAGTCGCGTGGCTCGTGCACGAAGTAGGCCTCGAGCGCCTCGGCCTGCCAGGCGCGCAGCTTGCCGGCGGTACCCCAGGCCGCGCGTTCGGGGAAGGACGGCGACAGGTGTTCGGCTGCACTCGTTCCCTGCGCGGGACCGAAAACCGATGGAGTATTCACTTCTCACAAATCTACCAAAGACCACCGACGTTCGTCGCCGACGGCACCGTTTGCACCAATGGCTCAGGGTTCAGACACAATGGTTTGATGACGAAGCAACAGCATCCATGGTCGCGCTACGTCGCGCTCGGCGATTCGTTCACCGAGGGCATCGGTGACCCGGAAGAGCAGAGCCCTGGTGGGCACCGGGGCTGGGCCGACCGGGTCGCCGAGGTACTGAGCGAAGGGACCGATGATTTCGCCTATGCCAACCTGGCCGTGCGCGGCAAACTCATCCGGCAGATCGCCGACGAACAGATCGAGCCAGCGCTGGCCCTGCGCCCGGACCTGATCACGATTTCGGCCGGCGGCAACGACGTCATTCGCCCCGGAACTGACCCGGATTTCATCGCGGCCCGCTGCGATGAGGTGGTTTCCGGGCTCTCCCGGGACGGCGCGACGGTCGTGCTGTTCACCGGAGCCGACGTGGGATTCTCTCCCGTGTTTCGTAGCATTCGCGGCAAGGTCGCGATCTACAACGAGAACATCCGGGCCATTGCCACGAAGTACGACTGCATCGTGGCCGACATGTGGCAGCTCACCGAAATTCAGGATCCGCGCATGTGGGCGCCCGACCGGCTGCATCTCAATGCCCTCGGGCACCACACCGTGGCGCGCATGGTGTTGCAGACCCTCAATGTGAAGAACTCGCTCGAGCCGAGCGAGCCGGAGCCCATGCCCGGAACCACCTGGCGGCAGGCCCGCACCGAAGATTTTGCCTGGGCGCGGGAGTACCTCGTGCCGTGGGTGCTGCGCCGGGTGCGCCACCAGTCCTCCGGCGATCACGTACTGCCCAAACGTCCCAAAGCCGGCCCCTCCACGCTCCCCCGCGTCTGACCCGCATTTCGGTCCACTAGACGGAGCTGGTCATGGCCGGGCGGGTGGGCAGCCGGGCGGGTCAGCCGGCGGCGAGTTCGCCCGGGTGGCCCATGCGCCAGGCCGGACCGGGATCAGTGACGCTGTCCTGCAGTTCAAGCGGCACCGTCACCGGAGATCCCGTGCCGATCGTGAACGACAACTCGCCGACGTCGTCGCCGGCCCGGCCCAGCTGCAAATCGGTCGCCGTCGCGGAACCCGAAATAGGTGAGTCTGACCAGACCAAAGCGGATGCCGCCCGCGCGGCGACGATATCGCTCACGTCACCCCACTGGGTCCTATAGCTGCCGTACACGGTGCCAGCCTCGGCCAGGACGACGTCGTGGAACCCGGGCTGCACACTCTGGATCAGCGCGGCGATCGCCGAATTGAGTTCGGAGTGGGTGTCACCACCCAGCACCACGCCTACGAGCGTGACCGTGTTGTCGCCGACGGTGAAATCGGTGGAAAAGAGCAGGCAGGCGCCGGCGATGTCCGTTGTACCGGTCTTGATGCCGTCGACGCCGTCGCGACCGAGCAGCTTGTTGGTGTTGGTGATGGTGCCGATGACCGGCAGCACCGCCGAGGGCAGGGCGACGATTTCGGCCAGCGCCGGGTGACCGACGACGAGCTTGCCGATCTCAACGAGGTCGGCCGGAGTGCTCACGCTCGACGACGAGATGCCGCTCGTGTCGGCGACGCTGGTCTGGCTGAGTGAGTTGTCGGCCAGCCAGGTTTTCGCTGCCGCCAGGTAGCCGTCGGTCGAGCCGAACGCCCACACCGCGAGAGACGCCGCATAGTTGTTGGCCGAGGGCAGCAGCATCGCTTCGAAAGCCTGCCGCTGGGTCAGTTCCATTCCGGCGACCACGGGCGCAACCGACCCATTTTCGGCGATCACCTCGTAGTAGATATCGACGTCGGCGTCGGTGAAAGTGATCGCGGGGCCGTCCTCCCCCGCGCCCAGCGGTTTAGCATCGAGGATGACGAGGGCGGTGACCATCTTGGTGATGCTCGCAATCGGCACCGTGCCCTGTTCGCCGCTCGAGGCCAGAACGCCGGGAAAACCGACCGCGCCGATCGCGCTTTCACCGAAGGTCGGCCAGACCAGAGCGGCGGCTGGTTGGGTCAGCGCCGCCGGCTGCACGATCGTGGCAGCGCTCTCCGGAACGGGAGCCAGGGTGGTGGCGCCGACATAGCCAACGCCGCCCAGCACCACGAGCAGAACGCTGGCGACGGCGAGTCGACGCCGTCGGAGGGTGACACGCCGGGAGGGAGACATCCGCTCAGCCTAACTTCTTCGTCGCGCTCAGCGGGTCGGCGCGCTCACGCACGCGTGCGCAGCGCGTACAGCGCGACCGCGCTCGCGGAGGCGACGTTGAGCGAGTCGACGCCGTGCAGCATCGGAATGGTCACGACCGTGTCGGCGGCTTCGAGCGCGTGCTGGCTGAGCCCGTCGCCTTCGGCACCGAGGATGATCGCGAGCCGCTCGGGCGGCGCCTCGGCAAACACGTCGAGGGAGACCGCATTGTCGGCCAGCGCCAGCGCGGCGAGGTGAAAACCGGCGGCGTGCAGCAGCGGGGTGGCCACGCTCCATTCCGGGAGGCGGGTCCACGGCACCTGCAACACCGTGCCCATGCTCACGCGCACGCTGCGCCGGTAGAGCGGGTCGGCGCAGCGCGGGGTGATCAGCACGGCATCGGCGCCAAGCCCGGCCACGGAGCGAAAGATGGCCCCGACGTTGGTGTGGTCGACGATGTCTTCGAGGATCACGATGCGGCGGGCATGGGTGAGAAGCGCCTCGACCGGCTCGAGCACCGGCCGGTGCATCGCGGCGAGGGCACCGCGATGCAGGTTGTAGCCGGTCAGCTGTTCCAGCACGCTCGCCTCGCCGACATAAACAGGAACGTCGGGCCAATCGGCGAGCAATCGCTCGGCGTCGGGCATCCACTGTTCCTGAATAAGTAGGGAGCGCGGGCGATGGCCGGCCCGAAGAGCACGAGCAATGACCTTGGGTGACTCGGCGATATAGAGGCCGCCGGCCGGCTCCAGCACTCGTCGCAGTGCCACGTCGGTCAAACGCGAATAGTCGGCGAGACCCGGGCTGGACAGGTCGGTAATGCGGGTGATCTGCACGGAAAAGTGCCTTTCAGAAGGGGTATTGAGCTCAAGCCTGACAGGTGGGTAGTCAAACGGGAAAACAGACGAGTTTAGAATCAAGGGACCAACATCTTTTGCTGCCCGTCTCTGCCCGAAAGGAACGCCGATGACTGCCGACCCGGTCGTGCCCAGCGACACGGTCCTGGTGGACGCGCTCGAGCCCACCGACGCCCCCGACGCCGCCGCCGCGCTCACCTCGACGGTCGCCCTCGATTCCGAGCGGGCAGTGGATGCCGTCGCCACGCTCCTGCGCAGCAAGCGCGCCGCCGTGCTCACCGGTGCCGGCCTCAGCACCGATTCGGGAATTCCCGATTATCGCGGGGAAGGCGCGCCGAAGCGCACGCCGATGACCTTTCAGACCTTTGTCGCCGACGAACGATCCCGCAAACGCTATTGGGCCGGCAGTCACCTGGGCTGGAGCGTTTTTCGACGGGCCGAACCCAACCTCGGACACCGTTCTCTCGTGCAGTTGGAAAGCGCCGGCGCCATTGCCGGGGTCATCACCCAAAACGTCGACGGACTGCATACTCGGGCCGGATCGCGCCATGTCGTCGAACTGCACGGGTCCCTCGACCGGGTCATCTGCCTGGACTGCGGGCAGGCATTCGGCCGGGATAGCATCGCTGCCCGGCTGGAGGCCGACAACCCGGTTCTGCGTGATTCGGACAGCATCCGAATCGCTCCCGACGGCGATGCCGACGTCGGCAACATCGACGACTTCGTGGTGCCGGCCTGCACGGTCTGTGGCGGCATGCTCAAGCCCCGGGTGGTCTTTTTCGGTGAACTCGTGCCGACGGAAACGTTTCTGGAGGCAGCCGCTTTGATTCAGGCTGCGGATGCCCTGATCGTTGCCGGGTCGTCGCTCGCGGTGAATTCGGGCATCCGTCTGGTCGAGCAGGCCAGGCGCCGCAAACTGCCGATCATCGTAATTAACCGTGGGGTGACCAAGGGCGACGGGCGAGCCCTGCACAAGCTCGAGGCCGGAACCAGTGAAACCCTCGCCGCACTGGCCGACCGGCTGCTGGGCTGACCGCGCTTGTGCGCGGCCCGGGGAATCACCGGTGAATCGGGGCAATCACTCGTGACCAGGTTCGCCATTGTGCGTCATGGCCAGACCGACTGGAATTTGAACCAGCGGATCCAGGGCCGCACCGACATTCCCCTCAACGCCACCGGGCGCGCCGAAGCCGTCTCCGCCGCTGAGCGTCTGCAGAGCAGGCAGTGGGATGCCATCGTGACCAGCCCTCTGATGCGCGCTGCGGAATCGGCCAGAATTATTGCCGCGGAGCTCGGGTTGGAGGAACCCGAGGTGGTTCCCGCCCTGACCGAACGTCACCACGGCGCCATCGAGGGCCTCACCTTCGCCGAGCGTCAGTACCGTTTTCCTGACGGTGTGGCTGTTCCCGGACTCGAGACCCGCCGCGACGTCATTGACCGGGTGCTCGCTGCGCTATCAGCACTTGCCGCCGGGCATGCTGGCCAATCCGTTCTCGTGTTGAGTCACGGCGGCATCATCGGAACGCTGCTGCGTCACCTCACGGACGGCGACCGCCCTCGGCACGGCGAGTACATCGCCAATGGGTCCGTGCACGATTTCGCCTGGGCGGACGATCAGCTGCTGCTGACCCACTTCGATGCGTCGATGCGCGAGCCGGGCGACCGCGGCTCGTCGCCGGTGCTGTGACGCCTCCAGCTGATCTGCGGGCGCCTTTAGGGCGCTGAAATTGGCACCTCGTGTTCAGTGGAATGCCTCAGCGGAGCAAGGTGCCACTTTTCGCCCCTTCGTTTTCGCCAGCGGCGAGCACCATGGGGCCAGAGTTGGCACCTCACCCGTGGCCACAAGCCCTGCACGCGTGACCTTCGCTGCTACTCAAATTTGTCGGCGTTGACCCTGGCCGCTGGAACGGCATCGCCGGTCGGGGTTCCGCGGCGAATGCTCACGCTGACCACCGCGGCGATGATGCAGAGGCCAGCGGCGCCGATCCAGGCGACCGTGTAGTGCCCGGTTTCCTCGCGCACGATCCCGGCGGCGACCGACGCGATTCCAGCGCCGATCTGGTGCGCGGCGAACACCCAGCCGAAGACGAGGGGACCGCGATCGCCGAACAGCTCCCGACAGAGCGCGATCGTCGGCGGAACGGTGGCGACCCAGTCCAGACCATAGATGACGATGAAGATCACCATGCTGGGGTGCACGGTTGCCGACAGCAGAAATGGTAGTGCGAGCAACGACAGGCCCCGAAAGGCGCAGTATCCGGCGAGCAGAATTCTCGGGTTGTACCGGTCGGTCAGCCAGCCGGAGGCGATCGTTCCGACAATGTCGAAGATTCCGACCACGGCCAGCAATCCAGCTGCGGTGGTCTCCGGCATGCCGTGGTCGTGCGCCGAGGGGATGAAATGCGTGCCGATCAGGCCATTCGTCGTCGCCCCGCAAATGGCGAATCCGGCGGCGAGAGCCCAAAATGTGCGATGCCGGCTGGCAAATTTCAGGGCGCTGAGGGCTTCGACCGCCGGATTTCGTTTCGGCGTCGCGACAACGTTCGACAGAGCGGATGCCGCCGGTCCTGCAGCTCCGTCGGCCCGTTCGGGCAGTTCCGGCGTGCCGTAGGGCGTGGTGCCGAGGTCGGCCGGAGAGTTGCGCATCCAGATGAGCACGATCGGCACCACCAGGATCGCGCCGAGTGCGATCAGAAGCGACGCGCTTCGCCAACCGGTCGTGACGGCGAGCTGCGCGATGAAGGGGAGAAAGATGAGCTGGCCGGTGGCGCTTCCGGCCGTGAGCACCCCGGCGATCAAGCCGCGCCGCTTCACGAACCAGGTTTGGCTGATGACGGCCGCGAACACGAGCGCCATCGACCCCGTTCCGGTGCCGATCAGTACCCCCCAGGTGAGCATGAGGTGCCACGGTGACGTGGCGAAGGTACTGAGCGCACTTCCCGCTGCGACGATGAAGAGCGCACCCGTCGTCACTCCGCGAATGCCGAATCGCTGCATCAGGGCAGCGGCGAACGGCGCGGTCAGACCGAACAACAGCAGGTTCACCCCAACGGCTGCCGCGAGTTCCCCCCGCGACCAGGAGAATTCCTCCTCGATCGGCACCATGAGCACTCCAGGGGCCGCACGGAATCCGGCCGCACCGACGAGCGCAAGAAAGGCCACGGCGGCGATGATCCAGGCCGGGTGGATGCCGCGGGGCCACAGCAGAGAGAGACCCGACCCGCTTTCCGTGCTGGGGCGGCGCCGGCCGAATCGTGTCATCGTTTGAGAATAGCGAATTCGCAGGCGACTCTCGGTCGATTCACGGCATTAGGTCACGGACCGCGAACGGCTATGCCGGGGGCTCGGTACCTTCCAATACCTCGAGCAGGGTTCGGGCCGAAGCGGCCCAGGTGAACCGCGCCGCCTGATCGACTGACTGGGCCGATCTGGCCGCCCACTCCCCCGGCTCGGCGAGGCGCCGAACAGCCGTAGCAATGGAATTCGCGCTGCGAGGGTCGAAATACAGGGCGGCGACCCCGCCGATCTCCCGAAAAATGGGAATGTCGCTGACCACAACGGGGATGCCGAGGCTCATCGCCTCGACCAGCGGAATTCCAAAGCCCTCATCGAACGAGGCGGTCACCAGTGCGGTGGCCGAGCGCAACAGCCGGTGATAATCGGCATCGCTGACCCCATCGTGAAAGACCAGGCGCGCCTGCGGGGCACGGCGGCTCAGCCGGGAACGTTCGGCTGCGGACACCCGGCTGAGCAGATGCAGCTCGTATTCCGGCAGGTCGGCCATGGCCAGAACCAGGGTGTCGAGGTTCTTGTACGGCATGAACGAGCCCATGTAGACGAGCCGGGTGGTCTCCGGAATGCTGCGATGACGCATCGCCCCCAGAACGGGATCGGCGGCGTTGGCCACCACCGTGACCGGTCGCCTGGTGAGCTGGTGCTCTGTGATCAGCGTCCGGGTGGTCTCGGACACAGTCACGACGCCGTCGGCGCCGTTGAGCAGCATCCGCTGTGGCCACCAGGAGAGGTGGTACGCCCGCCAGAGCAGACGGATAAATGCAGGCAGGTCACGCGGTGGTGTGCGGTTGCGGTAATAAATGAGGTCGTGCACGGTGAGAAACAGCCGATACTTGCGGCCCCACGAGCCCATGGTCTGCATCGGACTGAACACCACGTCGGGCTTCAACCGGTTGACCGACAGCGCGATCAGCGGTTCGAGCAGACTGGTCGGTGCCCGCACAAGCTGCCACGGCAAGGCCGGCAGCATCGCCAGTTGCCGATGGTCGCTGATCAGCATGATGAGCGGATGCAGCCGGCCGAGTTCGGTCACCAAACCAGCGGTGTATCGGCTGATGCCGTCGTGTTGATCCAACCGGACGTAGCGGCAGTCGACCACGATTCTCACTCCGGTCGCTCCTCGGCAAGAAATTCACGAATGTAGGTGGCCGCCGGTTTCGGCGTTTCGTAGTGGATGAGGTGACCCACGTTGTCGACGACGCGCAAGGTCGCGTTCGGGAACAAGCTCTGCAGCCGATATTGCGCGGCGAGCGGCGTGATGTCGTCGCGGTCGGCCGCGATCAGCAGCGTCGGTTGCGGAATGCGTGCCGCAAATTCGCTCACGTCGTGGCTGACCGAAGCGGTGAACGCGGCCATGACCACCTGACGATTTGCGAAGGCGCTGAAGTATCGATCATGCTGGTTGTGGATCCAGCGCCGCAACGCCGGGTCCTGCGTCTTCGCCATGCTCACGCTCATGACGCGCACAATAGCCCGGTTCTGCAGCAGGGCGTAGCCCCACCGCTCCGGAAAGGAGGCTGAGGCCCAGTAGTAGAAGACGGCCAGTCGGGTCAGAATTCCACGCGGTCCGGACAATGCCGGGGCGGCGATCGGGTTGACCAGAACGACGTCGTCGGCGGCCAGACCCTCAGCGACGGCCGCGGCGACCACGATCGATCCGAAGGAATGCCCGAGCACGACCAGACGCCCCGTGCGGGCCAGTACCTTCAGAAATTCGCGCAGCCAACGGGAGTATCCGGCCAGGGAATGGTCCCCGTCGGGGAGCGGCTCCGACCGGCCAAATCCGGGCAGGTCCGGTGCGATGATGCGCAGGGCGGGAGCTGCGGCATCCGTTTCGACGGCCCTGGGCAATTCACCGGCACCGAGCAGCTCGGCCACGACCAGTTGCAGTCCGTGGTGATCGCCGCGAAACCCGTGCACGAGAACCAGAGTGGTCGTGGCAGCGGGGTCGCCGTATTCCCAGTACTGGGTGGCGCTGCTTCGCCCGTTGGCGCCGAGAACGCTTGCCGTGAGTTCGCGCACCGTCAGGCCAGCCAGGACTTTGTCGTAGGGAGAAGAAACGATCACCGGCCCTAGTTTAGGCGGGAGACTTCCGCAAAGCTGGACTTGAACCAGATCGCTCGATCTAGACTCAAGCCACGACGCGCAACGAGAGAGAGCCCTTTGCGGGGACGGAAGGACAGCCGTGAGTTTCACTGCACCCATTCAGTTACCCGGATTGGCCCTCGACCCGCTGTGGTATCGCCGCGCCGTCTTCTACGAGGTGATGGTTCGCTCCTTCGTGGACAGCAACGCCGATGGATCCGGCGATCTCTCCGGGCTGGTATCGAAGCTCGACTACCTGCAATGGCTCGGAATCGACGCCCTGTGGATTCCGCCGTTCTTCAACTCTCCGCTGAAAGACGGCGGTTACGACGTGGCCGACTACCGCACGATTTTGCCGGAGTTCGGTACCCTCGAGGAATTCAAGGATCTCGTCACCAAGGCGCACGAACGTAACATGCGCATCGTGATCGATTTTCCGCTCAACCACACCTCGGACCAGCACGAATGGTTTCAGCAGTCCCGTGAAGACCCGGACGGGCCCTACGGCGACTTCTATGTCTGGAGTGACACCGACGAGCGGTATCCCAACATTCGCATCATCTTCACCGACACCGAGGAATCGAACTGGGCATTCGACCCGGTACGTCGGCAGTTCTTTTTTCACCGCTTCTTCTCGCACCAGCCCGACCTCAACTTTGAAAACCCGGCCGTGCAGGAGGCGATCTTCGACGTCATCCGCTTCTGGCTCGACCTCGGCGTCGACGGCTTTCGACTCGACGCGATCCCCTACCTGTTCGAGTCCGAAGAGGGCAACGGTGAGGGCGAGCCGCCGACTCACGAGTTCGTCAAGCGTCTGCGGGCCATGGTCGACCGCGACTATCCTGGCCGAGTCATGATCGCCGAGGCCAACCAATGGCCCCGCGAGGTCGCCGCCTTCTTCGGCACCGAGGAAGAACCGGAATGCCACATGGCGTTCGACTTTCCGGTCATGCCACGCATTTTCTACTCTTTACGCTCCCAGCAGGCCAACGAGCTGGTGCGCGTGCTCTCCGAAACGACCGACATCCCCGAGGGCGCCGGCTGGGGCGTATTCCTGCGCAACCATGACGAGCTCACCCTCGAAATGGTCAGCGAGGAATACCGGCAGGCTATGTACGGCTGGTACGCCTACGACCCGCGGATGCGCGCCAATATCGGCATCCGCAGACGGCTCGCCCCGCTGCTCGACAATTCACGGGCCGAGCTGGAACTGGCCCACGCCCTGCTGTTTGCCCTGCCCGGCAGCCCCTTTCTTTACTACGGCGATGAGATCGGCATGGGCGACAACATCTGGCTGCCCGACCGGGACAGTTCACGCACGCCCATGCAGTGGACCCCCGACCGCAATGCCGGTTTTTCGGATGCCGATCCGGGCAAGCTATTTCTGCCCATTGTGCAGTCCCTCGTCTACAACTTCACCCAGACCAACGTGGAGTCGCAGCTGGCCCAGTCCGGGTCGCTCCTGCACTGGATTCGCAATGTGATCCACGTGCGCAAGGCACACCAGACCTTCGGACTCGGCACGATCCGCGTGCTCAACACCAACCACGAATCGGTGTTGGTGTTCACCCGCAGCTACGCCGGCTCCGGCTCGATGTTCGGCGACCAGCCCGAAACCGTGCTGTGCGTGTTCAGTTTCTCGCACAACCCGGTCGCGTTCACGATCGACGACGTCGACATGGCCGGAACGCGGTTGTACGACCTGTTCGGTGGAGCAGTCTTTCCGAGCTTCAACGACGAGGGATCGCTCACGCTCACCCTGGGTGCGCAAAGCTTCTACTGGCTGCACTGCGGTTGACACGATATTAAACGAATGCTGCGGCAGATAAACCGATGCTGCGAGCTCGGCAAAAGCTCATCCGCTGTCTTTGTTGCCGCAACCGATGGCACGTATCCTTAAGACCAGCAAGCTGTCGTCCTAGGTCTGGGGGCTAGTCGATCGTGCCTGAACTGTCCAGCTCAGATTGTGGCGTCGAGGACGTGGCGCTGTGCGCCAAATTTCTCGACGCGTTGCCGGTCACCGGTGCTGCGGTTTCGGTGTTTGGCGGGGCCGTTCCCGAAACGGTCGTCTGCGCCACCGATGAGCTGGCCGCTCGCCTCGATGAGCTTCAGTTCGATTTGGGCGAAGGCCCCCTGTGGGAGGCGGTGCGCACGCGCATCCCCGTGCTCGAACCTCGCGTGCGCGAGGGTGAGCATCCACTCTGGCCGGTCTTTTTCTCGGCGCTTTTGGACACCGAGGTGGAGGCGCTCTACGTTTTTCCACTCACCCTCGGCGCGCTCGATGTGGGCATCGTCGAGCTCTACAGCACCACCTCCGGAGCGCTGGATCGCACCGACCGGGCGAAAGCACTGGTCCTGGCCAACCAAACCGCCTGGAACCTGTTGGATCGGCTGCTTCGGGTCAAGGAATCCACCGCGTCAGCGACGATTACGGAGGCTTCTCCCCTGTCGAGGCGGGAAATTCATCAGGCCACCGGTATGGTGCTCGTGCAGATGAATGTCACGCCGATGGATGCGCTGCTACTCCTGCGCGGGCACGCGTTTGCGCACGGCAAGACCGTGCGCACAATCGCCGGTGACGTGGTTGCGCGGCGGTTGCAGTTCACGCCGGAAACCGAGTAAAAAAACAGGAAAGGTCATAGAATTAACCCATGGTCACTCAGACTCGCGCCTCGATGGTGAGCGCCGCCTTCGTGAAGTTGACGGACACTCTGGTGGGCGAATATGACGTTCTCGACGTGCTGCACACCCTCGTCGAGGAATGCGTTGAGTTGCTCGACGCCTCAGCTGCCGGCCTCCTGCTGGCCGATCCGAGCGGCGAGCTGCAGGTCGTCGCCTCAACCAGCGAGGAAAGTTATCTCGTCGAAGTTTTGCAACAGCAGGCCGGGGCCGGGCCGTGCGTTGACTGTTACCTCACCGGCAAGGTCGTCACCATGGGCGATATCGCCGCTTCCGGCGATACCTACCCCGTTTTCAAGGCGGCCGCGCTGTCCCAGGGTTTCCGCTCGGTGCACGCCATTCCCATGCGGGTACGTAACCGGGCGATCGGCGCTCTCAATCTGTTCCGTACCGAGACCGGCGATGTCACACCCGAAGACGCTGCTATCGGCCAGGCCATGGCTGACGTTGCAACGATCAGCATTCTGCAGGAACGCACCGTGCGCGAAGACGCCGTGGTCAACGAACAGCTGCAACGTGCCCTCAACAGCCGCATCGTGATTGAACAGGCGAAGGGGGTCATCGCCCAGCTCAGCACCGTCGACATGGACGAAGCCTTCAAGAGATTGCGAGCGGATGCCCGCGCCCGCAACCACACCATGCGCGAGAGCGCCGAGAATGTCATCAACCGTCGCATTCGGCTCTAACGAATTCCCCGCCGATAGCCGACCCCACTCCGGGACGTAACCGCGTTGGTTGCTGGCAACAGACACTGCGGCGCCGAAGTCCAGCATTGTGCCTCGCGTACCGACCGCCTACGCCGGACGTGAGCCACCCGCAACTCCTAGGTCGATCTCAGCGCTCGCGGCCAGTTCTCTCGCCGGAGAGTGGCGCCGCGGAAGTGTGTCGGTGGTCGGCCCTAGGGTTGAAGTATGAGCACCTGGAGCGATCACCTCGCCGTATTCGACCTTGAGACCACCGGCATCGACGTAGAATCCTGCCGCATCGTGTCGGCCACCGTCGCAGTCCTCGACGCGAGCGGCACCGCCATCGAGCGCATCGACTGGCTCGTCGATCCGGGCGTTGAGATTCCCGCCGGTGCCACCAACGTGCACGGCATCACGACCGAGTACGCCGTGCAACACGGTCGCGTCGCCACCGAAGCCGTCGCCGAGATTGTTGCGGCACTTCGCGCGCACCTGGCCGACGGACTGCCCATCGTCGCCTACAACGCCCCGTACGACCTCACCCTGCTCAATCGTGAAGCCGTGCGCTATGGCATCGCCCCGCTCGTCTCCCCCAGCCCGGTGGTCGACCCCCTCGTCATTGACAAGGCCGTCGACAAGTACCGCAAGGGGAAGCGCACCCTCGAGGTGACGAGCGCGTTCTACGGTGTCAGCCTCGATGAAGCGCACGATGCCGGAGCGGATGCGATCGCCGCCGGCCGGGTCGCCCAGGCGATTCACCGCGCGCACCGCGTGGCCCTTCCGACCACCCTCGATGAGATGCACGCCCTGCAGGTCACTTGGTATCGCCAGCAGGCCGAAAGCTTTCAGGAATACATGCGCCGCGGCCGCGATCCCGAATTTTTGGCCGATACTGCCTGGCCCCAGCGCTAACTAGGACCAGCGCTGAGCAACAAACTCTAGATAAAAAAGCGACCAGCCGAGGCTGGTCGCTTTTTCATTGGAACTAAAAAACAGGTGCTATTTGCCGAAACCCTTGTAGCGCGAGTTGAACTTCTCCACGCGTCCGGCGGAGTCCATGATGCGCTGCTTGCCCGTGTAGAACGGGTGCGACTCGGAGGAGATTTCCACGTCGATGACCGGGTACGTGGTTCCGTCTTCCCACTCGATGGTCTTCTTGCTGGAGACCGTCGAACGAGTCAGGAAGGTCGCACCGGAGGCGAGGTCGCGAAAGACCACGGGAGCGTACTCGGGGTGGATGTCAGACTTCATGAGAATTTCCTTTTGCACTTCTGGTGAACAGACTTGTAACTGGTCACAGTGCTGTTCGAATGTTGGGCCCGCAGCCCCAGGAGGCGACAAGCTGGTTGGCCAAATGGCCAGCCATTAACTTTAGCAGAACACCGTGGCCTTGGAGCGCTGGGCGCGCGGCGAAAGCAACCGCCCTAGATCGCTCGTGCCGCGTAGCGTCCATCTGTCTCGGTGAGCTCAATCTTGAGACCGAAGGTCTCGCTGAGCGCCGTGGCGGTGAGCGCCGTGACGATCGGGCCGGCGGCGACGATCTTGCCCTCCGACAACAGCAGTACGTGCGTGAATCCGAGAGGAATTTCTTCGACGTGATGGGTCACCATGATGATGGCCGGAGAGTTCGTCTCGCGGGCAAAACCACTCAGCAGTTGCAGCAAGGATTCCCGGGCACCGAGGTCCAGGCTCGCGGCGGGCTCATCGAGCAGCAGCATCTCCGGATCGGTCATGACCGAGCGGGCGATTTGCACCCGCTTCTGCTCGCCGTCACTGAGGGTGCCGAACTTGCGATCGGCGAGGTGATCGAGGTTCCATTCCTGCAGAACGCGCTGGGCGCGGCGTTCATCGATGGTTTCATATTCTTCATTCCAGCGGCCGGTCACCGAGTACGCGGCCGTCATGACAACGTCGATGACCTTTTCGTTGCCGGGAACCTTACGCGCCATGGCGGTCGAAGCGAAGCCGATACGGGGCCGCAGCTCGAAGACATCCGTTCCACCGAGGGTCTCATCGAGCACCTCGGCCTGCCCGGTCGACGGGTGCATGAAGGCGGCGGCGATCTGCAACAGGGTGGTCTTGCCGGCACCGTTGGGGCCGAGAATCACCCAGCGTTGGTCGTCGTCGACGCTCCAATTCACTGAGTCGAGGATGGCGGTGCCACCCCGGACGACGGAGACGTCGGTGAAATGCAAAACGTTGACCATACAACCATGTTATCGGGCGCCGCGCTTGCCGACAGACCGTGCGAACATGCCTCGGCGCGTCGCAGTGGGACGCGCCGAGGCAGCAGATACGGCCAGCTCAGAGCAGGGCGGCGTAGATCTCCCGTGTGCGGGTGGCGATCTGAGCCCAGCCGAATACTTGCTCGGCACGGACCCGACCGGCGCGCCCCATCTCGGCCGCGCGAGCCGGATCGCTCACGACCTCGGTGAGGGTGCGGGCCAGGTCGGCGACGAACTGTTCGGGGTGCAGGGGCGTTCCGGTGCCGTCGGTGAGCTGCTCGATCGGCACGAGACGTCCGGTCTCGCCGTCAGCGACGACCTCGGGGATTCCACCGGTTGCGGTACCGACCACGGCGAGGCCGCAGGCCATGGCCTCAAGATTGACGATTCCGAGGGGCTCGTAAATAGACGGGCAGACGAACACCGTTCCCTGCGTCAGGACCGCGGCGAGCTCGTGCTGGGCCAGCAGCCGATTGATCCAGACCACGCCGGAGCGTTCCTGCTGCAGGGATTCGACACCGGCCGTAACCTCGGCCAGAATTCCGGGCGTGTCCGGTGCGCCCGCGCACAGCACCAATTGCACCTCCGGAGGCAGCAACTGCGCCGCACGCAACAGGTAGGGCAGGCCCTTCTGTCGAGTGATGCGCCCCACGAAGACGACGGAGGGGCGCTCGGGGTCTATTCCCAGGCCGCGCACAAAATCGTCATCCCTGGTCGGTTTCCACCGCTCAAGATCGATGCCGTTATAGACCGTGTGCACCCGGCTGGCGTCGAGTGCGGGGTAGCTGCGCAGGATATCGCGACGCATGCCGTCGCTGACGGCGATCACAGCATCCGCTGCTTCAAAGGCGGTTTTCTCGATCCAGCTCGACACCCGATAGCCGCCGCCGAGCTGCTCGGCCTTCCACGGTCGCAATGGCTCCAGGCTGTGCGCCGTGACCACGTGTGGGATGCCGTGCAGCATTTGGGCGAGGTGCCCGGCCGCATTCGCGTACCAGGTGTGAGAGTGCACCAGATCGGCGCCAGCGGCGTCCTGCGCCATCTGCAGGTCGACCCCGAGGGTGCCCAAGGTCGCATTGGCGTCGGCCAATTGCGCGGGGACGTCGTAGGCGAACGTGTCGAGGTCGTCACGCGGCGCGCCGAAGCACCGAACGGACACCTCGATGTCATGTCGGAGCGCTCGCACCAGTTCGGTCACGTGCACACCGGCTCCCCCATAGATTTCCGGGGGGTATTCCTTGGTCATCAGATCCACTCGCATGGAGCAAAGGTAGCAAAGGGCGACACGGCGCACAGCCATGTTGCGAGTCGGCTTGCCGGGGAGGCCCTACTCTGTACACATGAAGGCCAAGAAGATCTTTGGAATCGTGCTCGCGGGTGGTGAGGGAAAACGTCTGATGCCGTTGACCGAAGACCGGGCGAAGCCTGCCGTCCCCTTTGGCGGGCATTACCGCCTGGTGGATTTTGCCCTCTCCAATCTGATCAACTCGGGCGTGACCCAGATCGTCGTGCTGACGCAGTACAAGTCACACAGCCTGGACCGCCACGTGTCGCAGACCTGGCATGTCTCCGGTGGGTTATTCAACTCGTACATCGCCTCGGTACCGGCGCAGCAGCGCCTCGGCAAGCGCTGGTTCAGCGGCTCCGCCGACGCCATTCTGCAGAGCCTCAACCTCATTCACGATGAAAAGCCCGACATTGTCGTCGTGGTCGGTGCCGACCATGTCTACCGAATGGACTTCAGTCAGATGATCGACGCACACATCGCGTCGGGGTTGTCCGCCACCGTCGCGGCCATTCGCCAGCCGATCGGTCTCGCCGACCAGTTCGGTGTCATCGAAGTGGATGCCGCCACCCCGGATCGAATCAGCGACTTTCGTGAAAAGCCCAAGGATTCCGTCGGACTCGCTGATGCCCCGCACGAGGTATTCGCCTCGATGGGCAACTACGTCTTCAACACCGACGCCCTGATCGAGGCCGTGCTTCGTGACGGTGAGCGCACCGACTCCAGCCACGACATGGGCGGCGACATTATTCCCGATTTCGTCTCGCGTGGTGACGCCGGCGTCTATGACCTGAAGCGAAACGAAGTACCCGGGTCGACCGATCGCGACCGCTACTACTGGCGCGACGTGGGAACGATCGACTCGTTCTTTGAGGCGCACCAGGACCTCATTTCGGCCCTGCCGGTGTTCAACCTGTACAACCAGAAATGGCCGATTTTCAGCATGCAGTTGAATTCGCCGCCAGCCAAGTTCGTGCGCGACGGCCAAGGCGCCCTCGGCACTATGATCGACTCGATCGTGTCGCTGGGCTGTGTCATCTCCGGCGCGCACATCGAGCGCAGCGTGCTCGGTCCCTGGACGTCGATCGGCTCCGCCTGCGAGGTCGTGGACTCCATCATCTTCGACCGGGTGCAGATTCGACCCGGCGCCATCGTGCGGCGCGCCGTCCTCGACAAGGAAGTCATCGTCGAAGCTGGCGCCACCGTCGGTGTCGACCGGGATCGTGACCTGGCGCGGGGCTTCAGCGTGACCGAATCCGGCATCACCGTCGTCGGCAAGGGCGTGCTCGTTACTCCGTGATCCTTAGCTGCGCAGCACGTTTTCTCGTCGTTCTGGACGCCGACTCCACCCTCATTCAAGACGAGGTGATTGAGCTGCTCGCGGATGCCGCAGGCGCGCGCGAGCGCGTCGCCGAGGTGACCGACCGTGCCATGCGCGGTGAGCTCGACTTTGCCGAGAGCCTGCGTGAGCGGGTGTTGACCCTGGCGGGGCTGCCCGAGAGCGTTTTTGCCGACGTGGGGCGACGCATCCGCCCGACCGACGGCGTGCACGAGCTGATCGCGGGCATTCATGCCGGCGGTGGCGTGGTCGGGGTGGTGTCCGGCGGCTTTCATGAGCTGCTCGACCCGCTGGCCGCCGAGCTGGGGCTTGATCATTGGCGGGCTAATCGGCTTGAGGTACAGGCCGGCCACCTGACCGGTCGCGTTATCGGACCGATCATCGATGCCGAAGCCAAGGCTGTCGCCCTGCGCGAATGGGCCGCACAGGAGCAGATCGCGCTCGCGCAGACTATTGCGGTCGGGGACGGTGCCAACGACTTGCGCATGATGGACGCGGCCGGACTCGCCGTCGCGTTCAACGCGAAACCGCGGGTGAAACGTGAGGCCGACCTGGTGATCGACCTGTGCAACCTCAGCCAGGTGCTGCCGCTTCTCGGCCTGCGCGGCTGAACGGACAGCTGCAAAAAGACGGTCAGTGCCCCATGCCGAGACCGCCGTCGACGGGAATGACCGCACCGGAAATGTAGCCGGCATCATCGCCGGCCAGCCAGCTGACGACGCGCGCAACCTCGCTCGGCGTAGCGAACCGGCCGGCCGGAATATTGCGTTTGTATTCGACCTGCTGCGCTTCGGGCAGGGCAGCGGTCATATCGGTTTCGATGAAGCCGGGAGCGACCACGTTCGCGGTGATTCCGCGGGCACCGAGTTCGCGGGTGACCGAGCGGGCCAGGCCGATCAGGCCGCTCTTCGACGCCGAGTAATTCACCTGCCCGGCCGAGCCGTACAGGCCGACGACGCTGGAGATCAGCACGATGCGCCCGAATCGGGCCTTGAGCATGCCCTTGCTCGCGCGCTTGACCACGCGAAAGGCACCACTCAGGTTGGTGTCGATAACGGCGGTGAAATCATCCTCTGACATGCGCATTAGCAGGGTATCGCGGGTGATTCCGGCATTGGCCACAACAACCTCGACCGGGCCGTAGGTCGCTTCGATCTCGGTGAAGGCGGCGTCAATGGATGCGGCGTCTGTCACGTCGGCCCGCACTGTGAGGCTGCCGGACGGTCCATGACCGGAGCGGGACGTCACTGCAACCCGATGTCCCTGGGCCAGAAACTCCTCAGCGATGGCGAAGCCGATTCCACGGTTGCCGCCAGTGACGAGCACTGTTCGAGTCGTTGTCATGATGTTCCTGTCCTGGTGCGCTGGGTATCGTAAATCGGGTTCAAGGAAACACCCGGCAAATTCAAGTTTAAGGCGTGCCACAAAGTCGCCGGGCAGACGTAGTCTTGATAGGTGGAGTTTCCACCGTAGACGAACCCGATGGACCTATGAAGCAGCAGTCGATCACCTCCCTCCCCGCCTCCCCCGAGGTTGAACGCCGCAACCGAATGATCAAATACTCGATTGCCATGGGAGTGCGTGTCATCTGCATTGTGCTCATGCTCTTCGTACAAGGTTGGTGGCTCGTGGTCTGCGCGCTCGGCGCTATTCTGCTGCCGTACTTTGCCGTCGTGGTCGCGACCGTGAAAATTTCCCCTCCGGCAGCAGAAGTGCTCCGGCCCGGCGGCGTCGAGCTCTACCGCGGCAACGACGAGGTCAAGTGAGTGCTGACGCGGTTGCTGGCGGCAGTCCGATGATAGGCCTGGGTCGACCTCTGGAATCTACGACTTGTTCGCGGGCGGACTGCCGCGCTGCAGGAAGGTGGCGGCTGGACTGGCGCAACCCGCGCATCCACTCTGCTGATCGGGTGAAAACCTGGTTGGCCTGCGACGAACACGTGGACTACCTGCGCGAATTCCTGGCCTCACGGGACTTTCCGCTGACGGTGAGCGCACTCGAGACGTGCACGCCCGACTCCTCCGGAGACCAGCAATGACGGGCTGGAAGTTCGCCTTCAGCCGCCGCTGGGCCGGATATCTCGTGCTGACCATGCTGTTCGCCGCGGTCTGCGCCGGGCTGGGCTTCTGGCAGCTGGCCCGCCGCGATGAGGCACTGACCGAGCTGTTCAAGATCGATTCCAACTTCGACTCGAACCCGGTGCCCGTCGCCGAGGCTCTTGAAAACCTGGCCGCCTTCGACGAATCGCAAAAATGGATGCCGGTGGAACTGACCGGAACCTACCTCACCGCTGACGAGATGCTCGCGCGCAACCGCCCGCTCAACGTAAACCCGGGCTTCGAAGTACTGACCCCGTTGCTGCTTACCGACGGCACGATCTTTATCGTCAACCGCGGCTGGCTGCCCACCGGGCAGAAACAGGATGCTCCTGACACCGTTCCGGCGGCGCCCTCCGGAACGGTCACCGTGGTGGCCCGGCTCAAGGCCAGCGAACCTGATCTGCCCGGCCGCACGGCCAGCGGCAACCAGGTCGCGACCATCAACCTCACTACCATCGCAGAACGACTCAATGCCCCGACCTATACCGGCGCGTACGGCCTGATGGACACCGAGAGCCCCACGGCGACCGAGAAGCGCCCGGCCGCCGTGCTTAAACCGATCCGCGATGAGGGCCCACACCTGTCCTATGCGTTCCAGTGGTTCGTATTCGGGCTACTCGCCTTCATCGGACTCGGCTGGGCCCTGCGCGAAGAATACCGCAGCGTCAATGCTGAGGACCCCGAGGAGCGCGAACGCGCCGAGGAACGCGCCCGCAAGCGCGCGGCGAAGCCACGCAATGATGCCGAGATTGAAGACGAGCTGCTCGACCGGCAGCGGGGCTAGCCACCTCAACTCTCGAGCTGGCCCACTTCGCTGGTCGAGCCCGCCGAGACGGCTCCTCAGGCGACGGCGCGGTGGTGCTGCCGGGCCTCGGTCGCCTCGTCGAGGAGACCGCGGTACACCCGCACCAGCGACGCTGCCGAACGGTTCCAATCCAGACCGAGGGCATGCTTGCGAGCAGCCAGCGACAGTTCGCGTGCCAGGGTCGGATCGGACAGGATCTGCGCCATCGCGTCGGCCCAGACCCGCGGTTCGCGGGATTCCAGGACCAGTCCGGTGATCCCATCGACAACTGCTTCACGCAGGCCACCGGCCGCCGAAGCGACGACGGGCACACCGCTCGCGGCCGCTTCCAGTGCCACCAGACCGTATGTTTCCGAGTGCGAAGGCACGAGCACCAGGCGGGCACCGCGAAACAGTTCAGCCAGGTGCGCATGGGACTGCGGCCCAACAAAGCGGATGCCGGACAGACCGGCCCGTTCGGCGAGCTGATGGAGCTCCTCAACGTAACCGGAGTAGTCGACTGAGGCATCACCGGCAACAACTAGGTCGGGACGCAGGCCCGCCGGTAGTGCCGCAATGGCCTGAATCGCCAGATCAAGGCCCTTCAGCGGCTGCAAACGCGCGGCGACAACGGCGTAACCGCGGTCGACCGCGCTGCCGGCGGGCTGGTGTTTGGGTGAGAACAAGTTGCTGTCCACCCCTGGAAGCACGATGTTGGTTCGGCTCGCCGAGCCGCCGAGCCGCCCGGAAATCGTGGCGGCCTCCGCCGCACTGATCGCCACCAGCGCGTCGGATTCCCGCGCCAGCCGCGCTTCTCCGCGCATCCGTCCCGGTGATTCGGCGCGTTCTCCGGCCGAAAGCGGGGACGCATCATCCGCTGCAATGCTATGGAAACTCTGAACGTGCGGGACGCCCCAGTTGCGGGCGACGGGAAGCGCTGCCATGCCGGAAAACCAGTGATGCGAGTGGATGATGTCGACCGGCTCGAGAGCGTTGAGCCGGTCGGAGAACTCATCGATATAGTTCTCGTGCGTGCCCTTGGACAGCGCTCGGGCGGGCCCGGCGGCCAGAAACCGCAGCGTGAGGCCCTCGGCCAGCTGTTGCGATTCGGGCTGATCCGCCGCTGACCGCCGAGTCAGAATCGTCACACGGTGTCCAAGGGCGGCCAGCCGCTCGGCCTGATGCCGCACGACGACGTTCATACCGCCGGCATCGCCGGAGCCAGGGTCCGTGCCCGGCGAGGTGTGCAGGCAGACCAGCGCGATGCGCAGTGGCGATCTCATCGATATCACGCTCTAGTCCTTTTGCCTGGGTCACCGACAGGTGACCGGGTCACGGAATTGGTTACGACAGCTCGATCAGGTCGAGGTAGTCCTTGTTCCAGTGGTCCTCTGTGCCCTCGGGCATGATTAGGACGCGCTCGGGATTGAGGGCCTGCACGGCGCCCTCATCGTGGCTGACCAGAACGACGGCGCCGGCGTAGTGGGCGAGGGCGTCGAGGATCTCTTCGCGGCTGGCCGGGTCGAGGTTGTTAGTGGGCTCATCGAGCAGCAGCACGTTGGCACCGGAGACCACGATCATGGCCAGGGCCAAACGTGTCTTCTCTCCACCGGAGAGTACGCCGGCCGGCTTGTTCGAGTCATCGCCGGTGAACAGGAACGAACCGAGCACCCGACGTGCTTCCATCTCGGTGATGCTCGGCGAGGAGGAGACCATGTTCTCGAGCACCGAACGCTTCACGTCGATGGTTTCGTGTTCCTGGGCGTAGTAACCGATGCGCAAACCGTGACCGGGTTCGATCGAACCGGTGTCGGATTCATCGACGCCGGCGAGCATGCGCAGCAGTGTGGTCTTACCGGCACCGTTGAGGCCAAGGATGACGACCTTGGATCCGCGGTCGATCGCGAGGTCGACCGCGGTGAAGATTTCGAGGGAACCATAGCTCTTCGAGAGGTCCTTGGCCATAAGCGGTGTGCGACCACACGGCGCTGGCTCGGGGAAGCGCAGTTTGGCAACGCGCTCAACGGCACGCACGGCGTCGAGGCCGGAGAGCAGCTTCTCGGCCCGGGCCACCATTTGGTGGGCTGCGGCGGCCTTGCTGGCCTTGGCCCCGAACTTCGCGGCCTGCAGCTGCAGGGTCGAGGCCTTCTTCTCGGCGTTCGAGCGTTCCTTCTTGCGGCGGTCGGCATCCGCTGTGCGCTGGAGGAGGTAGTTCTTCCAGTTCATGTTGTAGATGTCGATCATCATGCGGTTCGCATCGAGGTAGAAGACCCGGTTGACCGTTTCGCCGACGAGTTCGATGTCGTGGCTGATGATGATGCAGCCGCCCTTGTAGTTCTTGACGAACTCGCGCAGCCACGCCACCGAGTCGGCGTCGAGGTGGTTGGTGGGCTCGTCGAGGATCATCATCTCGGCGGCCGAGAACAGGATGCGAGCGAGTTCGATGCGACGACGCTGGCCACCGGAGAGGGTGCTCAAAGCCTGGTCGAGAATGTGGTCCGGCAGTTTCAGGTTGCTGGCAATGGATGCGGCTTCGGCTTCGGCGGCGTAGCCGCCAAGGCCGTTGAACTCATCGGTCAGACGCCCGTACTTTTTCATGGCGGCGGCGGCGATCTTGGGATCGGAATCGGCCATGGCCATGCTGGACTCCTGCATGCCCAAGGCAATAGTGCCGAGGCCGCGGGCGTCCAGAATGCGCGTACGGGCAAGCATGCTCGGGTCGCCCGCGCGCGGGTCCTGCGGCAGGTAGCCGATCTCGCCGGAGTGGCTGATCGAACCCTTGGTCGGGTTTGTCTCCCCGGCGAGAGTCTTCGTCAGCGTCGTCTTGCCGGCACCGTTACGGCCGACGAGGCCGATCTTGTCGCCGCTCGCGACGCGGAAGTTGACGCCCTCCATGAGCACGCGGGCTCCAACGCGGATTTCGAGATCTTGCACGTTGAGCACAGCAATAGTCCATTCGAAGTGTTTGTACGGGTGTGAAGTGTGGGTGGGCCAGAGCGGTCCAACTCACTAGTATATTTGCCCTCAGGCTGTGCTCGGCACACGGCGCCTACAGTAGGGATGCCAGAAGCGACTTTTCCAGCCAATTCAGGTACGCCTCCGTCGACCAGCCGAGGGACAGCACGAGGGTACGAAACGTGTGCGGGTGGGCCAGCGCCCACATCGTCGCGGCCGCCTCGTGGTCGCTGATGCCACCGCGCAGTCCGCGCTTTTCCCGAAGCGCAGCCGCCACTTCGCCGAAGCCGTGCAGCCGGGCAGCGTCCCGTTTCTGCTCGAACTCCCCCACGTCCGGATCGACAACGGCCGCTTCGCTGACAATGCGCAGAATGCCCGAGGTGCGCTCATTCACGAGCGCACTTGACCGGGCCAGAATGCGGATGACCTCTGTCGCCGTTCGCGCCTCAGCAATGCGCTCGCGTGTGGCCCCCGATAGCAACGCCGGTGCCCCCGGTTCCGCGGCCACTCGATCAAGAACCGCCGCGAGTAATTCCGCTTTCGACCCCACGGAGTTGTAGATGGTCTGCACCACCACGCCAGCCTCCGCCGCGATCGCCGCAACCGAGGTGCCCACGTATCCGCGCTCGAGCATGAGGCGCCCCGCCGCCATAACAATCTCCGCCCGAGTACTCGCCGCCTGCGCCGCACGCCGTCTCATGGCCCCGTTTTCCCCTATATCCATACAACTAGCATACCGTTCTACTGAGTGGAAACCTTTTCTAAAGCGGATGTCGTGGTGTGACGCGCCGGGACGGGTCACCTGCTATTGCTCGGACATTGAGGTTTCGGCGCGACCCGAACCAAGCAGACCGAAGGCCCCTCCTGCGGTGCAGGCGGGGCCTTCAAGATAGAACTAGAGCTACATAGCGAAGCCGAGGGCTCGCATCATGTCGCGACCATCGTCGGTGATCTTCTCCGGACCCCACGGCGGCATCCAGACCCAGTTGATGCGGAACTGGTCGACGACGCCATCGAGCGCCTCCGCCGTCTGCTCCTCGATCACGTCGGTCAGCGGGCAGCCAGCCGAGGTGAGCGTCATGTGCACGATGAGCGCGTCATTCTCGTCGTCCCAGCCGAGGTCATAGATGAGTCCAAGGTCGACGACATTGATGCCGAGCTCCGGGTCCATGACGTCCTTGAGAGCTTCTTCGATTTCGTCGAAGCGGGCCGGACTGAGTGTTGAGACCATACGACTAGCCTACGTTCGACGGGACAAGAAAGCGATCGTAACCTTCGTCCTCGAGGCGGTCGGCGAGCTCGGGGCCGCCCTGTTCGGCGATGCGTCCGTTGACGAAGACGTGCACGAAATCGGGGTGGATGTAGCGCAGGATGCGCGTGTAGTGCGTGATGAGCAGCAGTCCAAGGCCGGTGTTGGCCTTGGCACGGTTGACTCCTTCGGAGACGATCTTGAGCGCGTCAACGTCGAGGCCGGAGTCGGTCTCGTCGAGTACGGCGAACTTAGGCCTGAGAAGTTCAAGCTGCAGGATCTCGTTGCGCTTCTTCTCGCCACCGGAGAAGCCCTCGTTGACGTTGCGCTCGGCGAAAGCCTTGTCCATGCGCAGGTTGGCCATCGACTCGCGCACATCCTTGATCCAGGTGCGGATCGGCGGGGCTTCGCCCTCGATGGCCGTTTTGGCCGTGCGCAGGAAGTTCGTGACGGTGACTCCGGGAATCTCGACCGGGTACTGCATGGCGAGGAACAGGCCGGCGCGGGCACGGGCATCCACTGTCATCTTGAGCACGTCAGCGCCGTCGAGGAGGATGGAACCGCTCTCGACGTGATACTTGGGGTGGCCAGCGATCGTGTAGGCGAGGGTGGACTTGCCGGAGCCGTTCGGGCCCATGATGGCGTGGATTTCGCCCTCGTTGATGGTGAGGTTGACGCCGCGCAGAATCTGCTTGGTGCCCTGGTCGGTCTCGACGCTGACGTGCAGGTCGATAATTTCAAGAACAGACATGAATGTCTTATCCCTTTCTAAAAATGGCTGGTGAGGCGGTTGCTTTAAGGTGTGACTAGACCGCGACGGTGACGGAAGGATCGACGAAGACAAAGCCGTCGATGAGTTCAACGTTGTAGACCGGGACCGGGTCGTAGGCCGGCAGCGAGAGCGGCTTTCCTGTCGTGAGGGAGAACATCGAACCGTGAGCCCAGCACTCGAGAGTCTGGCCTTCCACGAATCCCTCCGACAGGGAGATATCACCGTGCGTGCAGGTATCACCGATGGCGAAAACATCGCCGGCGGCATCACGCACAAGGGCGATGGCGACCCCGTCGATTTCGACCTTGACGGCCTGGTTTACTTCGAGCTCATCGAGAGCGCAAATCTTCGTCGCGGCCATGCTTAGTCCGTTCCAATAAGTTCGGCTTCGATTGCGAGCTGCAACCGAGCTTCGAGTTCCGGGGAACCGATCTGCTGCACGACCTCGGTGAGAAATCCGCGGACGACGAGCCGACGCGCTTCGTCCTCGGTGATGCCGCGAGACTGCAGGTAGAACAGCTGCTCATCGTCGAAACGACCGGTGGCACTAGCGTGACCGGCTCCGACGATGTCGCCGGTTTCGATCTCCAGGTTCGGGATGGAATCGGCGCGAGTGCCCTCGCTGAGCACGAGGTTGCGATTCTGCTCATAGCTGTCGGTACCAGCGGCCTTGTTGCCGATCAGCACGTCGCCGATCCAGACCGTGCGGGCGTCCTGGCCCTGCAGCGCACCCTTGTAGTTGACTCGGCTGCGGCTCTTCGGAGCGTCGTGGAAGACGTACACCTGCTGTTCCAGGTGCTGACCAGCATCGGCGAAGTAGAGACCGAGTAGCAGCGTGTCGGAGCCGGGTCCGGCCAGACGCACAGACGGGTTCACCCGCACGATGCTGCCACCGAGCGAAACGACGACGTGCTTGAGGCGCGCATCGCGACCAATGGATGCAAAATGGTTGGCCAGGTGCACCGCCGAGTCGTCCCATTCCTGCAACGAGACGACCGTGAGGTTGGCGGACTCGCCGAGGATGATCTCGACATTTTCGCTCAACCTGGCGTCACCCGTGTTCGCCAGGATGACCGTGGCCTGGCTGAACGGCTTGGCCTCGATGATGGTGTGCGCTCCGCGGGCGGAACTCCCGAGGGCCGATCGCGTGACCGTGATCTCCTTGGCCTCTTCGCCGCTCACCGTTATGGCGAGGGCGTCCTCGAAAACGCCCCAGGCGTTCGCGGCGGCGCGTTCTTCCGGCAGACCGGCGGTGCCGATGCGGGCATCCGTTCTGGGGACCCACTCGACGGAGACGTCCTCCGACGGGGTGGACGTTATCTCGTAGCGCGAGCCGTCGAGGGTACCGGCGGTGAGATCGGTGAACTTCGCGACGGGCGAGAGCTTCCAGACGGCTTCGCGGCCGGTGACGGTCTCGAAGTCGGCGACGTTGACACTCTTGAAACGATCCGATCGAGTTTGTACCGGCACGTAGCCGAAACGTCCGTCGGAGTGTTTCTTGATTCCGTGCTGACCGGCCGGCAGAACCGACTCGGGTGCGGGTGTGGATGATTCGGGCACAGTTGTTGACGCGCTCTTCGAAAGCGCTGAAGCGGCGGACATTTAGCCGACGGATCCTTCCATGCCCATTTCAATGAGCTTGTTGAGTTCGAGGGCGTACTCCATCGGGAGCTCCCGGGCGATCGGTTCGATGAATCCGCGAACGATCATGGCCATGGCTTCGTCTTCGGGCATGCCGCGGCTCATCAGGTAGAAGAGCTGCTCGGCGCTGACCCGGGAAACGGTGGCCTCGTGACCGAGCTGCACGTCGTCGACGCGAATGTCGATGGATGGGTAGGTGTCGGAGCGCGACGAGGTATCGACGAGGAGTGCATCGCAGCGCACGGTGTTGGCGGAGTGGTGCGCGGAGGCATCCATTCGAACCTCACCGCGGTATCCGCTGCGCCCGCCACCGCGAGCGATGGACTTGGAGACGATCGACGACTGCGTGTACGGAGCCATGTGGATCATCTTGGCGCCGGCATCCTGGTGCTGGCCCGGGCCAGCGAAGGCCACCGAGAGCGTCTCGCCCTTGGCGTGCTCGCCCATCAGGTAGATGGACGGGTACTTCATGGTGACCTTGGAACCGATGTTGCCGTCGATCCACTCCATCGTCGCGCCTTCGCCGGCTGTGGCCCGCTTGGTTACGAGGTTGTAGACGTTGTTCGACCAGTTCTGGATGGTCGTGTACCGAACGCGGGCGTTCTTCTTCACGACGATCTCGACCACGGCGGAGTGCAGCGAATCGGACTTGTAGATCGGGGCCGTGCAGCCCTCGATGTAGTGAACGTAGCTGCCCTCGTCGGCGATGATCAGCGTGCGCTCGAACTGGCCCATGTTCTCGGTATTGATGCGGAAATAGGCCTGGAGGGGAATTTCAACGTGCACGCCCGGGGGGACGTAGACGAAGGATCCGCCGGACCAGACGGCCGTGTTGAGCGCGGCGAACTTGTTGTCGCCGGAGGGAATGATGGTGCCGAAGTACTCCTCGAAGAACTCCGGGTGTTCCTTGAGCGCTGTGTCGGTGTCCATGAAAATGACGCCCTGAGCTTCGAGCTCCTCGTTGATCTGGTGGTAAACGACTTCAGACTCGTACTGGGCGGCGACACCGGAGACGAGGCGCTGACGCTCGGCCTCGGGGATACCGAGCTTCTCGTAGGTGTTCTTAATGTCGTCGGGCAGGTCTTCCCAGGTCTGGGCCTGCTTCTCCGTGGACCGCACGAAGTACTTGATGTTGTCGAAGTCGATCTCGGAGAGGTCGGCGCCCCAGGTGGGCATGGGCTTTCGTTCGAACAGCTGAAGTGCCTTCAGCCGTCGCTGCAGCATCCAATCCGGCTCGGATTTCAGGTTCGAGATGTCAGTGACAACCTCGGGAGAAATACCACGACGAGCGGATGCTCCGGCCTTGTCTGAGTCGGCCCACCCGAATTCGTAGGTGCCGATCCCCTCAAGGTCGGGACGGTCTAGCAGGACATCCGACATATTAACCTCTTCTCTACCCATCACAACCCGGATATTAGTCCGGTCATTCCCACGGTGCCTCCAACGGAGACGGGGGAACGGGTTGTCTGGACAGCTACGTTGCGTACCTAGAATATTCATGGAGTATCGCGATGACCCCGAGCCCTGCGGCCCGGATTGAATCCCTCGATCGGATGACCGCGGGAAGGATCTCCATGGATGTTTCAATTCTACAGGTTGATCAGTGGGATTCGCGTGCTTGCCGGTCGATTCACATTTGGACACGGCACGATGAAAACGCACGGATGATAAGCACGACAGAGAGAGCAGAATCGGTGAATCGGAAAAATCAGGGCTTGTCCAGTGCTATCGGCGCAGGATACCGGGTCGTCAGCCAGAAAATTCGCTACTGGTTACCGAGCGCTGTCGACCGACGAATCCGGGTCGTCGCCTGGCTGTCACTCGTGACGGAGATCCTGATCGTCGGCACCGGAGGCGCTGTACGCCTCACCGGTTCCGGACTGGGCTGCCCGACCTGGCCGACCTGTGTTGCCGGATCGCTCGTGCCGACGCCGGAGATGGGCCTGCACGGCGTTATTGAGTTCGGCAATCGCCTGATGACCGGACTGATCGGCATTATTGCGATAGCGGCCGTCGTGCTGCTGTGGCGACTGCGCACCGAGCGCAAGGATCTGTTCACGCTCGCCGTCATTCTCGGCGTTGGCGTTCTCGCGCAGGCCCTCGTCGGCGGCGTCACCGTGCTGACCGGTCTCAACCCGTTCATCGTCGGATTTCACTTCATGGCCTCGCTGATCATGGTGTGCATCGCCACCGTGCTGGTGCACCGGGTCTACCTCCCGTCGGGTCCGCGCGCCCTCGTCGTACCGGTCGGCTTCGCCGGGCTCGCCCACGCCACGAGTTTCGTGGTGGCACTGACCGTGGTGATGGGAGTCGTGACCACGGCCTCCGGACCGCATTCGGGTGACGCCGAGGCTGGTCGTACTGGGTTCAACGCTGAATTGCTCGAGCACCTGCATGCCTGGCCGGGCTACGCGACGCTGGTCCTGACGATCGTGCTGCTCGCGGCATCCGTTCGAGGCAAGCTGCCCGTGCGTAAACTCGTCGTCACGTTACTCGTGGTCGAGCTTGTCCAGATTGTGGTCGGCCTGCTGCAGGCAAACCTGGGCCTGCCGCCGGTGCTCGTCGGGCTGCACATGGTGCTCGCCTGCGTGCTCGCCGCGGCGATGACCGCCGTCGTGCTGAACCTCAAGGCTCCGACCACCCTCACGGACCGGGTATCCGAAACGACGCACGAGCACGCTCGCAGCTAACTGAACACGATCGAGAGTCGCGAGACGACACCTTCGCCCCACGGACACGCCCTGGGACGGGCGAGACGACACATCCGGCACCGTGAGTTGCTTTGAATGGGCCGAATACGTCATCTCACGCGCATGAAGGAGCCGAAGATGGCACCTCACGGCGCAGCGCAAATACCCCGATCGGAAATTGCCGCGCGGCACTCCCCCGGCGGTGGTCTCCGGTGTATTCTCCAGACATGCACCTCGCGCCGGGAGCCAAGTCGAAGCCGCCAGACGACGCGGCGCGCCTTGCCCTGTTCGGACCGCCGGTGTTCGGCTTCGTGCCGCAACGGCGCATTCAGGAACGCGGCTGGAGTTGGTACGGCAATCACGGCCGCACACTCGAAGCGCAGGCCCATTACTGGCTCGCCGATCCCGCGGGCAATTTCTGGTTCGAGAATTCGCCGGCCGGCCCGATCGGCATCGCCGAATTGCGCGGATTCGTCTTCACCGACGTGCCGGGTTCAACAAATCGGGGCGGAGACCCCATTCGTGATGCACTCAACCAACACTTGCAATACATCGTGATGAACTATGCCAAGAATCCCTACGAGTTCGGGTCTGAACTCTGGGCCGGACGGCACACGCAGCAGCAGGCGGAGATCGAGCTAGCGCTGGCGCACCGATCGAACCTGATCGTCAACGACATGGCCCTGCCGGCCATCACCGTGACGGCCTCCGATTTCACAGGTACCGCGATGGCCGTGGCCGGACGCGTGGTGACCGTCGTGATTCACTCGGCCGATGTCGGCAAGATCGACACCCGCCTCACCCGCCGGGTCTAGCGCGGGCTGTGGCTGGTCCCGATTAGAACGGCAGCAGCGGGTCGATTCCGACGGCCACGAACAGCAGGGTCAGGTAGGCGATCGAGCCGTGGAAGACGCGCATCGGCGATACATGCTCGTGCCGGATGGCCAGGCTGTACAGGCGGTGCGTCTCGTAGATGAACCAGCCGCCGGTGACGAGCGCGACGAAGGTGTACAGCAGCCCCATGTCGGCAATCGGGATCAGCAGCAGCGAGCAGGCGACGGTGGCCCAGGCGTACAGGATGACCTGCAGTCCCACCTGGGCACGGCCGCGCACCACGGCGAGCATCGGCACGCCGGCGGCCTGGTAGTCGGCACGGTACTTCATCGACAGCGGCCAGTAGTGCGGCGGCGTCCACAGAAAGATGATCATGAACAGAATGACCGGCGGCCACGACAGGTCGCCAGTCACGGCGGCCCAACCGATCAGCACGGGCATGCACCCGGCCACACCGCCCCAGACGATGTTCTGCGGGGTGCGACGCTTGAGAATGATCGTGTAAAAGACGACGTAGAGCAAAATGGCACCGAACGACAGTGCGGCGGCGAGCCAGTTGGTCAGCAGTCCCAGCCAGAGAATGGATGCCGCGCCTAACGCCCACGCAAAGATCAAGGCTTCCCGGTCACTCAGTTCACCGGTGACGAGCGGACGGTTCTTCGTGCGCTTCATCAGGCGGTCGATATCGCGATCGAGGTAGCAGTTGAACGCTCCAGCGGAACCAGCGCTGAGGGCCCCGCCCACGAGAGTCGCCAGAATCAGCCAGAGGCTGGGGATGCCCCGTTCGGCGAGCAGCATCGTGGGTGCGGTTACTACCAGAAGCAATTCGACGACTCGCGGTTTAGTCAGGGAGATATAAGCCTTGAGGGTGCGCTTCACTGTGCGCGGTCCGCTTAGGACCGGGGTCTTCAGGGCGACGTTCATTGTTCCTCTAACGCTAGGCAAGTCTTTTTAGTGTAGGTCACCCACTGCCCCTTCCCGACAATGGACATGTCACGTCATATAGAGCGTCCCGCCGCAAACTTCCCTATACTTATAGTGCTCCCCACAGTGAATCAGTAGTTCGGCGAGCCCCCGGGTGGGAGATGGCGGCAACAGCAGGCCAACTCGCTGGGGGTGACATTTCACCTGCATTCTCGCGTCGGGATGGCGCGGCCCCGCAGTGTGAGACGGTTGCCGACACTTGCACATCTATCAAAGGATGGGTTGAGCTCAACCCGCCTTCGCTTCAATGAAGGGTTACGTGACGTGGCAGCTTTCCAATGGGATTCCATTGACGATCAGGCGGTTAACACCGCACGCATTCTCGCGGCTGACGCCGTTGAAAAGGTTGGGAACGGGCACCCGGGTACAGCGATGAGCCTCGCTCCCGCCGCGTATCTTTTGTTTCAGAAGATCATGCGCCGGGACCCGGCCGACAACGACTGGCTCGGTCGCGACCGTTTTATTCTCTCGGTCGGCCACAGCTCGCTGACCCAGTACGTGCAGTTGTACCTCGGCGGCTACGGCCTCGAGCTTGAAGACCTCAAGGCCCTCCGTACCTGGGGATCCAAGACCCCCGGCCACCCGGAGTATGGGCACACCGCCGGCGTCGAGATCACCACCGGCCCGCTCGGCCAGGGACTGGCCTCCGCCGTCGGCTTCGCCTACGCTTCACGCTTCGAGCGTGGCCTGTTTGATCCGGATGCCGCCACCGGTGCCAGCCCGTTCGACCACTTCGTCTACGTCATCGCCGGCGACGGCGACCTGCAGGAAGGCCTCACGAGCGAGGCATCCTCTCTCGCCGGCCACCAGCAGCTCGGCAACCTGATCGCGATCTACGACAGCAACCAGATCTCCATCGAAGACGACACCAACATCGCCTTCACCGAAGACGTCGCCGCGCGCTACGCCGCCTATAACTGGCACGTGCAGACGGTGAATTGGAAGAAGACGGGCTCCTACGTCGAAGACGTCGCCGAGCTGAACGCAGCCATCGAGGCTGCCCAGAACGAAACCGGCAAGCCCAGCCTGATCATCCTCAAGACGATCATCGGCTGGCCGAGCCCGAAGAAGCAAAACACCGGCAAGATCCACGGCTCCGCGCTCGGCGCCGAAGAGCTCGCCGGAGTCAAGACCATTCTCGGCTTCGACCCGGAGAAGACCTTCGACGTCGCTCCCGAGGTCATCGCCCACACCCGGCTGGCCCTCGATCGCGGCGTCACTGCCCACGCCGAGTGGACCGTGCAGTTCGATGCCTGGGCGACGGCCAACCCGGAGCGCAAGATTCTGCTCGACCGGGTCCTCTCCGGCGATCTGCCTGACGGCGTGGACGAGGCCCTCCCTGTCTTCCCCGGCGGCACCGCGGTATCGACCCGCGCGGCGTCCGGCAAGGTTCTCACCGCCCTCGGCGGCGTCATCCCCGAACTGTGGGGCGGCTCAGCCGACCTTGCCGAATCCAACAACACCACCATCGGCGGCGCTGCCTCGTTTATTCCGAGCGAGCACTCCACCGGTGAATGGTCGGGCAACGAGTACGGACGGGTGCTGCACTTCGGCATTCGCGAGCACGCCATGGCCGCCATTCTCAACGGCATCGTGCTGCACGGCAACACCCGCCCGTTCGGCGGCACCTTCCTCATCTTCAGCGACTACATGCGCCCCGCGGTGCGTCTGGCCGCACTGATGAAGGCTCCGTCGATCTTCGTCTGGACCCACGACTCCGTCGCGCTCGGCGAAGACGGCCCGACCCACCAACCGATCGAACAACTCGCAACCCTGCGCGCCATTCCCGGACTCGACGTGGTTCGCCCCGGCGACGCCAACGAAACCGCCTGGGCCTGGAAGACCATTCTGGAACGCCGTAATGGTCCGGCCGGCATCGCGCTGACCCGCCAGAACATTCCGGTCTACGAGCGCGGTGAGGGCGCAGCATCTGACGAGGTCTTCGCCTCGGCCAAGAACGTCGCCCGCGGCGCCTACGTGCTGGCCGAAGCGGCCGGCGGAACCCCGGACGTCATTCTGATCGGCACCGGCTCCGAGGTGCAGCTCGCCGTCGACGCTAGGGCCCAGCTTGCCCGTGAAGGCATCAACGCCCGCGTGGTCAGCGCCCCCTGCCTCGAATGGTTCGAAGAGCAGAGCAGCGACTACCGCGAATCGGTGTTGCCCGCAGCCGTCACCGCACGGGTGTCCGTCGAGGCCGGCCTCGCGCTGACCTGGCGCGGCTACGTCGGCGATGCCGGCCGCAGCATCTCAATCGAGCACTTCGGTGCATCCGCTGATTACCAGACGCTGTTCCGCGAATTCGGAATCACCACTGAAGCAGTCGTCGCCGCCGCCAAGGAATCAATCAGCGCAGCCTGACGTTGTCCCACAGGCATGGATCGTCGCCGCAGGTCAACACCGCGCGTCTCCATGACTCTCCATTAAACCGCTATAGCCAGCTGCCTGACGGCAGCATTATTAGGAGATTTTCACTATGACCACGACTACCCCCCTCGCCCAGCTGTCCGCAGCCGGCGTCAGCATCTGGCTCGACGACCTGTCCCGTGAGCGCATCAACTCCGGCGGTCTGCAGGACCTGATCAAGAACAGCAACGTCGTTGGCGTCACCACCAACCCGACCATCTTCGCCGGAGCCCTCGCCAAGGGCGAGGCCTACACCGACCAGGTAGCAACCCTGGCCGCCGCCGGCACGAACGTCACCGAAGCCGTCTTCGCCATCACCACGGACGACGTTGCCGCCGCCTGCGACATCTTCCGCCCGGTCTACGACGCGACCCAGGGCCAGGACGGCCGCGTCTCGATCGAGGTCGAGCCGAGCCTCGCCCGCGACGCAGCCGGCACGGTCGCCGAAGCCCAGCAGCTCTGGAAGAAGGTCAACCGCCCCAACGCGATGATCAAGATTCCCGCGACGGTCGAAGGGCTCGAAGCCATCACAGCGACCATCGCCCTGGGTATCAGCGTCAACGTCACCCTGATCTTCAGCCTCGAGCGTCACCGCCAGGTCATCAACGCCTACCTGGCTGGGCTCGAGCAGGCCAAGGCTGCCGGCATCGACCTCTCAACCATTCACTCGGTTGCGTCGTTCTTCGTGTCGCGCGTCGACTCCGAGATCAACACCCGCCTCGAAGCCATCGGAACCCCCGAGGCTCTGGCTCTGAAGAGCAAGGCCGGCGTCGCCAACGCGCAGCTTGCTTACCAGGTCTACGAGCAGGCCTTCAGCAGTGAGCGTGCCCTCGGCCTGATCAAGGCCGGCGCCACCAAGCAGCGCCCGCTCTGGGCCTCGACCGGCGTCAAGGATGCCAGCCTGCCCGACACCCTGTACGTAACCGAACTGGTCGCCCCCGAGGTCGTCAACACCATGCCCGAGAAGACCATGAAGGCTGCGGCCGACCATGGCGTCATCCCGGCCGACTCGGTCACCGGCTCCTACGCCGCTGCCAACGCTGTGCTCGACGCACTGGGAGCGCAGGGCGTCTCGTACGATGACGTCACCCGACTGCTCGAAGAAGAAGGCCTCTCGAAGTTCGAGGTGTCCTGGAACGAACTGCTCGACACCGTGCAGACGGCCCTCACCGCAGCGTCGACAACCGCGGCAGTCTAATGAGCTTTCGCATCTCGGTGAGCGGCTTAGCTGCCGATGCTGTACGCGCCACCGTACCGACGCTGGTGACGGATCTCGTCGCCTCCGGCGTCACCGGCCTCAACCCGGCGCTGTGGGGGCCGGAGGCGGAAGCCGAGGCCGCACTGCGCCTCGGCTGGACCGAATCCGTCGTGGTGTCCAGGCCGCTCGTGGCCGAGATTCTGGAGTTGCGGGCCACCCTGCAGGCGCGCGGCGTCACCCAGATCGCCCTCGCCGGCATGGGCGGATCGTCGCTCGCCCCCGAGGTCATCACTCGCACGGCTGGCGTGAACCTCACCGTTCTCGACGCGACCGACCCCGGCCAGGTGCTCGCTGCCCTGAACGACAACCTCGTGGGCACCGCTCTCGTGGTGTCATCGAAGAGCGGCTCGACCGTCGAAACCGACAGCCAGCGCCGCGTGTTTGAGCGTGCGTTTCGTGCCATTGGAATCGATCCAGCCGAACGTATTGTCGTGGTGACCGATCCAGGATCGCCACTCGAGGCATCCGCTCTCGCGGACGGTTATCGCGTCTTCAACGCCGATCCCAACGTGGGCGGTCGCTACTCCGCACTGACCGCGTTCGGCCTCGTACCCTCGGGCCTGGCGGGCGTTGACATCGGTGCTCTTCTCGACGAAGCAGAGTCCATCTCCTTGGCTTTGGCCGTTGACTCCCCAGAGAACCCGGGGCTCGTGCTCGGAGCGGCGATCGCCGCGACCAGCCCGCGCCGCGACAAGCTCGCCATCGTCTCGGACGGCACCCACATTGTGGGCTTCGCCGACTGGGTCGAACAGCTCATCGCCGAATCGACCGGCAAGCTCGGCACCGGCATCCTGCCGGTCGTGCTCGAACTCGATGCTCCGGAACTGACCGAAGCGCTTCCCGATGTGCAACTCGTGCGGGTCGTCGCTGACGCCGGCACCGAGTTGTTCAGCGAAACCGGCGACGAGATCCGCGTCAGCGGAACCCTTGGTGCACAGTTTCTGGTTTGGGAATACGCGACCGTTGTCGCCGGGCGCCTGCTCGGTATCAACCCGTTCGACCAGCCAGACGTTGAATCCGCGAAGATCGCGACCCGCGGTCTGCTGGACGCCCGCCCCGCACCGGAACCCGCCGCGTTCATCGCTGACGGTATCGAAGTGCGCGGCACGCCACACGTCATCGGTGCCGCGAGCGACCTCGCTTCGGCCGTTGATGCACTACTCGAGGAGCTCGGCCCCGACGGCTATGTGGCCGTGCAGGCCTACGTCGACCGGCTCGCACTGCCCGAGCTGGCCGAGGTTCGCAATAAGCTCGCCGCTCTCTCCAAGCGCCCGGTGACCTTCGGCTGGGGACCGCGTTTTCTGCACTCCACCGGTCAGTTCCACAAGGGTGGAACGGCAACGGCCGTCTTCCTGCAGATTCTGACCACACCGGCGGAGGACCTCGACATTCCTGAGCGTCCGTTCACCTTTGGTGAGCTCATTCAGGCACAGGCCAGCGGCGACGCGAGCGTGCTCGCTGAGCACGGCCGGCCCGTGCTGACACTGACGCTGACCCAGCCGAAGCAGAACATCAGCACGCTTTTTGACGCCTTAAGCTAACCAATCGGGGTCCTCTCGGCCAGCGGCCGCGAGGAACCCCACCCGCTTGCGCATCATCCGATTTTTTTTCGTGTCCTCAATTTTCTGCACTGTCCCGTCAAAGGAGCTGCATGTCCCCGGTGGAAATTACCCCGGAGTTTAATCCGCTCAGGTCGCCGTCCGACTATCGTCTGAATCGAATCGCCGGGCCGTCCAGCCTCGTGATCTTCGGCGTCACCGGTGACCTCGCGCGCAAGAAACTCATGCCCGCGGTCTATGACCTCGCCAACCGGGGGCTGCTGCCGCCCGGCTTTGCCCTGGTGGGCTTCGCCCGCCGCGACTGGGACAACGAGGACTTCATGCAGGTTGTGCATGACGCCGTCAAGGAACACGCTCGCACCGACTTTCACGAAGATGTCTGGGCGCAGCTAGCCGAAGGCATCCGTTTCGTTTCGGGCACCTTTGACGATGACGAGGCGTTCGCTCGATTGACGCAAACCATTGACGAGCTGGACCGAGAACGCGGAACGATGGGCAACCATGCGTTCTACCTCGCCATTCCGCCAAAGGCGTTCCCCCTCGTCACCGAGCAGTTGCGCCGTTCCGGCCTGGCCGAGCAGAAGAACGGCCAGTGGCGACGTGTCGTCATCGAGAAACCGTTCGGGAGCGACCTGACAACGGCCCGTGAGCTCAACGATGTCGTCGAGTCGGTCTTTCCACCCGACTCCGTCTTTCGCATCGACCACTACCTCGGCAAAGAGACGGTGCAGAATATTCTGGCGCTGCGATTCGCCAACGAGATGTTCGAACCGCTGTGGAACGCCAACCACGTCGAGCACGTGCAGATCACCATGGCCGAAGACATCGGTGTCGGAGGTCGTGCCGGATACTACGACGGTATCGGCGCGGCTCGCGACGTGATTCAGAACCACCTACTGCAGCTGCTCGCGCTCACCGCCATGGAAGAGCCGATCTCCTTCGACGCCGCCGACCTGCGCGCGGAGAAAGAAAAGGTGCTCGCCTCGGTGCGGCTCCCCGCCGACCTCGGCCTCGGCACCGCCCGCGGGCAGTACGCCGGCGGCTGGCAGGGCGGCGAAAAGGTCGTCGGTTTTCTCGAAGAAGACGGGATGAACCCGGACTCGGTCACCGAAACCTATGCTGCCATGCGTTTGACGATCGACACCCGACGTTGGGCTGGCGTTCCGTTCTATCTGCGCGCCGGCAAGCGCCTCGGGCGTCGCGTGACCGAAATTGCCGTGGTCTTCAAGCGGGCCCCCCAATACCTGTTCGCGCCCGGCCAGACGGCCGAACTCGGACACAATGCCCTCGTGATTCGCGTGCAGCCGGACGAAGGGGTCACCATTCGGTTCGGCTCGAAGGTTCCGGGAGTGGTCATGCAGGTTCGCGACGTGACCATGGACTTCGGCTACGGGCATGCCTTCACCGAGGCCAGCCCTGAGGCCTACGAGCGACTCATCCTTGACGTCCTCCTGGGCGACCCACCGTTGTTCCCCCGCCATGAAGAGGTCGAGCTGTCCTGGAAGATTCTGGACCCGGTGGAAGAATACTGGGCCACCCAGGGCCAGCCGGAACAATACCGCCCCGGCACCTGGGGCCCCACATCCGCTGACGACCTATTGGCCCGCGACGGCCGCACCTGGAGGCGACCATGATCGTCGATCTGCCCAACACGACCACCGCGAAGATCTCCAAGGCGCTCGTGCGCATCCGCGAGGAGGGTGGCGCGGTCGCCCTCGGGCGAGTACTGACGCTGATCATCGCCTCCACCCTCGGACACGAAGAGGAAGCCATTGAAGCCGCCAACGATGCCTCGCGGGAACACCCCATGCGAGTCATCGTCGTGTCGACCCAGGACAACGATGAAACGGATGCGACTGCTCGCGTCGATGCGGAAATTCGCGTCGGCGGGGATGCCGGCGCGAGCGAGGTCATCGTTCTGCGCGTCTACGGTGATGCCGCGAACGATCCGGAAAGCCTGGTCACCGGCCTGCTCTTGTCGGATGCTCCCGTCGTCGCCTGGTGGCCGGGCACCGCGCCAGCCGTTCCCGGCGACTCGCCACTCGGCCGCATCGCCTATCGCCGGATCACGGATTCCTCTGCCCAGCCGGACCCGCAAGCGGCACTGCACCAGCTGTGCGGCAGTTATCGTCCCGGCGACACCGACTTCGCCTGGACCCGACTGACGCTCTGGCGGGCCCAGTTGGCGGCCGTTCTGGACCAGCCACCCTATGAGCCGATCATCGGCATCCAGGTGACCGGCGCCGCAGCCTCGCCCTCGACTACGCTGCTCGCTGCCTGGTTGCAGATGCAGCTGCAGGTGCCCGTGGACTGCGTACTGACGACGGGCCCCCTGGCCAATGGTGTGAACGGTGTACATCTGACGCGCGCGTCCGGGACCATTTCCCTCGAACGCGAGATTCCCGATATTGCCACCCTCACCCAGCCGGGCCAGCCGATGCAGGACCTGACGCTCAAGCGCCGCAGCCTGCGCGATTGCCTGGCCGATGAACTGCGCCGACTCGATCCCGATGAGCTGTATGGTGAGGTGATCACGCGCGGCCTGCCGCAACTCGATGACGTGGTGGCACAAAGAACCGGAGCGTGACCGTGACCAATGAACGACGCGTGCTGCTGCACCAGAACAAGCAAGCGCTGGCCGGGTCGGTCGCTGCACGCTTTCTGACCAACATGGTTGACGTCCTACACGAACAGGACGAGGCCAACGTCGTGCTCACCGGCGGTTCCGTGGGCATCGCCGTTCTGGCCGCCATCAACGAGTCGGCCGCCCGGGACACCATCGACTGGTCCCGGGTGAATTTTTGGTGGGGCGATGATCGTTGGCTTCCCCGCGCCGATCCGGAACGTAACGAGTTGCAGGCGCGCGAAGCACTTTTGGACCACATCTCGGTCCCTGCGGAAAATATTCACGCTTTCGGAGCGTCCGACGACGACGTCGAAGCGGGGACGGATGCCCTCGACGCTGCGTCCGCCCACTATGCGGCGGAGTTGTTGGCTCGAGCCCCCGAGGGATCCCAGTACCCTCGTTTTGACGTCACGTTTCTCGGAGTCGGACCCGATGGCCATATCGCGTCGCTCTTCCCTCACCGATCGGGTATCCGCGAGCGTGAAGCCAGCGTCATCGCTGTGCGTGACTCCCCCAAACCCCCGGCCGACCGGCTGTCCCTGACTCGGCCCGTGATCAACTCGTCGGATCGCGTCTGGCTGGTGCTGGCCGGATCTGACAAGGCATCGGCGCTCGGACTGGCTCTCGCTGGAGCCAGCCGCGACGAGGTACCCGCTGCCGGGATCAAGGGCCGCTACCACACCGTGTTCTTCGTGGACAACGACGCAGCAGCCCAAGTGCCGGAAAGCCTGATCGCGGCTGCCAACTAGGCTTTCCGAGGGCATCCGCTGAATTGGATTCCCTAATCAGGCGTGAAAAACAACAAAGGGCCGGCTCTCGATTTCTCGAGAGCCGGCCCTTTGGGTGGTGCAGATCAGTTCGTAGGCGACAGCTTGCCCCGACGAACGCGCAACTGGTTGAGTGCTTCTTCAAGGAGCGACTCGGCCTCTTCTTCGGTACGACGCTCCTTGACATAGGCCAAGTGGGTCTTGTAGGGCTCGAGTTTCACGACCGACGGAGGATTCTCCTTGTCCCGGCCAGCGGGAAGCCCCGACGACGGGCAATCAATGGTCACCGGGATCTCTTCATCGGGCAGGCTCGCAGCAAAGTACCGTACCGTCTCATTGCCCAAAGCATCCCAGTATGAGACCTTGATGCGGTCCGCGTGAAAACCGCGGTCCTGCTCGCCCATGGGCCCCGCGCCTACACGAGAGCCACGAATTGCGCTTCCGCCTGATGCCATCTTGTTCCTCCGTTGACTCGTGCAGTCGTGCGCTGCAGGTTCGAGCTGTGATTGGTGCTACTGCTGTAGACAATGTGCCTTGAAAGCCTGTGCACGACAAAGTGCACCGGAAACCTCAGGGTAACTCCGCACTGGTCGAAAAGTTAAGCTCCTGTGTCAAACTTCGTGATCAATCCGAGAACGACGATGCAGGAGATCCAGAGCAGGCCCAGAATGATCGTGATCCGGTTGAGGTTTCGCTCGGCCACCCCCGACGCTCCCAGGTTGGAAGTCACACCGCCGCCGAACATGTCGGAGAGCCCACCACCCCGCCCCTTGTGCAACAAAATGAGCATGGTGAGCAGGAGGCTCGTAATACCGACGAGCACCTGCATGACGACCTGGAGAATCTCCACACGAAACCTTTCACAAACACGGTGGACGCAACTCTGGCGCCCAGACCATCGTAATTATACCCTTCAGCCCACAAGCGAGGCGGTTGCCACACGGGCAACCCCCTCGCTCACGACTGGGAGGGTGCGCGTCGGTTTAGAGACCGACGTGCTTTTGATAGCGGATGATGCTGGAGAACTCTGGAATATCCAGGCTCGCACCGCCGACCAGGGCACCGTCAACATTGGGTTCGCGCATGAACGCGGCGATGTTGCCGCTTTTGACCGAACCGCCATAGAGGATGCGCGTCTTGTCGGCGACGTCCTGCCCAAGCAGTTCGGTGAGAACGCCGCGTAGGGCTGCGGCGACCTGTTCGGCCTGTTCAGGCGTTGCCGCCTGTCCGGACCCAATGGCCCAAACCGGTTCGTACGCGACGACGATATCGGCGGCGTTGGTGACGCCGGCGAGGGCGGCACGCAGCTGAGCGACGGGAACGGCGCTTGGACCGTGAACGGCGAGGTCTTCAGCACTTTCGCCCACGCAGATCAGCGGCACGAGATTGTGCTTCAAGGCTGCGGTCACCTTCGCGGCGACCTGCTCATCGGACTCATTGTGCAGGGTACGGCGTTCGGAGTGCCCGATGATGACGTACTGGCACTCCAGCTGAGCCAGGAACGCCCCGGAGATCTCGCCGGTGTAGGCTCCGGATTCCTGCGCCGAGACATCCTGCGCACCAAAGGCGAGCGGCAGCTTGTCGGCCGAAACCAGGGTCTGCACGCTGCGCAGGTCGGTGAACGGCGGAAAGACTGCCACCTCCACGGCGGCGAAATCATGATTGGCGTCCTTGAGATTCCAGGCGAGCTTCTGCACAAAGGCGATGGCCTGGAGGTGGTCCAGGTTCATCTTCCAGTTGCCCGCGATCAGCGGTGTACGCCGAGGGTTAATGTTCACTGCCATCCGAGGACCTCCAGTCCTGGCAGGCGCTTACCTTCGAGGAACTCGAGGCTGGCACCGCCGCCGGTAGAAATATGACCAAATTGGTCGTCGTTGAAACCGAGAATACGCACGGCCGCGGCGGAATCGCCACCGCCGACCACGCTGAGGCCGGTAACCTCGGTGAGTGCGGCGGCCACGGTACGGGTGCCCTCCGCGAACGGTGCGAGTTCAAAAACGCCCATCGGGCCATTCCAGAACACCGTGTTCGATGCCCGAATTATTTCGGCAAACGCCAGAGCGGTGTCTGGTCCGATGTCGAGGCCGAGTCCGGCTGCGCCGAACGGGGTGTTCTCGATACCGTCGGCCGGTGTGATGACGTGTTCGGCATCTGCACCGAATTTCGAGGCGACAACGACATCGGTCGGAAGCACGATTTTGACGCCAAGGCGATCCGCCTCGGCCAGGTAACCGCGAACCGTGTCGATCTGATCGCTTTCGAGCAGGCTCGCGCCGACCTGGTGCCCCTGCGCGGCCAGGAACGTGAACAGCATTCCGCCGCCAATCAGCAGCGAATTCACGCGCGGCAACAGGTGACCGATGACGCCGAGCTTGTCGCTCACCTTGGACCCGCCGAGGATGACCGTGTACGGCGCCTCTGGCTTTTCGGTGAGGCGATCAAGCACGTCGAGTTCGGCAGCGATGAGCAGTCCGGCAGCGCTCGGAAGGAGCGAGGCGAGATCGTACACGCTGGCCTGCTTGCGGTGGACAACGCCGAAGCCATCCGAAACGAGCGCGTCGCCGAACAGCGCGAGCTGCTGGGCGAACGCGAGGCGATCGGCATCCGTTTTGCTGGTTTCTCCGGCGTTGAAGCGCAGGTTTTCCAGGACGACGATTTCACCGTTCTGCAGCGCTGCCACGGCCTCGGTGGCCGAGGCGCCGACGGTGTCGGTGGCGAAGGCCACCGGAAGGGCCACCAGTTCGCTCAGGCGAGCAGCGACCGGCTTCAGGCTGTACTGGGGATCAACAGCCCCGTCGGGACGCCCGAGGTGAGAAACAATCACTACGCGGGCGCCCTGAGCGACGAGGGCGTTGAGGGTGGGCAGTGACGCCCGCACTCGTCCATCATCGGTGATCTGCCCGTTTTTCAACGGAACATTCAGGTCGAAGCGGACAATAACCCGCTTGCCGGCGAGGGAACCAAGCGAGTCAATCGTGCGTAACGTCACCGGGGGCCGTTAGAGTCGCTCGGCGACGAACTCGGTGAGGTCAACGAGGCGGTTGGAGTAACCCCACTCGTTGTCGTACCAAGAAGCAACCTTGACCTGGTCGCCGATCACCTTGGTGAGGCCGGCGTCGAAGATCGAGGAGTGCGGGTCGCCGACGATGTCGCTGGAGACGATAGGGTCCTCGGTGTAGCTGAGGATGCCCTTGAGGGGGCCCTCGGCTGCAGCCTTGTAGGCGGCGTTCACTTCTTCGACCGTGACCGGGCGCGAGGCCGTCAGGGTGAGGTCGGTGATCGAGCCGGTCGGAACCGGAACGCGCAGCGCGTAACCGTCGAGCTTGCCGACGCTCTCCGGGATGACCAGGCCGAGTGCCTTAGCTGCACCGGTAGAGGTCGGGATGATGTTCAGCGCGGCGGCACGGGCACGCCGAAGGTCGCTGTGCGGGCCGTCCTGCAGGTTCTGGTCTGCGGTGTAGGCGTGGATCGTGGTCATGAGGCCACGCTCGATGCCGAAGTTGTCCAGGAACACCTTGACGAGCGGCGCGAGGCAGTTCGTGGTGCAGGATGCGTTCGAGATAATGTTGTGAATCGCCGCGTCGTAGGTGTCTTCGTTCACACCGAGCACAAGCGTGGCAACGTCAGCACCGGTTGCCGGGGCAGAGACGATGACCTTCTTTGCGCCGGCCTCGATGTGCTTCTGCGCGTCGACGGCCTTGGTGAAGCGACCGGTGGACTCGATGACGATCTCGACGCCCAGGGCTGCCCAGGGGAGGTTGGCCGGGTCGCGCTCGGCGAGCACCTTGATGGGCTTGCCGTTGACAATGATATCGTCACCGTCGACCTCGACCGAGGCGTTCAAACGACCGGCGACGGAGTCGTACTTGAGCAGGTGGGCGAGCGACGCGGGGTCGCTGAGGTCGTTGACGGCGACGATTTCGATGTCGCTGCCCTTCGCGAGGGCTGCGCGGAAGTAGTTACGGCCAATACGGCCGAATCCGTTGATGCCGATCTTTACGGACACAAATAACTCCTGTTAGAAAAGGGCGCCGACTGGCGCGATGAAAAGTGATGCACTACTGGGTACGGGAGGAAAACAGCGGTGCCCCGCCCGCGCACCGAAATGCTGGGGTGGGGCACCGGCAGGCTATGAGAGTAGCAGCAGGCCGTTGGTCTTCTCGCGTGCGACGGTGAAACGCTCCTGAACGTTCGCCCAGTTGGCGATGTTCCAGAACGCCTTGACGTAGTCAGCGCGCACGTTGCGGTAGTCGAGGTAGTAGGCGTGCTCCCAGACATCGAGCATGAGAACCGGAACGGTACCAGCAGCGAAGTTGGACTGCTGGTCGAAGAACTGCTGGATGATCAGGCGCTGGCCAATGGAGTCCCAAGCTAGAACTGCCCAGCCGGAACCCTGCACGCCCAGGGCAGCGGCGGTGAAGTGCGCCTGGAACTTATCGAAGGAACCGAAGTTGTCATCGATCGCGGCGGCGAGTTCGCCGACAGGCTTGTCTCCACCGTTCGGGGAGAGATTGGTCCAGAAGATGGAGTGGTTGACGTGGCCGCCGAGGTTGAAGGCGAGGTCCTTCTGCAGCTTGTTCACGTTGGCGAGGCTGCCGCTGTCGCGGGCCTCGGCGAGCTGGGCCAGCGCGGTGTTCGCGCCGGTAACATACGCCTGGTGGTGCTTGCCATGGTGGAGTTCCATGATGGCACCGCTGATGCTGGGCTCGAGAGCCGAGTAGTCATAGTCAAGGGTGGGCAGGATATATTCAGCCATTACTTATCTCCTTTTCAGTGGTGGCGCCACATCGGATGCGGCGACCTTGTAAGCACATTCAAGTGTACCTGCGCGGTTCCCAGGCACAGAATTGATCACGTCAGGCGTCTTCCGGGTGAACCGGGTAGGGAACGTCGGTTCCCTCGATGCCAAGCTCGACCGCTTTCTTGTCTGCCATGGCGAGCAGCCGGCGGATCCGGCCGGCGACGGCGTCCTTGGTCATCGGCGGATCGGCGTGGTGGCCCAGTTCATCAAGGCTGGAGTCACGAAAATTGAGGCGGAGATCGCCGGCATAGCGCAGGTGTTTGGGGATATCTTCGCCCAGGATGTCCATGGCGCGCTGAACGCGGGCACAGGCGGCGACCGCGGCTTCGGCCGAACGGCGCAGGTTCGCGTCATCAAAGTTGACCAGCCGGTTGGCGGTGGCACGCACTTCGCGACGCTGCCGCAGCGTCTCCCAGTTGAGCACGGTGTTGGTGGCGCCCATGTGCACGAGCATCGCCCCAATGGCATCGCCGTCACGGATGACGACCCGGTGTACCCCGCGAACTTCGCGCGCCTTGGCCGCGACGCCGAGGCGTCCGGCAGCGCCGACCAATGCCATGGCGGCTTCGTTGCCGGGGCAGATGACCTCGAGGGCCGCCGAACGGCCCGGATCCGTCAGAGTGCCGTGGGCGAGGAAGGCTCCGCGCCAGACGGCGGCGATTTCTTCCTTCGAGCCGGTGGTGAGACGGTTGGGCAGACCTCGAATCGGGCGCCGACGGGCATCCAACAGGCCAGTCTGTCGTGCCAGTGTCTCCCCACCCTCGATGACCTGCACGAGGTAGTGGCTGGACTGGCGCAGGCCGGCGGCGGCAATGACCTGCAGGGCGCTGCGCACTCCGTAGAGCTCGGCCAGGTCCTTCCGCACCCGGCGAGCCAGGATGGCGGTGTCCAGTTCCGATTCGATCGCGATGCGGCTGCTGATCATGTGCAAACCTCCGGAGAACCGAAGAATAGTGGCCAGTTCGGCCGCGCGCACGGTGGTCTTGGAGACCTCCACGCGCGAAAGTTCGTCTTTAACGTCGGCGGTGAGTGCCAATCGCTTTTCCATTCTGTTGATCAGTTGCGTTAGGTCTGAGGGATGAGAGTGCGGTGGAGCAGCGGATGCTGCGCCCGGTCTCGCTTATTCGCGTCCGAGGTCGCGGTGCTTGATATTAACCACGACTCCGGGAAGTTTTTCGAGTCGAGACGCCAGTTCCCGGGCCATGGCGACGGAGCGATGTTTGCCCCCGGTGCAGCCGATACCGATCGTGGCATGGCGTTTGTTTTCCCGCTGGTACCCGGCCAAAACCGGTGCCAGGGCGGCCGCATAGTGGTCGATAAATTCGAGGGCACCATTTTGGGCAAGTACAAAGTCTCTCACTTCCGGATCGACACCGGTGTGCGCCCGCAGCTCTGGGATCCAAAACGGGTTCGGCAGGAAGCGGGCATCGGCCACCAGATCGACATCCGTCGGCAGGCCGTACTTGAAGCCAAAGCTCATAATGGTGAGCTGCACGCCGGCCGATCCGGCTGCGGCGAATCGCTCAGTGATGGCCGTCGCCAGCTGGTGCACATTGAGGTCTGAGGTGTCGATGACCAGGTCGCTCGACTCCCGCACGGTCAGCAAGCGAGACCGCTCCGCCGCGATGCCATCGAGCAGGGTGCCATCACCCTGCAGAGGGTGCGGCCGACGTACCGATTCGAAGCGGCGCACGAGCGCGTCATCCCGCGCTTCGAGGAAGATCACCTGAACCTGCGTGTTACTTCGCAATTGCTGCACGGTTTCGAGAAAGTCACCGAACAGATCGCGGCCGCGAATGTCGACCACGGCGGCGATCTTGGGCAGGTTGGTACCGGCACGTTCGACCAGATCGACCAGGGGCCGCAGCATTTGCGGGGGCAGATTATCGACGACGTACCAGTCGAGATCCTCCAGCGCATTGCCGACGGTCGAACGACCCGCCCCGGACATTCCCGTGACGATCAGCACTTCCTGCTTGTCGGGATCCGTAGTCATACGTTCAAAGCGCCTTAATGAAAAGTTGTGGGACTATCTAGCCTACCCAGCGGTGAGCGGTTCACGCGCGCAAATGGGCATGGATCGCCTCGGCCAGCACCGGGCCGATGCCGCGAACATCTGCTATTTCCTGCACGGATGCGACCTTGAGCCGGGCCACCGAACCGAAATGCTGCAGCAGCACCTTGACCCGGGCGGGGCCAAGCCCGGCGATCTCCCCCAAGATCGAGGCTACGTCCTTCTTACGTCGGATGCGCTGATGAGTGATGGCAAACCGGTGAGCTTCGTCGCGGATGCGCTGAATCAGGAACAGCGCGTCGCTGTTGCGCGGCAGAATCACCGGGTAGTCGGAGTCGGGCAGCCAGATTTCTTCGAGCCGCTTGGCGATGCCACACAGTTGAATTCCGGTCACGCCCGATTCAGCGAGTGCCCGTTTGGCTGCGGCGACCTGCGGCTGGCCGCCGTCGACGATGAGCAGGTTGGGCCGGTACTTGAATTTGGCTCGCTTCTGCTCGACCTGGGCGATGTCGCTCTGACCGGCGACTGCGATCAGAGCGGGATCTGCGGCATCCGCTGCCCCGGATTCGGGTTTCAGGTAGGCCAGCCGGCGCGTGAGAATCTGGTAAATCGAGTCGGTGTCGTCGGTGGACACTGGAATGTTGAAGCGGCGGTATTCGTCTTTGCGGGGTAACCCGTCTTCGAAGACAACCATCGATGCGACGATGTTGGTGCCGCTGAGGTGGGACACGTCGTAGCATTCCATCCGCAGGGGCGCGGCCGGCATCTCCAGGGCTTCCTGAATGTCTTCGAGCGCCTTCGACCGTGCGACGAAATCGGAGCTACGCCGGGTTTTGTAGAGCATGAGGGCCTGTTTGGCGTTGTTGGTGGCCGTGACGAGGAGGGCGGCCTTCTCGCCGCGCTGCGCAGCCACCAGCCGTACCTTGCGCCCGGCCAGATCGGCCAGCCAGGTCTCGAGGGCTTCCGCGTCGTCGGGCAGTTCGGGCAGTACGATTTCGCGCGGCGGCTTCGACTCGTTGTTGTAGGCCGTCTGCATCATGGAGTCGATGAGCTCGCTCCTGGTCACGTCGAGCTCCTTGTCGACCATCCAACCGCGCACACCGCGGATGCGACCGCCCCGCACGATGAACAGCTGCACGGCGGCGGCCAGCTCGTCCTGCTCGATGGCGAACAGGTCGATGTCGACGTTGTCCCGCAGCACGACGGCGCTCTTCTCGAGTACGGCGTTGAGCGCCCGCACCTGGTCGCGCCGTTTGCCGGCGATTTCGTACTGCTGCGCCGCTGCTGCGTCTTTCATCTCCTGGGTGAGCTCGTTGATGAGTTTCTTGTCGTGACTCCTCATGAAGCTAACGAACTCATTGACGATCTTGCGGTGATCCTCCATCGAGACCAGGCCGGAGCAGGGGCCGAAGCAGCGCCCGATCTGGCCGGCGAAACACGGCTTGCCGCTCTGCATGGCCCGTTTGTAGTTGGCGTTGTTGCAGGTGCGGATGGGGAAGGCCTTGAGCATGAGCTCGATGGTTTCGTGCACGGCCCACACCTTGGGGTACGGCCCGAAGTAGCGGGCGCCCTTGATATTCTCGGTGCGGGTGACGAGCGCGCGCGGCGCCTCATCGCCCAGGGTGACGGCGAGGTAGGGGTAGGACTTGTCGTCCTTGAACTGCACGTTGAACGGCGGATCGAACTCGTTGATCCACATCCATTCAAGCTGCAGGGCTTCAACCTCGGTGCCGACGACCGTCCACTCGACCCCGGTCGCGGTGGTGACCATGCGGCGGGTACGTTCGTGCAGGCTGTACAGCGGCGCGAAGTAGTTGCTCAGCCGGGCCCGCAGGTTCTTGGCCTTGCCGACATAGAGGATGCGCCCGGTCGCATCGCGAAACCGGTAGACCCCGGGGGTCGTGGGAATCTCGCCCGTTTTCGGGCGATAGCTCAGGGCATCAGACATGGCCTCGCGGCCGCCTAGCCGGCAGCCAGGACCTCCTTCAGGAAGGAACCGGTGAAGCTCTTCTTGACCGTGGCGAGGTGCTCAGGGGTGCCGGTCGCGAGTACCTTGCCACCGCCGGAACCACCCTCTGGGCCGAGGTCGATCACCCAGTCGGCGGACTTGATGACGTCGAGGTTGTGCTCGATCACGATGACGGTGTTGCCCTTGTCGACAAGGCTGTTGAGCACGAGCAGCAGTTTGCGCACGTCTTCGAAGTGCAGGCCCGTGGTCGGCTCGTCGAGCACGTATACACTGCGACCGTTGGACCGGCGCTGCAGCTCGGTGGCGAGTTTCACCCGCTGGGCCTCGCCGCCGGAGAGGGTCGTGGCGCTCTGGCCGAGGCGCACATAGCCCAGTCCGACCTCGACCAGCGTTTTGAGAAAACGGTGGATCGACGAGATCGGCTCGAAGAAATCGGCCGCCTCGCTGATCGGCATGTCGAGCACCTCGGCGATGTTCTTGCCCTTGTAGTGCACGGTGAGGGTGTCGCGGTTGTACCGGTCTCCCCCGCACACCTCGCAGGCCACGTACACGTCGGGCAGAAAGTTCATCTCGATCTTGATGGTGCCGTCACCCGAGCAGGCTTCACAGCGGCCGCCCTTGACGTTGAAGCTGAAGCGACCGGGCAGGTATCCGCGGGTCTTCGATTCGATGGTCTCGGAGAACAGGGTGCGGATCTTATCGAACACGCCGGTGTAGGTGGCCGGGTTGGAGCGCGGGGTTCGGCCGATGGGTGCCTGGTCAACGTGGATGACCTTGTCGAGCTGCTCGAGACCGGTGACCCTGGTGTGCTTGCCGGGCAGCTTGCGGGCGCCGTTCAGCCGATTGGCGAGCACACGGTAAAGGATGTCGTTGACCAGCGATGACTTGCCAGATCCGCTGACCCCGGTTACGGCGGTGAAGGTGCCGAGCGGGAACGTCACCGAGACCTTTTGCAGGTTGTTGGCCTCGGCACCGGTGACGCCGATGAGTCGCTCCGGGTCGATCGGGCGGCGGGTCGTCGGGGTGGCGATGGACTTGCGCCCGGCCAGGTAGTCGCCGGTGAGCGACTTCGTGTTGGCGAGCAGCCCCTCGTAGGAGCCGGAGTGCACGACGTGTCCGCCGTTGACCCCGGCGCCGGGGCCGATGTCGACGATCCAGTCAGCGGTTTTGATGGTGTCTTCGTCATGTTCGACCACGATGAGCGTGTTGCCGAGGTCGCGCAGGGTGACCAGCGTCTCGATCAGGCGACGGTTGTCGCGCTGGTGCAGGCCGATGCTGGGTTCGTCGAGCACGTAGAGCACCCCGGTGAGCCCGGAACCAATTTGAGTGGCCAAGCGGATGCGTTGTGCCTCACCGCCGGACAGGGTCGCCGCGGCCCGCGCCAAGTTGAGGTAGTTGAGCCCGACCCGAATGAGAAAATCGAGGCGCGCGCGAATCTCGCGCAGAACCTGGGCGGCGATGGCGGCCTCGCGGTCGGTGAGCGTGAGCTGGTCCATGAACTCGCGGGCGTCGCTCAAACTGAGCGCGCAGACATCCGCAATGCTCGCGTCGTGCACGAGCACGGCGAGCACCTCAGGCTTGAGCCTCGTGCCCTTGCAGACGTGGCAGTCGACCTCGCGCAGGTATTCCGACCAGCGCTGCCGCTGGGTGTCGCTCTCGGCCTGCAGGTACTGGCGTTCGATGTAGGGCACGACACCCTCGAAGCCGGAGGTGTAGCTCATTTCACGCCCGTAGCGGTTCTTCCATTTGACCCGCACCTCGAAGTTATCGCCGCGCATGACGGCGTTCTGCACCTCGCTGGTCAGGTCACCCCAGGGGGTGTCGAGCGAGAAGTCGAGGTCGCGGGCGAGACCGTCGAGGAGCTTCTCGTAGTACTGGAACAGGCCCTTGCCCTGGGTGGTCCAGGGCAGTACAACACCCTCGGCGATACTCAGGTCCGGGTCGCCGAGCAGCAGGTCTTCGTCGACGGACATGCGGGTGCCGAGGCCGGAGCACTCCGGACAGGCGCCGAACGGGGCGTTGAACGAGAACGTGCGCGGTTCGATTTCGGTCAGCTGCACCGGGTGGTTGTTCGGGCAGGAGAGCTTCTCGGAGTAGTTTTGCCAGGCCTTGTCGCCTTCCTCGTCGAGAAAGTTGATCTGCACGAGGCCATCGGTTAGCTTGAGCGCCGTTTCGAGCGAGTCGGTGAGGCGACTGAGCAGTTCGGGGCCGGCGACCAGACGGTCGACAACAACGGAAATGTCGTGCTTCTGCTGCTTCTTGAGCGTGGGCGGTTCGCTCAGCTGAATCTGGGTGCCGTCGACGATCGCGCGGGAGTAACCGCCACCGGCGAGCTCTTGGAAGAGGTCGACAAACTCGCCCTTCTTCTGCGAAATGACCGGGCTGACCACCTGGTAGCGGATACCCGCCTTCAGTTCCATGAGCTGGTCGGCGATCTGCTGCACGGTCTGCGACTGGATAATCTCGCCACAGATCGCGCAGTGCGGCACGCCGATACGGGCCCAGAGCAGGCGCATGTAGTCGTAGATCTCGGTGATCGTGCCGACCGTGGACCGCGGGTTGCGGTTGGTGGACTTCTGGTCGATCGAGACCGCGGGGCTCAAACCCTCGATGAAGTCCACGTCGGGGCGGTCAACCTGCCCGAGAAACTGCCGAGCGTAGGCCGAGAGTGACTCCACGTAGCGGCGCTGGCCCTCGGCGAAGATGGTGTCGAAGGCGAGCGACGACTTTCCCGAACCGGAGAGACCGGTGAAGACCACGAGCGCATCGCGCGGAATCTCCAGATCTACGTTGTGAAGGTTGTGTACGCGGGCTCCGCGCACACTGAGTTTGGGACCTGTTTCTACCTTGGTAATCGACACTCATTGAGTCTATGCAACGCCGCTGACAGTGCCTGACAGCAAGCATCGCCGAGAGCGAACACCGGCACATCCCAATATTGTTTCAGAGTATGTATATACTCGGTGACTAATAGCCGTTTGAATTGCCGGAGGTCGTATGTCTGTTCGCCAGAGTCTGCTCGCCATCCTGAACCAGGGGCCGTGCTACGGCTACCAGTTGCGGGCCGAATTCGACCGGCGCACCGGGTCGACCTGGCCGCTCAACGTCGGCCAGATCTACAACACCCTCGACCGGCTGGAGCGCGACGGTCTGGTGCAGAAGGCCGATATCGACGCCGACGGTCAGAATTACGTCGAGATAACGGATGCCGGACGGGCGGAGGTCGCCGACTGGCTCGGCTCCCCCGTGGTGCGCACAATGGCCACCCGTGACGAGCTCGCCATCAAGCTCGCGATCGCCGTAACGCTGCCCGGCGTCGACATCGCCCAGGTGATTCAGGTCCAGCGCACCGCCACCATGCGCACCCTGCAGGAACTGACCCGCACCAAGAACGCGACCGCCGACCCGGAATCATCCGAGCAGCTGGCCTGGCTGCTCGTGATCGACTCGCTCATCTTCGCCGCCGAGGCGGAAGCGCGCTGGCTCGACCACTCGGAGCACCGGCTGGCCAGAGCCCGCGCGGCCGGCCTGGCCGCTCCGCTGCCGCTCAACACCGAGGTGCCCAAGCGCGGTCGCCCGGCCAAGACTGCGGCGGCCAACGCATGACCGGCTCCGACATTCTCTTGCAGCTCGACGGAATCTCGATGCAGTACGGCCGCGGCGAGACCGCGATCACCGCGCTTGCGGGAGTCGACCTGTCGGTGCGCCGCGGCGAACTCGTGGCCGTGATGGGGGCATCCGGTTCGGGAAAATCGACCCTTCTAACGGTGGCCGGCGGACTCACCCCACCGACGGCCGGGGAGGTCGTCGTCGAAGGGCACTGGCTGAGCCAGCTCTCGGCCCGCGAACTCGCGACCCTGCGCCGGCGCAGCCTCGGATTCGTGTTTCAGGATTTCAACTTGATTCCCTCGCTGACCGCGCTCGAAAACGTGAGCCTGCCACTCGAACTCGACGGGTGGACGTCAAAGAAAGCGCACCGTCCAGCCCTCGATGCGCTCAATATCGTCGAGCTCGGTGACCGGGCCCAGCATTTCCCCTCTGATTTGTCGGGCGGCCAGCAGCAGCGGGTGGCGATCGCCCGCGCCGTCGTCGGCGGCCGGTCGTTGATTCTCGCCGATGAACCCACCGGCGCCCTCGATAGCACGACCGGCGAGCTTGTGTTGCGGATGCTCCGCTCGCGAGTCGATGCCGGTGCCGGCGGCATTCTGGTCACCCATGATGCCCGCCACGCGGCCTGGGCCGACCGGATCGTCTTTCTGCGCGACGGGCGGATTGTGGACGAGTCGTGGGCATCCGCTGTGTCGAGCCTGCTGAGCGGGCTGCCGGCATGAGCGTTGAGCCGAGTTCGCTTGGCGGGAAGCGCTCGGGTAGTACCCGAATCGCGTTTCGGATCGCCCGGCGAATGGCCCTGCAATCCCGCGGTCGCAGCGCGCTGATCGCGCTGCTCGTGGCGATTCCCGTGCTCGGACTGGTAGGAATCACCACGGTGGACGCGAGCAACACTGCCTCTCCCGCCGAACGGGTCGTGCTCGAACTCGGCTCGACAGAGGCGCGGGTGATGATCGTCGCGTCGCCCGACCCGAAGTTCACCCAGGACCCGCTCAACGACCGCCATTGGGGGCCGAGCGACGAGGCATTCAATGGCGAAGCCGCGCAGTCAATCGAGCCGGAGCCCGTCACCGCCGCCTCGCTGTTCCCAGCCGGAACCCGTTTGTTGTCCATCCGGCAGGCCAACGTCGTCGCCGAAACGAAGGACGGACTCGGCTCCTTCACGGCGGTGCAGGGACAGCCGTGGGATGCGTCCTTCGCCGGAAAATGGGATGTCACAAGCGGTTCCGCACCCGCGAACGACGGCGAGATCATGGTAACCGCCGCCACGCTCGACCGCTTGGGGGCAACTGTCGGGTCGACGGCCGTGATCACCGCCCCCGAGCCCGGCGAGTTCACCATCGTCGGCACGATCCGAAGCGCCTGGCTCGACGACGCGGCGACCTCGTTCTACGGTCTCCCCGGCGCCTTCGACGGGGTCCTGCCCGATGATTCCGACCTGCTGACCGAGTGGTATCTGCCCGACACCCCGCTGACTTGGAGCCAGATCGGCGACCTCAACCCGCGCGGGGCGACCGTGCTCTCGCGCACCGTGTTGCTCGACCCGCCGCCGGTGGGCAGCTATCCCCTGGACGGCACCGTCTCCTTGAGCTTTTTTGATTCATTCCTCATTCTGCTCGGCGGCTTCGCCCTGTTCGAGGTGGCCCTGCTCGCCGGCGCCGCGTTCACCGTCGGCGCCCGAACCCAGCAGCGCACCCTGGCAACCCTGGCCAGCGTCGGCGGCGACAAACGGATGCTGTTTCGCGTTATGTCCTTCGGCGGCGTCATCCTCGGCGCCCTCGGGGCGGCCGTAGGAACGGTGCTCGGCCTGGCCGGAGCGTGGATCTTCATGCAGATTTCGGCGAACGGCAGCGCGGCGCGGTATCCGGGGTTTCACCTGGATCTGCTGTCGCTGCTGATCATCGCGGCCTTCGCCGTTCTCGCCGGCTGGTGCGCTGCCGCGGTGCCGGCCCGGGCAGCCGGGCGGATCGACGTTCTGGGAGCGCTCCGCGGTGCCCTACGTCCGCCGCGTCCGACGCCGCGACGCCCAGCGGCCGGGATCATCCTGCTGGCCCTCGGTGCGATCGTCGCTGTGAGCGGCGGACTGGTCGAGCTCGCCGCGTACTTCCCCGTCTATCAGGCGTGGCTGGCCAATTTCGGAATCGGCCTCATCATCGCCGGACCGGTGATCATGCAGCTCGGAGCGGTGTTTCTCGCTCCGCTGATTCTGCGCTGGGCCGCCGGGCTCGCCTCACGGTTCGGCCCCGGAGCCAGACTGGCGACCCGGGACGTGGCTCGGAATCCCGGGCGCAGCGTGCCGGCCCTCGCTGCCATCATGAGCTGCGTTTTCGTCGCCGCCTTCGCGATGAGCCTCATCTCGACCTTCCAGGTGAACTCGAGCAAGGACTACTACTATTCCGTTCCCGAGGACACGGCCTGGGTAAGCCTGAACGCCTACGTCGACGAACCGCCGTACGGGACGATGCTGCTGGAGAGCGGACCAGAGGTTCGTAACGCCTTGGACGGGGCCTTCCCCGACTCCCGGGCGCGCCTGCTCAGCAGCGTCGCGAACCCGCCCTCATGGGTCAAGACCCCGGCCGACGGCGAGACCGCAACCGGCAGCACAGCCCCCGTTTTCGCGTACCCGCGCCTCGATCCGGGCACGGTGTGCCCGAGCGACGCGACTCGGTCGGAGGTCGGTCATCAGGAAGATCGCACCGACATTCGCTGCCCGACGCCGTACTACCTCGATCCGATGATGTCGAGCATCAGCGAACACATCTGGGTGGGCGACATAGCAGATTTCGCTGCCATTCTCGGCGTGCCGGTGTCAGACCAGTCCCGGGCCACGCTCACCGCCGGCGGTGCGGTGAGCACCTACCAGCAGTACGTGGTCGATGACACGATCCACCTCGACTGGATGGCCACCCTCGACGCGACCGTGGCACCGGCCCGCAGCGTGGCGCTGGCCGGGAGCGTACAGTCGCCGGAGCATCCGCTGCCCTATGCGATCTTCATGCTCACGGAGACGGCCGATTCCCTGGAGCTGGACCATCGACCAACCATGGTCGTCAGCAGCCTCAATGCAGCTCCGACTCAGGCGCAGCAAGACCAGGTGCAGGGGGCCGTCACCGCCGTCGAACCAGGTCTGTTCGTGCAGGTCGAGCCAGGGCCACAGGCCTTCGGCGCATCGTGGACCTGGGCGCTGCTCGCCCTCACCGCGATCATCGCATTGGTCACGGCGTCGATCACCATCGGGCTCGCCCGCGCTGACGGGCACCGGGACAACGCGGTGCTCACCTCGCTCGGGGCGTCTCCACGGGTGCGCCGGGCGTTCGGGTTCTGGCAGGCGGTGGTGATCGTCGGCCTCGGCAGCGTCATCGGGGTACTGCTCGGACTCGTACCCTCGCTCGCCCTATCGCTGACCCGCGATACCGCTGGGCAGTCTCTGCTGCCGTTCACGCCGCCATGGCTCCAGCTGGCCCTCATCGTGGTGGCGCTGCCGGCGCTCGTTGCGGTCGGCGGTGCCCTCACGGCCGGCGGCAACCGCACCCGGTTCAGCAATCGGGCCGCGTTCGACTGAGTCGGACGGGGGCATCCGCTCTGGCGGCACTCGTTTGGGAAGTTGGCACGTGTTTGAACTAGTGCCGGCTTCTCAAACACGTGCCGCGATCCGCAACGGGACCCATGACGGCCCGGGCACGGCTACTGCAGGTGGCCGGCCTTCTCCATCTGGCGCAACTCGCGCTTGAGCTCGGAGAGCTCATCGCGCAGGCGGGCGGCGAGCTCGAACTTCAGCTCGCCAGCAGCCTCGAGCATCTGCGAATTGAGGTCGGCGATGATCGACTCGAGGTCGTTGGCACCGTTCGCTGCCAGGCCGACCCGGCGGTTGGGCGTCGACGACTTACGGCGGGCATCGCGACCGGCCAGAAGTTCGGCGGTGTCGGCCTCTTCGCGGGCCAGGGCCTCGGTGATGTCGCCGATGCGTTTGCGCAGCGGGGTCGGATCGATGCCGTGCAGCGTGTTGTAGGCGACCTGCTTCTCGCGGCGGCGGTCGGTCTCGTCGATCGCTTTCTCCATCGAGGCGGTGAGCCGGTCGGCGTACATGTGTACCTCGCCGGACACGTTGCGGGCGGCGCGCCCGATGGTCTGGATGAGCGACGTGGCCGAGCGCAGGAAGCCCTCCTTGTCGGCGTCGAGGATGGCGACAAGGGATACCTCGGGCAGGTCGAGGCCCTCACGCAGCAGGTTGATGCCGACGAGTACGTCGTAGATTCCGGCGCGCAGTTCGGTGAGCAGCTCAACCCGGCGCAGGGTGTCGACGTCCGAGTGCAGGTAGCGCACCCGTACCCCCGCCTCGGTGAGAAAGTCGGTGAGGTTCTCGGCCATCTTCTTGGTGAGCGTCGTGACCAGCACGCGTTCGTTGCGTTCAGAACGCTTCTTGATCTCTTCGAGCAGGTCGTCGATCTGGCCCTTGCTCGGCTTGACGATGATTTGCGGGTCGATCAGACCGGTCGGGCGGATGATCTGCTCGACGATGCCATCCGCTATGCCCATCTCGTATTTACCCGGCGTGGCCGACAGATACACGGTCTGGCCGACTCGGTTCTTGAACTCGTTGAACTTGAGCGGTCGGTTGTCGAGCGCGCTCGGCAGCCGAAAGCCGTGGTCGACGAGGGTGCGCTTGCGCGAGGAATCGCCCTCATACATGGCGCCGATCTGCGGCACGGTCACGTGCGACTCGTCGATGACCATGAGAAAATCATCGGGAAAATAGTCGAGCAGGCAGTGCGGGGCCTCCCCCGGTTCGCGGGCGTCGATGTGCCGGGAGTAGTTCTCAATACCCGAGCAGAAGCCGATCTGCTCCATCATCTCGAGATCGAAGGTCGTGCGCATGCGCAGCCGCTGGGCTTCGAGCAGTTTGCCCTCGCGCTCGAGCACCTCGAGGCGGTCGGCCAGTTCGATTTCAATGGTGCCGATCGCCCGGCGCATGACGTCGTCGCTCGCGACATAGTGCGAGCCGGGAAAGACCGAGACCGCGTCGAGTGTCTTGACGATGTCACCGGTGAGCGGATGCAGGCTGTGCAGCGCCTCGATCTCGTCGCCGAACATCTCGATGCGAATCGCAAGCTCTTCGTACATGGGGATGATCTCGATGGTGTCGCCGCGAACCCGAAAGTTGCCGCGAGAGAAGTCGACATCGTTGCGCTTGTACTGCATGGCGACGAATTTGCGCACCAACCAGTCGCGACTGACCTTCTGCCCCACCTGCAGGGCGATCATGGCCTGCATGTAGCCTTCCGGCGTGCCCAGACCGTAGATGCACGACACCGTCGACACCACGATGACGTCGCGGCGGCTCAGCAGCGAGTTCGTGGTGGAGTGCCGCAGCCGTTCGACCTCTTCGTTGATTGAGGAGTCCTTCTCGATGAAGGTGTCGGTCTGGGGTACGTAGGCTTCCGGCTGGTAGTAGTCGTAGTAGGAGACGAAGTATTCGACCGCATTGTTGGGCATGAGGTCGCGGAATTCGTTCACCAGCTGGGCGGCCAGCGTCTTATTGTGGGCCAGAACGAGCGTCGGACGTTGCACCTGCTCGATCAGCCAGGCGGTCGTCGCCGACTTGCCGGTTCCCGTGGCACCGAGCAGTACGATGTCTGTTTCGCCAGCGTTGATGCGGGCCGTCAGGTCGGCGATCGCGGACGGCTGATCGCCACTCGGCGTGTACTCACTGACCACTTCAAACGGGTTCACAGAGCGCGTTGGTTCCATACCTTCATTCTACAAAGGCGGTCTGACAGTCAGTCTTGCGCAGCAGAAGACGGCAAGCGGATGCCGTCGGTCACAGCGATCTTGCCGGCTTCAGCCGCGAGAACCCGCTCCCAGAGCGCGTCGACCGGCGCTAGTGTCGCGGCGATGGACCCGGTGTTGTTGATCACAACGTCAGCGATGGCGAGGCGCTCCTCGTCAGTGGCCTGGGCTCCAATCCGCTGAGTAGCTTCCGCCTCGGTCAACCCGCGGAGGTCGATCATGCGCCGAATTCGGGTTGCGGCATCGGCGTGCACGACCACGACGAGATCGAAGGTCACTAGGCCGCCGGCGACAGCCTCAGCCAAAAGCGGAACGTCATAAACCACGATGGCATGCGGATCGGCGGCGTCCGCGGCTGCAATCCGGTCGCGGGTGAGCTGGCGCACCGCCGGGTGGGTGATCGCATTCAATCGTTCGCGTCGCTCCGGATCAGCGAAGATGATGGCACCGAGCGCCGGCCGATTGAGACTGCCATCCGGCAGCACCACACTATCGCCGAACTCCGCTTGGATCGCGGCGAGGCCGACAGTGCCGGGTGCGACGACCTCGCGGGCCAACTGGTCGGCGTCAATGCCCACAGCTCCGAGCTCCGCCAACCGTTTCGCCACTGTGCTCTTGCCCGAGGCGATACCGCCGGTCAGCCCAATCACATACATCCCGCCAGACTATCTGTTGGCTCGGCTTGCACCGCGCGCAAGCGCCAAGCGAATGCGCCGACTCCTCGCGGGGCCCGCGTCGAAGTTTCGGTCTGGGTCCACTCGGATACCCGAAATCATCACCGCAGACCCAGCGTTGGTCGCTCCCGTAGTGCACGTTCGGGATTCCCTCGAATCGTTTTGCCAGGCTGGCCCGAACCTCGTCCTTGCCCACGTACTGGTCGCCACGGGGCGGAGTTCCCCGCGGCATGGAGACGACGCAGTCGTTTGCGAAATAGCCCATGATGGCGTCGAGGTCGTAGTCATTGCAGGCCTCCAGGAATCCCCCAATCACTTCGCATGTTAATTCCTCCCCCATGCGCGTCACCGTATCCGCTTATTCGAGGGCGCGCTTGATCTCAGCGAGTAACGCCTCACGGTTGAGGTCTGGTTTGTTCATGGCGACGACGGGTTGTCCTGGATCGCTGTCGATGGTGTCTTCTTCCTCGTTGGTGATCGCCGCATCGCCGGTCTCAGCAGATTTGACGCAGTAGGTGGGTTCCTCCACATCCGAAGTCGCCTGCTCGATGGTTTCCCGGTCTTCGTCAACGACAAGAATGCGGCGGGGATAGGAACGATTGAGGCGCAACCCCAGCAGGGCAAGAGAATTCTGCAGTTCCGCTCGCTGGAGCGGTTTTTCCAGCACGGCCGCTGCGCCACGACTCAGCGCCACACTCATGTCCGCATCGCCGGCGATGACCACGACCGGAATTGATGCAAATTTTGGCGAATCATGCAGCTGCAGCAAAAAATTCCACCCGTCTATGCCCGGCAATTTCACGTCGAGGGTGATGAGGCTGAGCGGAATTTTGCGGGCGAGAACGAGCGCCTCCTCGCCGGTGGATGCTACAACCACCGCGAAACCTTCGGCTTCGAGGAAAAGACGGACGAGCTTCGCCGACTTGTGGTCGTCCTCGACCACCAGAGCAGTGGACGTTGCCCCTGACTCAGCCACTTCGGTAACGCCGTCGCGGAGGCCCGGGAAAAAGAATATGGAGTCGTGGTCAGCCGTGGCGATCACTTCGGGCAGGGAGCCTTCCCCGAGTGCAGTATCGTTCTCGTCCCCGGGTATCAAAGATTGCTGCGGTCCGGAGCCGGAAGATGCTCTGACCACGGCGCTGGGGTTGGGCGCTAACGCCGTATCGGCAAGCGGATCGCCGTCGGTGGTCGTTCGGCCAGCACGGCGCGGCACGCCGTTGCCTGACGGTGACACAGCTCCGTCGAACGGTGTGCCCGCGTCGTCAGTCGAGCTCCGCCATTCAGAATTGTTCTCGACCCGGTTGTCGGTGTCAGTAACGGGACGAAAACTATGCATGAAACTCTCCGATGGGGCTGTGAAACCGTTGCGCACTGTGCCATTCCACCCAGAAGCCGATTGCACATGGGGGATAGCCGCATCCGCTCGGCAATTTTGTGAATACCGGGACGCAACCAAATAGAGGAAATTTCCTCACTACTAGGTATACCACGAACCACGACGTATCTAATGACGGCTGCGTAGTGACGGCGGATACCTCTGTGCGCGCGGTCCGTCGGCATCCGCTTTCGTCGCCCCGGTTAAACACGTCGGGCCGCATCCCGAAAGATGCGGCCCGACGTGCGCAGTCACACTGCGTAGCTGTGAAACAGCGCTGTGGTTAAGCTGTGGTGCTAGTTGCCGCCGGAGAGCTTCTCGCGGAGAGCCGCGAGTGCTTCGTCGTCGGCGAGCGTGCCGGCGCCAGCCGACTCGCTCGAGAAGGCAGAGCCGGCCGGTGCGACGTCGCTGGGGGCAGCGATCTCGTCGTTCGCGGTCGAAACCTGCTTCTTGTGGGCTTCCCAGCGAGCCTGGGCTGCAGCGTAGTCCTGCTCCCACTTTTCGCGCTGCTCGTCAAAGCCTTCGCGCCACTCGTTGGTCTCGGAGTCGAAGCCCTCGGGGTACTTGTACTGGCCCTTGTCGTCGTACTCGGTGAGCATTCCGTAGAGCGCCGGGTCGAACTCGGTGCCGTCGGGGTCGACGCCATCGTTGGCCTGCTTGAGGCTCAACGAGATGCGGCGACGCTCGAGGTCAATGTCGATGACCTTGACGAAGACCTCGTCGCCGACCGAGACAACCTGCTCGGCGAGCTCGACGTGCTTGCCGGAGAGCTCGCTGATGTGCACGAGGCCCTCGATGCCTTCTGCGACGCGAACGAACGCGCCGAACGGAACGAGCTTGGTGACCTTACCCGGTGCAACCTGGCCGATGGCGTGGGTGCGGGCGAAGACCTGCCACGGGTCTTCCTGCGTAGCCTTGAGCGACAGCGAGACGCGCTCGCGCTCGAGGTCAACTTCGAGGATCTCGACGGTGACTTCCTGGCCAACTTCAACGACCTCGCTGGCGTGCTCAATGTGCTTCCAGCTGAGCTCGGAAACGTGAACCAGACCATCGACGCCGCCGAGGTCGACGAACGCGCCGAAGTTGACGATCGAGGAGACGACGCCCTTGCGGACCTGTCCCTTCTGGAGGTTGTTGAGGAACGTGGTGCGGCTTTCGCTCTGCGTCTGCTCGAGCAGGGCGCGACGCGACAGCACAACGTTGTTGCGGTTCTTGTCGAGTTCAAGGATCTTCGCTTCGATTTCCTGGCCCAGGTACGGGGTCAGGTCGCGAACGCGACGAAGTTCGATGAGCGATGCCGGCAGGAAGCCGCGCAGGCCGATGTCGACGATGAGTCCACCCTTGACGACCTCGATGACCGAACCGGTGACAACACCGTCGGACTCCTTGATCTTCTCAACGTCGCCCCATGCACGCTCGTACTGAGCGCGCTTCTTGGAGAGGATGAGGCGGCCTTCTTTGTCTTCTTTCTGAAGAACGAGGGCCTCGACCAGGTCGCCGACCTTGACAACCTCAGAGGGGTCAACGTCGTGCTTGATGGAAAGTTCGCGAGAGGGGATGACACCCTCAGTCTTGTACCCAACGTCGAGGAGAACCTCGTCGCGGTCGATCTTCACTACGGTGCCCTCGATGAGGTCTCCGTCGTTGAAGAATTTCAGAGTCTTTTCGACCGCGGCAAGAAAGTCTTCAGCAGATCCAATGTCGTTGATGGCGACCTGCTTGGGTGCCCGTTCGGTCGTTGCGATTGTCATGTAGTAGTTGCTCCAGGATGGACATAGTCGGGCCAGACGCGAAAAATAATTCAGGTGTTTTTGGATGCTCCGCGGTACAGAAAGACCGTGGAACGCTCCGCGCATGGCAGCGGATAGGCGTCACAAATGTGACACTCCATACTAGCTACCCGACTCCCCCGCGGGCAACTCGACCAGCCCGCCGGTCGCCGACACAAGCGGATGCCCTACTTCAGCAGCGTAGAACGCAGCGTGTCCAGCCCGACGCCGCCGAGGTCGAGGGCGGCGCGGTGAAACTCCTTGATCGAGAAGGCGGCGCCCTGGCGCTGCTGTGCAGCGTCGCGCAGCTGCTCCCAGATGCGCTGGCCGACCTTGTAGGAGGGGGCCTGGCCCGGCCAGCCCAAGTAGCGGTTGACCTCGAATTTGACGAAGCTCTCGTTCATGTTGACGTTCTGGCCGAGAAATTCGAAGGCGTAGTCGGCGGTCCAGGGGCCGGAGCCGTCGGGCAGTTGTTTGCCCAGGTGCACCCCGATATCGAGCACCACGCGAGCTGCGCGCATCCGCTGCCCGTCGAGCATGCCGAGACGGTCGGCCGGGTCGTCGAGGTAGCCGAGTTGTTCCATCAGGCGTTCGGCGTAGAGGGCCCAGCCCTCGGCGTGGCCCGAGGTGCCGGCCAGCTGGCGGCGCCAGGTGTTGAGCTTGGCTCGGTTATAAACGGCCTGCCCGATCTGCAGGTGATGGCCGGGCACGCCCTCGTGGTACACGGTCGTCAGTTCACGCCAGGTGTCGAATTCGGTGACGCCGACCGGAACGGACCACCACATGCGGCCGGGCCGGGAGAAGTCGTCGGTCGGGCCGGTGTAGTAAATGCCGCCCTCCTGGGTGGGGGCGATCATGCACTCGATGGTTTTGATCTCGTCGGGAATGTCGAACTGGGTCTCAGCCAGGTCGGCGACGGCTTTGTCACTGGTTTTCTGCATCCACTCCTGCAGCGCCTGGGTGCCGTGCAGTTTGCGGCTCGGGTCGGTGTCGAGGTAGGCGATGGCTTCGAGCACGCTGGCACCGGGCTTGATCTGGTCGGCGACCTTCTCTTGCTCTTCAACCATGCGGGCGAGTTCTTCGATGCCCCACTCGTAGGTCTCATCCAGATCGATGGTGGCGCCGAGAAAGCGGCGGGAGGCGAGGGCGTACAGGTCACGGCCGATCGCGTCGTTTTCGGTGGCCTTACCCTCGAGCTCGTCGCGGAAGAAGGTGGCGAGCTTGTCGTACGCGGTCGCCGATTGGCGGGCACCGAGGCCGAGATCCTTGGCCAGGGAGGCGGGTAGGGTTCCGGTGTCGAGCGAGGCATTCGCGGTGAATTCGGCGAAGAACCCGTCGTTGGAAGCGTGGCGCTGGGCCTGGGCGAATACCTCCCGCACCTGGCGGCGCGCCGGTGTCACACCGCGTTCGATGCCGCGGCGCAGGGTCTCGATGTAGCCGTCGATGGCTGCCGGCAGGTTGCCGAGACGGCTGGAGATGTTGGCCCAGTCCTCGACGGTTTTCGTGGGCATGAGGTCGAAGATTTCGCGGATCTCCTGCGCGGGCGAGGCGATGACGTTGAGGTCGCGGAGCTGCAGCTGCGCGTCGGAGCTTTCAACGGTGAGCGACAGTTCGCTGCGCAGGTCGGTCTGCGTGACTTCGTCGACGCTGTCCACCGGTCGGGCGGCATCCAACTGCGCGATCGTCGTCTTCGCCGCGTCGAGGAACCGTTCATGACCGACCGGGGAGTAGTCGCCGTAGCGACCGTCTCCCTCTGTACGGCCGATGTAGGTACCCACGGTGGGGTCGAGGTCGACGAGGGTGTCCACCCACTCTTCGGCGATCTGGTCGATGGCCGTGGGAGTGCGCTGGATGTCGTTTGTCATGCATTGAGCCTAGAACACGGCGGTTCGTTGCGAACCCCCCAATTGGGGAAATTGGCCGGTCAACGCGACAGAGTGAGTCGCTCGGAAACCGGGCGGGGAAGGACGCCGTGGGCCCCCTCAGCCCTTCAACCGCGCTCAGTTGGACTAGTGAGCGGCGGCGTCCCAGTTGGCGCCGCGACCGACCTGCACGGTCAGCGGAACGAGCAGGTCGGCAGCGGACTCCATGTTGTGGGTGACGACCTGGCGAAGGGCGTCCCACTCCCCCGGGGCAACATCGAAAATCAATTCGTCGTGCACCTGCAGCAACATGCGGGACTCCATCGAGGCATCCATCAGATCGGCGGCGATACCATTCATGGCGATCTTCATAATGTCGGCCGCCGAGCCCTGGATCGGTGCGTTCAGTGCCGCTCGTTCGGCGTTGTCGCGCAGTACCCGTTTCGGGCTGGCCAGGTCGGGGAACGGCCGCCGCCGCCCGAAGATGGTCTCGGTGTAACCGTCGACCTTGGCCTGCTCGACGACGTTGCGCAGGTAGTCGCGCACCGAACCGAACCGCTCGAAATAGTCGGTCATGAGCTGCTTGGCCTCTTTGGTGTCGATGCGAAGCTGCTTGGACAGTCCGAACGCGCTGAGGCCGTAGGCGAGCCCGTAGCTCATGGCCTTGACTTTGCTGCGCATTTCGCCGGAGACGTCGGCGGGATCGACACCGAAAATGCGGGAACCGACGAACCGGTGCAGGTCTTCGCCGGCGTTGAACGCTTCGATCAGGCCGGCGTCTTCGGAGAGGTGCGCCATGATGCGCATTTCGATCTGGGAGTAGTCGGCGGTGAGCAGGCTCTCGCTGTCGGCGCCGGCCTGGAAGGCCACGCGGATGCGCCGGCCTTCCTCGGTGCGCACCGGGATGTTCTGCAGGTTCGGGTCGTTCGAGGAGATGCGGCCGGTGGTGGTGCCGATCTGCACGTAGGTGGTGTGGATGCGGCCGGTCGTGTCGATGGCCTTGTCGAGGGTTTCCACGATCTGGCGCAGCTTGGTGGCGTCGCGGTGTTTGAGCAGCAGGTCGAGGAACGGATGCGGGTTGCTGGCCTGCAGGTCAGCGAGAGCGCCGGCATCCGTTGAAAAACCGGTCTTGTTGGCGCGGGTCTTGGGCATCTCGAGCTGGGTGAACAGCACGTCCTGCAGTTGCTTGGGTGAACCGAGGTTCACCTCACGGCCGATCTCCGCGTAGGCGGCGGCGGCGAGGCTGGCCGTACTCGCACCGAGCTCGGCGGACAGTTCGGCGAGCTGCTCGTGCGAGACGCTGACGCCGGCCAGTTCCATGTCGGCCAGGGCCAGCAGGGTCGGCAGTTCGATCTCGAGCAGCAATTTGAGCGAGCCGGGGTCGAGGACTTTCTCCACGGCGGCAAACAGGCGCAGGGTGTACCAGGCCTGGGCGGGAGCGCCGGCCTGCTGGGTCTCGTCGGGAACGAGCTGGTTGGGGTCGGCGATGGGCATGGTCTCGTCGAGGTAGCGCGACACGAGGTCTGCCAGGGTTTTGTCGGGGCCGCCGGGGCGGAAGAGCCAGGCGCCGACCAGGGTGTCGAAGGCGAGGCCGGCGAAGGGCAGCCCGCTGCGACGCAGCGCTTTCACTTGATGTTTGGCGTCGTTCATGATCTTCGGAGCTGCGCTCGCGAGCCACGCTTCGAGCGGGGCGTAGTCCTTACGGCCGGGCTGCCAGGGCAGGTTGATGGTTTCGGTCGGGCTGGCCAGCCCGAAACCGATTGCCTTGCCGTTTTGCACCTCCACCGTGAGGCCAAGGCCCGCCGGGTGAGTCACGGTGGCCCGGTCAAGCCAGGATTGCAGCTCTTCGTCGAGCAGATCCTGCGCGACGGGCGCCTGCACGGCGGGGACCTCCACAATGACGGTAACGGATGCTTCAACCGCCGGGTCCTCGCCGGCCAGCTTGAGCACCCGGTCGAGCAGGGTTTTGAATTCGAGGCGGGTAAAGATGTCCCGCACCGCGTCGGTGTCCATGGCGCCGCGTTCGAGCGCGGCGACGGCCATCGGCAGCTCCAGGTTGGTGACCAGGCGGTTGAGTCGGCGGTTGCGAATCGCGTTCTCCTTCTGCTCGCGCAGGTTGTTGCCAACGACCCCCTTGATCTCGTCGGCGTGTTCCAGGATGCCATCGAGGCTGCCGTACAGACCGAGCCACTTCACGGCGGTCTTTTCGCCGACCTTGCTGATGCCGATCAGGTTGTCGCTGGTTTCGCCGACGAGCGCGGCCACGTCGGGGTACTGCTCCGGTTCGATGCCGTAGCGTTCGCGCACCCGAGCCGGGTCGTAGCGGGTGAGGGCCGACACGCCCTGGCTGGCCGGGTAGAGCAGGGTGACGGTCTCGTTGACCAGCTGGATGGCATCGCGGTCGCCGGAAACGACGAGCACGTTGTAGCCGGCTGCGCTGCCTTCGACCGAAAGGGTCGCGAGGATATCGTCGGCCTCGAAGTCTTCCTTGGTGATGGTGGTGATGTTCATCGCGGCGAGGGCTTCCTGCAGCAACGGAATCTGGCCGAGGAATTCCGGCGGCGTCGCATTGCGGGTGCCCTTGTATTCGGGGTATTCCCGGGTGCGAAAGGAAGCACGGGAGATATCGAAGGCGACCGCGAGGTGGGTCGGCTTCTCATTGCGCAGCAGGCTGAGCAGCATCGACAGAAAGCCGTGGATGGCGTTCGTATGCTGCCCGGCGTGGGTCTGGAAGCTGTCCACTGGCAGGGCGAAGAACGCCCGGAATGCCAGGGAATGGCCATCGATGATCATCAGGGTAGGCTTTTCGGAGTCCAACACTCCCCCAGCCTACAAGTGTCTTCCCGCGTGGGTTCCCCCGACCAAAGGTGATCATGTTCAATACGACTGACGATGCACTCGCCTGGGTTCAGCAGCGCGGTGGCGGAGACCTCGCCGACAAGATGGGGCTGGAGTTCACCGAGTTCACGATTGACCGGGCAGTGGCACGGATGCCCGTGGCTGGCAACACGCAACCGGCCATGCTCATGCACGGCGGCGCCTACGTCGTGCTCGGCGAGTCCCTCGGCTCAATGGCCGCAAATCTGCACGCCGGACCGGGCAAGCTCGCCGTAGGCATTGAGATCAACGCCTCGCACAACCGTTCGGCGACGTCGGGCTACGTGACCGGGGTCTGCACGCCGATTCACCTCGGCCGTACGCTCACCACGCACGAGATCGTGGTCACCGATGACGCCGGTCGACGCTGCTCGACGATTCGCATCACTAATATCATCAAGGACCTGCCGCCGCACGCCTAGTTGGCTGCGTAGCCGGGCTTCTCTGCGGGGTCTGACTTCTCTGCGCGGTCTGACTTCTCTGCGCGGTCTGACTTCTCTGCAGGGTCTGACTTCTCTGCAGGGTCAGGCTCCACCAGGCTGATGAACGCGCTGAGTTCGGTGACACCGGCCGGTGTCACCGGCAGATACTCGGTCAACGCCGGCGAATAGACCAGGTACGCGGCCCATTTCGCGCGTGAGATGGCGACGTTCAGTCGGTTCTTCATGATCAGGAACGACAGGCCGCGCGGCACATCCTCGGCCGAACTGGCCGCAAGCGTAACGATCGCGACGGCGGCCTCCCGGCCCTGGAATTTGTCGACGGTGCCAACCCGCACGCCCGGGTAACCTGCAGCGTCGAGGGACTGCCGCACCAGGGTGAGCTGGGCGTTGTACGGCGTGACGACGATCACGTCGGCTTCGGTCAGCGAGTCATTCAGCCGGTCGGCACTCGGGTCGGTCCACAGCCGGCCGAGCGTGGTCTGCACGAGGTCTACCACGACATGAGCTTCTTCGGGTGAGCAGATGGCGTTGCCGGTGTGCACGACGGGCACCGCGTGCACACCGGGCGCAATGCCGGCGAGCGACCGGGTCGAGGTGACCGGGTTGGCGCGCAACAGGCCGCCATAGGACAGCCGGGAAACGGGAGCGGTCACCGCCGGATGCATGCGGCGACTTTCGGCGAGAAAATAGCCCCGGTCGGCGGGCAGCACGTCGTGGCCGGTGGCGACCCAGCCGAGCGCGGACTGGTCGATTGGCTCGGGATGGGTGCCCTGACTGACCTGCGGTAGTTGCTGCGGGTCGCCCAGCAGCAGCAGATTCTGGGCGCCCACGCTCGACGCGATCGTCGAAGCGAGTGAGAACTGCCCGGCTTCGTCGACGACGAGCAGGTCCAGACTATGGCGCGGAACGCGCGCGGGATTGCTGAAGTCCCAGGCGGTGCCGCCGATCACGAATCCGGTCGCGGCATGGTCGAGCGCGAAGAGCAGCTGGCCATCCTTCGGCAGTACAGTGAAGGCGGCATCGGCCGGGTCGGCCCCGGTCTTCGCCACCTTGCCAACGAGGTCCGGATCGAGCTCCGCCGAAACGACAGCGCAAAGAAGATTCTCGACGACCGCATGGGATTGCGCGACGACACCGATCTTCCAACCGTGCTGCTGCACGAGCGCGGTCATGACGTGGGCACCGAGATAGGTTTTGCCGGTCCCGGGCGGCCCTTGGATCGCGAGGTAGGAGTGGTCGAGGTCGAGCAGCGTCGCAATGACGGCGTCGATCGTGGTGCCAGCGGCCGCGACGGCCGTCAGCTGCCCCGTGCGGGTACGCGGCGGAGTGCGGCGCAGAATGTCGACCATCGGGTCGCTCGGCCAGCGCGGCTGGGCGTCGACGATGGCAGCGGCCCATTCATCGATGGCGGGCTTCTGCTGCATCGGCCGCGGCGGGGCAGCCGGAGCGAGGGCGCTCGGCCGGTGATCGTATCGAGCAACGTCTTTGAGGAGCGTCTCTTCGACCAGGATGCCACCGTCGTCGCTGACTTCGAGCACTTTCACAACGCGGTGGGTGCGCGCGCCGTCGGAGGTATCCGGGTTGGGGAACGGCCCCGGGTAGTCGTAGAGCACATAGGGCCCGGCCTGGTCGCCGGGCTTGATGCTGCTGCCCGGAGCGAGCCGCCCACGCAGCCAGAGGTGGCGGCGGTCGACGCGCTGCTGGCCCTCACGAAACCAGTCGCGTTCCACGGCAACGTGTTCGACGACGAGCACATCGCGGGTGTCCTGCCATTCGTCGATCGGGTACTCGAGCCGAAAATAGTGCCCCCACCAGAAACTCTTCTGCTCGCGCCGGTGGTAGTCGATCGCTGCGGCGGCAAAGGCGGCCGCGGTCTGGTCTACGCTGCGCGGGGTGTGGCTGATCGGGGCCGCGAGGGCGAGCAGGGCGTCCCGCACCGGCGACGGCTCTACCGTGTCGGCATCCGCTTCGAGTGGCGTGCCAGCAGTGCGGATGCCGGCCCCGCGTGCCAGCGCGCGCAGCCAGTCGCGCAGGCGCAGCGTTGACACGCAGTCGTAGCGGTTGTAGTCGGCGATGGAGTCGAGCATGCGCTGCGCTTCGGCCCGATCTCCGTGCTCGTGCAGGTCGCGGGCTGCGGCGTATTCGGTTATGGAATCGGACGCATTGGTGACCTCGCCACCGCGCAACTCGGCCCCCATGTAGAGGGGTTCGAGCTTCTTGATCGAGTAGGAACGCGACCCCACGCGCATCGTCTTGCGAACCAGCGGGTACAGGTCGACCAGCACGTTCTCACGCAACAGCTGGTCGATCTGGTCTTCGCCGACGCCGTGCCGAGCGGCCAGGCTGAGTAGGTGAGTGCGCTCGTACGCGGCGTAGTGGTAGACGTGCATGCCCGGAAACCGCGCTCGGCGATCGGCGAGGTAAGCCAGAAAGTCGGTGAGCGCCACGCGCTCCTCGGCCCAGCTGTGTGCCCAGAAGGCATGAAAGGTTTCATCGGTGTCGACCAGTCCGAACAGGTAGTCGAGGCCCCACTGCGTGCTGGTGCCCGCGGTCGCGCTGCCTTCCGTCACGGCTCCCTCCGTCACGTCTCCCTCAGACGCGGCTCCCTCAGACGCGTCTCCCTCAGAGTAGAGCGGGTCACCCTCGAAGTCGAAGAAGATGTCGCCGGGATTCGGTTCGGGCAGCACCATCAGTGCACCCGCGTTGTACAGGTCAACCGGCGGGGCAGTGCCCGCCACCGCCTGCAGCTGCAGCCGCGCCTGCGTGCGCAGGGCGGTGAGCGTCGACTCGGCCATTCCGTCGGTACTGCCGGTCGATGCCGCGAGGTCGTCAATGGTGCGGATGCCGCCGGCCGCCAGCCGGGCACGCTGCGAAAGCCGCAGCCCGGCAACCAGCAGCGGATCGCGCTGCTCCTGCACCTCGGTCTCACAGCTGGCACAACGCCCGCAGACGGTGTACCGCGGGTCTCCCCAGGCGACGGCGACGGTGTCGGCGAGACGCTCGGCAATGATCTGCACCAGGCGCTGCCGCCGTTTGCGATAGACCGGCCGAATGTCGGCGAGCCGGTGCACGCTCACGGAACCGTCGCCGAGCAGCAGTTCGACCCGACGAGCCGTGGCAACTCCGAAGCGCTCCAGTTGCTCGGCGTAGGCGGCGAGCTGCAGCAGCGCTGTAACCCGGGCATGCCGGGCGAGTTTGGTGTCCTGCAGCAGCCAGCAACCGTCGCTCTGGCGCACGATGAAGTCGGCGAACCCGAGGAAGGCGATATCTGCGGTGGGCGAGCCGAAGTCGGGGTCAAAGAACGTGGCCTGAAAGACGACTTCAGCGCCAGTGCTGAAAGCGAGCCGCGTGTCGTCGGCGGCTGTCCCGAGGGCGCGGCGGTCCATCCGCTCTGGACGGGCAATTTCGACCACAGATTGGCCGAGCCGGTACCGCTCAAGTACCCGTTGTTCGTGCTCGTCACCGAGCCGGGACGTGCGTTCGAGCATGGCGTCGACCGGGTCGGGCACGACGTCGATGCGGCCGAGCCGCGCGTCGATGCGGCGCAGGAAGGCAAATTCGCAAACGGATGCAACACTCAGGTCACTTGCACTCGTCACCACGCTGCCGTCCAGTAAAAACATGCGCCCACCCTTGCTTTTTTCGAGCGTATCGGACACCACCGACATACAGTCCGAACCGCCAGCCGGCCACCCGCCCCGGCCACAACGCACAACGGCCCGGCAGAATCTGCCGGGCCGTTCTATCTGATGAGTGCCGCTACTTCTTGGCGCTGAGCTGCTCGATGATCGCCTGCGACACGTCGTGCATGGTGAGACGACGGTCCATCGAGGCTTTCTGAATCCAGCGGAAGGCCTCCGGCTCGGTCAAGCCCATCTTCTCGTTCAGCAGGCCCTTGGCCCGGTCGACGAGCTTACGGGTCTCGAACCGTTCGACCAGGTCGGCGACCTCGGCCTCAAGGGTGATGATCTGGCTGTAGCGCGAGAGGGCGATCTCGATGGCCGGCAGCAGGTCGTTGGGGGTGAACGGCTTGACGACGTAAGCGAGGGCGCCGGCTTCCGTGGCGCGCTCCACCAGTTCCTTCTGGCTGAATGCGGTCAGCAGAACCACCGGAGCGATGTGCTCCTTGGAGAGGCGTTCAGCCGCGCTGATGCCGTCGAGCTGGGGCATCTTGACGTCCATGATGACCAGGTCGGGGCGGAGCTCCCGCGCCAAGGCGACCGCAGTTTCTCCGTCACCGGCTTCGCCGACGACTTCAAAGCCGTTGTCGCGCAGAATCTCGACGATGTCGAGGCGAATGAGGGATTCATCCTCAGCGACGACAACGCGGCGCGGAGGGGTGGGGGTGCTGTCTTGGTCGGTCACGAGGAAAGCCTACGGTATTCTGAACGAGTAGTTGTAAGCCGGTGTGGCGGAATGGCAGACGCGGAGCACTCAAAATGCTTTGTTCGCAAGGACGTGTGGGTTCGAGTCCCACCACCGGTACCAGAAATCACGGCAAGTTTGTGTTGACACGCCCGCACCTGTCAGGCTGGACCGATGATGAATAACATGGCGTATTGGGGCTACCTGTCTTTACTGATCTATCCGGCGCTGATCGCACTGGGGTTTTGGGCGGCCTATTTCGTGATTCGAAACGCCATCCGCTCGGGGCTGCGGCAGCACCAGGAATGGCTCGACGCGCGGGCGCAGAAGCCGCCCGTTCTCTAAACCACACGCAACCACACGCAAAAAAGCCCCGCCGAGATGATCGGGCGGGGCTTTTCGCTTGAAGGCTTACTTCTTGACGTACGCCGGTGCGACCTCGTTGTGGGCGTCGCCCACGCGGTGCACGCGAATGTCGTTCGTCGAGCCGACAATTCCGGGAGGGGAACCGGAGATGACGACGACCTTGTCACCGATTTCAGCGAGGCCCTGACCGATGAGAATGTCATCGACCTGACCGAACATGGCGTCGGTGTGGGTCACCGGCTCCACGAGGTAAGTCTGGATGCCCCAGGTGAGGGCCAGACGACGACGGATGCCCGGCTCCGGCGTGAACGCCAGCATCGGAATCTTGGACCGCAGACGCGACATACGTCGCGCTGAGTCTCCGGACTCGGTGAAAATGCACAGGAATTTGGCTTCAACGAATTCGGCGACCTCGATGGCGGCCAGCGTGATGGCGCCACCCTGGGTGCGCGGACGATTGGTGAGCTTGCCGATGCGCTCCAGGCCGTGAATCTCGGTGGATTCCACAATGCGAGCCATGGTCTGCACCGTGACGACGGGGTACTCTCCGACGCTGGTCTCACCGCTGAGCATGACGGCATCCGCACCGTCGAGGACGGCGTTGGCGACGTCGCTGGTTTCGGCGCGGGTGGGCACGGGGCTCAGAATCATTGATTCGAGCATCTGCGTGGCGACGATGACCGGCTTGGCCATGCGGCGGGCGATCTCAACAGCCTGCTTCTGCACGATCGGCACGGCTTCGAGCGGGAGCTCCACTCCGAGGTCGCCACGGGCGACCATGATGGCGTCGAAGGCGTCGACGATCTCTTCGAGGTTGTCGACGGCCTGCGGCTTTTCGATCTTGGCGATCACCGGAACGCGACGACCTTCTTCGGCCATGATCTCGTGCACCCGGGTTATGTCCTCGGCGCTGCGCACGAAGGAGAGCGCGATGAGGTCGGTGCCGAGGCGGAGGCCCCAGCGCAGGTCCGCTTCGTCCTTCTCTGACAGGGCGGGCACGTTGACGGCCACGCCGGGCAGGTTGATGCCCTTGTTGTTGGAGACGGGACCGGCGACGATGACCTTGGTGGTGACGACGACGCCATCCGTTTCAACGACCTGCACCTTGACCTTGCCGTCGTCGATGAGCAAAAAGTCGCCCGGGTGCACATCGTGCGGCAGACCCTTGAAGGTCGTGCCGGACAGTTCCTTGGTACCGAGCACATCTTCGGTGGTGATCTTGAAGATATCGCCGACGGCGAGGTCGTACGGGCCGCCCTCGAACTTGCCGAGACGAATCTTCGGGCCCTGCAGGTCGACCATGACGGCGACGGCGCGGCCAGAATCGTTCGCGGCCTTGCGCACGTTGGCGTACACGCTTTCGTGTACCTGATAGTTGCCGTGGCTCAGGTTCATGCGACAGACGTCAACGCCCGCGTCAATGAGCGCCCTGATCTGCTCGTAGCTGGACGCTGCCGGCCCGAGGGTGGCAACGATTTTTGCGCGTCTCATACTGGTGAATCTCCAATTTCCGCGCCCGGAGGGCGCAATTACAGCGTAGTGAGGGAAAACTCAGGGTTAGAGAGCGAAGGACCGGTCGGTCGGCTTCACGGGGGAGGGCAATTGCGTCTTGCCTTCCAGGAACTGGTCAACCGCGGCCGCTGCGGCTCGTCCTTCGGCGATGGCCCAGACGATCAGGGACTGGCCGCGACCGGCGTCCCCGGCGACGAAGACACCCTCGTGGCTGGTCTGATAGTTGCCGTCGCGTTCCACGTTGCCGCGGTTGTCGAAGGGAAGCTTCAGCTGGTGGCTGAGTTCGTTCGATTCCGGCCCGGTGAACCCCATCGCGAGCAGCACGAGGTCAGCAGGAATTTCCTTCTCCGTGCCGACCTTAGGAACGCGACGTCCGTCGAGGTATTCGGTTTCGGCAATGCGAATGGCACGCACCTCACCGAAGTCGTTGGCCAGAAATTCGACCGTCGACGCGAGGTATTGGCGGGTGCCGCCCTCTTCGTGTGCGCTCGACACCTCGAACAGGGTCGGCGACATCGGCCACGGCTGGCTGTCCGGGCGAGTCGTGCCCGGCTGCTTGCCGATCGCCAGGTTGGTGACGGATGCTGCCAGCTGGCGGTGCGCTGTGCCGATGCAGTCAGCTCCGGTGTCACCACCACCGAGCACCACGACGTGCTTGCCCTCAGCCGTGATCTGCGCTTGGAGGCTTCCGCCGGCACCTAACTTGTTCTGCTGCACGAGGTATTCCATGGCGAAGTGCACACCGGGCAGGTCGCGCCCGGGAATCGGCAAGTCCCGGGGAACCATGGCTCCGGTCGCGACCACGACGGCATCATACCGGGCGCGCAGGTCGTCCCAGGTGATGTCCACACCGATGTTGACGTTGGCGCGGAACCGGGTTCCCTCCGCCGTCATCTGCGCGAGGCGCAGTTCGAGGTGTTTCTTCTCCATCTTGAAGTCGGGAATGCCATAGCGCAGCAGCCCGCCGATACGGTCGTCGCGTTCGAACACGGCGACCGTGTGGCCGGCGCGGGTCAGCTGCTGGGCTGCGGCCAGGCCGGCGGGGCCGGAGCCCACGACGGCGACAGTCTTGCCGGTCAGGCGTCCGGGCGGTTGCGGCTGGACCCAGCCCTTGGCGAAGGCCTGGTCAATAATCGACACCTCAACCTGCTTGATGGTGACGGCAGGCTGATTGATGCCGAGCACGCACGACGATTCACAAGGCGCCGGGCAGAGCCGTCCGGTGAACTCGGGAAAGTTGTTGGTCGAGTGCAGGCGTTCGATGGCCGCTCGGCCCTCGTCGCGCCAGACCAGGTCGTTCCACTCGGGAATGAGGTTACCGAGCGGGCAGCCCTGGTGACAGAACGGTACGCCGCAGTCCATGCAGCGGCCGGCCTGCCGTTTGAGTACGGCCGCGTCACCCTGCTCGTAGACCTCTTTCCAGTCCATCAAGCGGATGGCCACAGGCCGTCGAGCGGGAAGCTCACGTTCCGTGTCCTTTAGAAATCCCTTCGGATCAGCCATTGGTTACCTCCAGAATTCGATTCCAAACAACGAGACCGTCGGGATCGAGTCCCTCGTCGACGGCCGTCTGCCTGGTCTCCAGCACGGCCGCGTAGTCGCGTGGCAGCACCTTGACAAAAGCGTTCATGGTTTCTTGCAGGTTTTCCAGCATCCGCTTGGCAAGTGCCGAGTCAGTCTGGTCCCGGTGTTGTTCGAGCAGGTCGCGCACGATTTCACGGTCGACGCTGTCGAGGGCAAGCAGCCTCAGCTCCCCCGAGGTGAGCGCGTCGCGGTTGACCCGTTCGGCGGTGAGTCCGTAGACGTAGGCCGTGCCACCACTCATGCCGGCACCGAGGTTGCGCCCGGTCTCGCCGAGGATGAGGGCGACTCCGCCGGTCATGTACTCGAGCGCGTGGTCCCCCACGCCCTCGACGACGGCGACGGCACCGGAGTTTCGCACCAGGAACCGTTCGCCGACGATGCCGCGAATGAACATGCTGCCCTGCGTGGCTCCGTAACCGATGACGTTGCCGGCGATGACGTTGTCCTCGGCAGGAAACTGGCTGGTTCGGTCGGGGCGCACAATGATCTGCCCGCCCGACAGGCCCTTGCCGACGTAGTCGTTGGATTCGCCCTCGAGCCGCAGAGTGATCCCGCTCGGCAGGAACGCCCCGAAGGACTGTCCGGCGGAACCGGTCAGCCTGACCTCGATCGACCCAGCGGGCAGGCCATTTTCGCCGTGCCGCAGGGTGACCTCGTGGCCGAGCATGGTGCCAACGGCGCGTTCGGTATTGCGAATCGGCAGATTGATCTGCACCGTGCCGCCGTGTTCGAGCACGCTCCGGCTTCGGCGAATCAGCTCATTGTCGAAGTGCTTCTCGAGTTCGTGCTCCTGGGCCCTGGCCCACTTGCGCGGTTCGCTCTCGGAGAAATCCGGTCCGCTCAGAATGGGCGAGAGGTCCAGCCCCTGTGCCTTCCAATGGGTGAGCGCACGGTTCACGTTCAGGACTTCACTGTGTCCGATGGCCTCGTCAAGGCTGCGGAATCCGAGTTCGGCGAGGTACTCGCGTACTTCCTGGGCGATGAACTCGAAGAAGTTCACGACGTGGTCGGCCTGACCATTGAAACGCTTGCGTAGGTCCGGGTTCTGGGTAGCGACACCGACCGGGCAGGTGTCAAGGTGGCAGACGCGCATCATGATGCAGCCGGCGACCACGAGCGGGGCTGAGGCGAAACCGAATTCTTCGGCGCCGAGCAAGGCACCGATCAAAACGTCGCGTCCGGTTTTCAGCTGGCCGTCGACCTGCACCACAACGCGGTCGCGCATGCCGTTGAGCATGAGCGTCTGCTGCGTCTCGGCGAGGCCGAGTTCCCAGGGCGTGCCGGCGTGCTTGAGCGAGTTGACCGGGCTCGCGCCCGTTCCGCCGTCGTGCCCGCTGATCAAAATCACGTCGGAGAGCGCCTTGGCAACCCCCGCCGCGACGGCGCCGATACCGGACTGGCTGACCAGTTTGGTGTGGATGCGCGCCTTCGGGTTGGCCCGCTTCAGGTCGAAGATGAGCTGCTTGAGGTCTTCGATGGAGTAGATGTCATGGTGCGGCGGCGGCGAGATGAGGCCGACGCCGGCCGTGGCGTTCCGGGTACGGGCGATCCACGGGTACACCTTGGTGGGCGGCAGCTGCCCGCCCTCACCGGGCTTGGCGCCCTGCGCGAGCTTGATCTGGATATCGTCGGCGTGGGTCAGGTACATGCTGGTCACGCCAAACCGCCCCGAGGCGACCTGCTTCACCGCGCTGCGCCGAGTCGGGTCGAGCAGACGGTCCAGGTCTTCGCCGCCCTCGCCGGTGTTCGACTTGCCGCCGAGGCGGTTCATCGCGATGGCGAGGGTTTCGTGCGCTTCCTGCGAGATCGAACCATAGCTCATCGCTCCGGTAGAGAACCGCTTCACGATCTGCGACACCGATTCGACCTCGTCGAGCGGCACGGGCGTGCGCTGGCCGGCGCTGAGGGTGAACATACCGCGCAGCGTCATGAGCGATTCAGCCTGGTCGTCGACCATCTTCGTGTACTCGCGGAAGATGTCATAGCGCTTGGTGCGGGTGGCGTGCTGCAGCCGGAAGATGGTCTCCGGGTTGAACAGGTGCGGGGCACCGTCCCGGCGCCACTGGTATTCCCCGCCGGTCGCGAGGCGCTCGTGGGCGGTCACCGCGGCATCCATTGGGTAAGCGGATGCGTGCCTGGCCAGGTTTTCGACACCGATCACGTCGATGCCGACGCCGCCGAGCTTGCTCGTAGTGCCGGTGAAGTACTGGTCGACGAAGGACTGAGCGAGGCCGACGGCCTCGAAGGTCTGCGCGCCAGCGTAGGACGACACGGTGGAGATGCCCATCTTGGACATGATTTTGAGCACGCCCTTGCCGAGAGCCTTGATCACGTTGCGCACGGCCTTTTCGGGCGTGACGTTGGTGATGATGCCGCTGCGCACGAGGTCTTCGCAAGTTTCCATGGCGAGGTACGGATTGACGGCTGAGGCGCCGTAACCCATGAGCAGGGCCACGTGATGCACCTCGCGCACGTCGCCGGCCTCGACCACGATGCCGACCTTCATGCGGTTTTCGGTGCGGATCAGGTGGTGGTGCACGGCGGCGATCATGAGCAGCGACGGGATCGGGGCGAGGTCCTGGTTGGAGTCGCGGTCACTCAACACGATGAACAGCGCGCCGGCTTCGATCGCCTCGTCGACCTCGACGCAGATCGCGGCGAGGCGCTTAGCCAGGGCGTCTGAGCCCTCTTCGAAGCGGTACAGGCCGCGAATGGTCGTGGTGGTCCGGCTGCCGACGGCGGGGTCGATGTGCTGGATCTTGGCCAGTTCGTCGTTGTCGATGACTGGAAAATCGAGAATGACCTGACGGGCATGCTCCGGACCGGCCGTGAGCAGGTTGCGCTCAGGGCCGAGGCCGAGCTTGAGGCTCGTGACGACTTCTTCGCGAATCGAGTCGAGTGGCGGGTTGGTGACCTGCGCGAACTGCTGGGTGAAGTAGTCGAACATGAGGCGCGGGCGGTCGCTCAGAACCGCGATGGGGGTGTCGCTGCCCATGGCACCGAGTGGTTCGGCTCCGGTGCGTGCCATCGGGGTGAGCAGAATGCGCACCTCTTCTTCGGTGTAGCCGAAGGTGCGCTGACGACGTACAACGGATGCCGGCGGGTGCACGATGTGCTCCCGCTCCGGCAGGTCCTTGAGGTTAATACGCCCCTTCTGCAGCCAGTCGCCCCAGGGTTCACTGGCCGACAGTTCGGCCTTGATCTCCCGGTCGTCGATGATGCGGCCGGCGACGGTATCGACCAGGAACATCTGGCCGGGGCGCAGGCGGCCCTTACGCACCACCCGCGCCGGGTCGATTCCGAGCACGCCGATCTCACTCGCGAGCACGACGAGGCCGTCATCGGTGATGAGGTAGCGACCGGGACGCAGGCCGTTGCGGTCGAGGGTGGCGCCGACGAGAGAGCCGTCGGTGAATACGATCGCAGCTGGTCCGTCCCACGGTTCCATGAGCATGGAGTGGTATTCGTAGAAGTCACGACGTTCATCGTCGAGGTCGGTCTGGTTCTCCCAGGCCTCGGGCACCATCATCATAATGGCGTGCGGCAGGGACCGACCAGACAGGCTGAGCAGTTCGACGACCTCATCGAAGGAGGCCGAGTCGCTCGCGCCGGGCGTGACGATCGGCAGCAGGGGTGCGAGGTCACCGAGCAGCTCGGACTCAAGCTGGGACTGGCGGGCGCGCATCCAGTTGCGGTTTCCCTGCACCGTGTTGATCTCGCCGTTGTGGGCGATCATGCGGAACGGCTGGGCGAGCGGCCAGGACGGGAAAGTGTTGGTGGAGTAACGCGAGTGCACCAGGGCGAGCGTCGATACGAATCGTTTGTCCGACAGGTCGGGGTAGAACGGTTCGAGCTGCAAGGTGGTGACCATGCCCTTGTAGACCAGGGTGCGGCAGGACAGCGAGACGAAATAGATCTCGAGCTCACGCTCGGCGCGCTTCCGCAGCCGAAAGGTCTGTCGGTCGAGCGCGATGTCGCCGAGCAGGTCGCCGGACTCGGTCGTTCGGGTGCTCTGCACGAACAGCTGTTGGATAGCCGGCATGTTCGCACGCGCCTGGCTGCCGAGGTCTTCCGGATGCACCGGAACCTCCCGCCAGCCGAGGATGGTGAGGCTTTCCTCGTCGGCGATCAGGCTGATGGCCCGCTTGATTGCCGTGCGCGCGGTCGGGTCGGTCGGCAGAAAGACGTTACCGACGGCGTACTGGCCAACGGGGGGAAGCGCGAAATCCGTCACGGCGCGCAGGAAGGCGTCCGGTATCTGGGTGATAATGCCGGCACCGTCACCGGTTCCAGCGTCGGAACCGACCGCACCGCGGTGTTCAAGATTGCGCAGCGCGTCGAGGGCCTGGGTGATAATGTCGTGCCCGGCGGTGCCCCGCAGGGTCGCCACCATGGCAAGGCCGCACGCATCGCGTTCGGCGGCGGGGTCGTACAAACCGGCCGCTTCGGGCATGCTGCTGAAGCGGGAATAGAGAGGTTTCTGCGGCATTGAGACCGTCCTCACGAAATGACTAGCAGTAAGGGACGACGCTGGCCCGAAGGAAATGTGTGCAGGGAGTTGTAGCGGGAACCCTGATCGGGTTCGGCCCTGTTCGAGTTTGCCCTGACCGGGCAGCGCTACGAGTGCGTCGGTTGGGATTCAACCGACGTGAGTCTACAGACGCGACGCGCTCGTGCTTGTGGCTGCGGCCTCGGGTGATTCGGTGTGTTCATCGGCATCATCGCTCTGATCCGCGGAGCTTTGATCAAGATCATCCGAATCGCTGTCATCTAATTCTACCCCAGCGTCCGGGCCATTCCATTCCCGACCAGGAACATAGGCGCTGAGCTCTAGTCCGGGGTGACGGTGACGTTGCACGAGGATGATCACCAAGCCGAGCACGACGGCGGCCAGAGCGGCCCAGACGTTGGTGCGGATTCCGAAGTAGATCTCGCTCGGGTCAATGCGAATCGACTCAAAAAAGCTGCGACCCAGTCCATACCAGATGAGATATACGCCGAGCGTCTGACCGAAACGCAGACGGAATTTACGCTCGAGGTAGAGAATGACGGCGACGCCGATCAGATTCCAGATGATTTCGTAGAGAAAAGTCGGGTGGAACAGTGTGTCGGCCGGCAGTCCGACCGGGAAGGCGGCATTGCCGGACTCGATTTCCAGCCCCCACGGCAGGGTCGTCGGCAGCCCGAACAGCTCGTGGTTGAACCAGTTGCCGAGCCGACCGGTGGCCTGGGCGACCAACAAAGCGGGAGCAACAGCATCCGCGAAGCTCCAGAAACGGATGCCGGCCATCCGGCAGCCGATATAAGCGCCGACGGCGCCGCCGATCAGCGACCCGAAGATGGCGTTTCCGCCTTCCCAAATGTAGAGGGTGCGGAGCAGGTCCGCTCCATCAAAGAAGTAGTCTCCCGGGTGCGTCAGAACATGATAAATGCGGGCTCCGACAATGCCGAGGGGAACGGCCCAGAGGATGATGTCGAGTACAACGCCCGGCTCGGCACCGCGCCTGGTCAGGCGGCGCGAGGTGATGATGGTGGCGAGGACGATGCCGGCGAGAATACACAGCGCATAGGCGTGGATGCGGAACGGGCCGAGGTCGAAGAACTGCCACTCGGGGCTCGGAATACTCGTGCTCAGGAGACTCAACAACACCTAGGTACTACCTTTCATCGTGACTCGCGTCACTTGGGGCGAAAATAATCGATCGCCTCGAACAATTTAGTGTAGAGCGCGCCTGCGATTACCGGGGCGCGGAGGCCGGGCGAATATCGCTCGCGCCGGCGGCGAGTTCGAGGGCCAGCCGCGCTACGGCGGTGACTCCCCCTTCGGTGAGCGCCTTCACGAGGGCAGACCCAACGATGGCGCCGTCGGCATAGCCGAGAATTTCCCGTACCTGCTCGGGAGTCGAGATGCCCAGCCCGACACAGGCGCTCGTGCAGCCGACAGAGCGGAGGCGTTCCACCAGGATACGAGCAGCAGAATCGACCCCGGCGCGGGCGCCGGTCGTGCCCATCGTCGAAACGGTGTAAACAAAGCCGCGGCTCGCTTCAATCGCCTGCACCAATCGGGCGTCCGAGGAGGACGGCGCGGCGAGGAAGACCCGGTCCAGTCCGGTGCGTACGCTCGCGGTCATCCAGTCTGCGGCCTCGTCGGGAATAAGGTCGGGGGTGATCAGGCCGGCACCACCCGCGGCACGCAGGTCGTCGGCGAAACGCTCGACGCCGTACTGCACCACCGGGTTCCAGTAGGTCATCACGAGAATGGGGGCGTCGACCTGTGCGGTGATCGCCTTGACGGCTTCGAATCCGTGGCGCAGCTTGAAGCCGTTCGCCAGGGCCTGCTGCGTGGCAGCCTGAATGACCGGGCCGTCCATGACGGGGTCGGAATAGGGCAGACCGAGTTCAATGATGTCGACGCCGTTGGCGACGAGCGCCACGGCGGCGTCAATGCTCTCAGTCAGGGTCGGGAAACCGACCGGTAGGTAGCCGATGAGAGCGCCGCCGCCCTCGGTGCGTCGCCGTGCGATGGTCTGTTCGACCGTGCTCACGGTGTCGTTGGGTGCTGTGACCGTCATGATTGTTCCGCGCCTTCGTCGAGCAGGTCGAAGTACCGGCCGGCTGTTTCCATGTCTTTGTCGCCGCGCCCGCTGAGGTTGATCAGAATGGTCGCGTCCGGGCCGAGCTTCCGGCCGAGCTCGAGCGTGCCGGCCAGGGCGTGCGAGGACTCGATCGCCGGGATGATTCCTTCCGTACGGCTGAGCAGCCGCAGGGCGCTCATCGCGTCGTCGTCGGTGATCGGCAGGTACGTGGCCCGGCCGATGCTGGAGAGCCAGGCGTGCTCCGGGCCGACGCCGGGATAGTCAAGGCCCGCTGAGATCGAGTGCGATTCAACGGTCTGGCCGTCTTCGTCCTGCAGCAGCATACTGCGGGCGCCGTGCAGCACACCGGGGCGTCCCTTGGTAATGGTCGCTGCGTGGCGCGGCGTATCGACGCCGTCTCCGGCCGCTTCGTAGCCGTACAACGCGACATCGGCATCGTCCAGAAAAGCGTGGAAGATGCCCATGGCGTTTGAGCCGCCGCCGACACACGCCGTGACGGCATCCGGCAGGCTGCCGGTCAGGTCGAGAACCTGTTGGCGAGCCTCCTCGCCGATGATCTTTTGAAAGTCGCGGACCATGGCGGGGAACGGATGCGGCCCGGCCACGGTTCCGAAAATATAATTGGTCGTCTCGACGTTGGTGACCCAGTCGCGCATGGCGTCGTTGATCGCGTCCTTCAGGGTGCGGGAGCCGGTCTTGACCGGAACGACCTCGGCACCCAGCAGGCGCATGCGGGCCACGTTCAGCGCTTGCCGCTCGGTGTCGACCTCGCCCATATAGACGACGCATTCGAGCCCGAACAGGGCGGCGACAGTGGCGGTGGCAACTCCGTGCTGGCCAGCTCCGGTTTCGGCGATGACTCGGGTTTTACCGATGCGCTTGGTGAGTAGAGCCTGGCCGAGAGCGTTGTTGATCTTGTGCGAACCGGTGTGGTTGAGATCTTCGCGCTTGAGAATAATGCGGGCACCACCGGCGTGCTCGGCGAAGCGCGGCACCTCAGTAATGATCGACGGACGACCGGTGTAATTGATGTGCAGGTCCATCAGCGCCGCGGCGAAGGCTGGATCCTTCTTGGCGAGTTCGTATTCTGCGGTGAGTTCATCAAGCGCTGAAACGAGGGACTCGGGCACGAACCTGCCGCCGAATTCCCCGAAATATGGGCCGGATTCTGCACGTAAGGATTCTTCTCGTAAAGACATTTATACCGCCAAAAACTCAGAGAGGGTTCGGATGGGATCACTCGTAACAAGCGCTTCGCCGACCAGGACAACATCGGCTCCGGCTGCGCGGTAGTGCGCAACATCGGCTGCTGTCTTGACGGCGGACTCGGCGACGCGAATAACGCCGGAGGGGATTTTGTCGGCGAGGGCGCCGAACAGGTTCTGGTCAAGTTCAAAGGTTGACAGGTCGCGCGCGTTCACCCCGACCAGGCTGGCGCCGATGTCGAGGGCGCGACTGACCTCATCCCCGCTGTGCGTTTCAACCAAGGCCGTCATGCCTAGCTCACGGATGAGGTCGTGCAGAGACAGCAGGGTGGACTGGTCGAGAGCGGCGACGATGAGCAGCACCAGATCGGCTCCGGCCGCGCGGGCCTCGAACACCTGGTACGGCGTTCCAATGAAGTCCTTGCGCAGAATCGGAATGCTTACCGCAGCGCGCACCTGCTCGAGGTCGGTCAGCGAGCCGTGAAAGCGTCGTCCCTCGGTGAGCACGCTGATGGCGCTTGCCCCGCCGGACTCATAGGAGACAGCCAGCGCTGCCGGGTCGGTGATGGCAGCGAGGGAGCCGCGGCTCGGGCTCGCTCGTTTGATCTCGGCGAGAATCTTGACCCGTTCGGTGGGAGCAAGGGCGTGCAGGGCATCGAGTGCAGGCGGGCGGACGCGCGCAGCGGCTTCCACGCTCGCGAACGGGCGGGTGAGTAGGCGTTCTTCGGCGTCGGAAACCGCGCCGGCGAGAAGTTCTTGGAGCACCAGGTGGCCGCGCAGCGGGTCAGTGACCGTGCGGCGTGGCGGTCATGGTGTTTACGCCATAGCCAACCTTGCTCATCACGTAGCCAACAACGAGACCGGCGAGCAGCAGGCCGAAGGAGGCCCAGACCAGCCAGGGCAGCTCGAAGAAGAATGCGGTCGTGCCGATGGTGAATGCCACCAGCATGATGATGACAGCGGTCCAGGCCGCCGGGGAGTGGCCGTGTCCGGGATCTGACGTATCGATGCTCATGGTTCTCCTCGTAAATACATTCTGCTGTGTACGTTGACAAGCACGTTAAGTCTAGCGGAGCGCATGCGCGCGCTTCAGCGTACGGTCGGGTCATCGCCGCGGCTGAGGTCGTCCCAGTCGCCGACGGAGTCGCTCGCTGCGGAGTCGCTCGCTGCGGAGTCGCTCGCTGCGGGCTCAGTCGGGGTTGCCAGTGGTTGTGCACCGTGGGGCGAAGCCACTTGTTCAAACCGAACGGCCTGATACTTACGGGTCGGACCCGGCCACCGACCGCTCGTGACGATAATGGCCACACCAACACCCACCATGACGATCGCAGCACCCATCGCCACGAACGGCCAGGGTGTGATGACCGTGCCGAGCACGCTCAACTGAATCGACTCGTGACCGGCTATTCCCGTGGCGGCGGTCACCGCTGCGGCGCTGGCATCGGCGGGGTCTCGCACGGCCAGGAACGCGGCGAGGAACACCGAAAAGCCGAGGAGCACCTCGAGGGCACCGAGCACGATGCGAATCAGCCGCCCGGCGATGGTGAGCGCCGCGGCGAGGGCGAAGCCGGAGAGCGCGAGGGCGGTCAACGCCGGCGCGGCAATGGCTCCGTCGATCTCCAAGACCTGGGTGCCGGCATCGGGGAGTCCGACTTCGGCCTGCACCCAGACCTGGGTCCAGGCCAGCATAGCGAGCGAACTCGCCGCCAAAACGGAGAGGATGAAAACGAGTTTCAGGCGACGCGCTGACATCCGTTCTGCCATTAGTGCACCCTCCGCATGGCGTTGGCGACGGCGACGGCTCGCAGCGGGGCTGCCGCCTTGTTCTGCGACTCCTGGTACTCGGACGCGGGGTCGGAATCAGTCACGACGCCGCCGCCGGCCTGCACTCGCGCGATACCGTCCTTGATCGTGGCGGTGCGGATGGCAATGGCGAGGTCGGCGTCGCCGGCGAAACCGAAGTAGCCGACCACTCCCCCGTACACGCCGCGCTGGGCCGGTTCGAGGGCGTCGATGATCTCGAGCGCCCGCGGTTTCGGCGCGCCAGAGAGCGTGCCGGCCGGGAAGGTGGCGCGGAAGACGTCGATCGCGGTCTTGCCGGGAACCAGGTTGCCCTCGACCGAGGAGACGAGGTGCATGATGTGGCTGAATCGTTCGATACGCATGAACTCGGTCACCTCGACCGAGCCGGCCGTGCACACCTTGAGCAGGTCGTTGCGGGCGAGGTCGACGAGCATGAGGTGTTCGGCCCGTTCCTTGGGATCTTCGGCGAGCTCGATCGCGAAGTCGGCGTCGGCATCCGGTGTCGTTCCCCGCGGTTTGGAACCGGCGATCGGGTGGGTGAAGACGCGTTGGTCTTGCACCTTGACCAGAGCTTCCGGCGACGATCCGACGATCCAGTATGGGTCGCCTTCGTGCGTTTCGAGGCTGAGCAGGTACATGTACGGGCTGGGGTTTAGGCTGCGCAACACCCGGTAGACGTCGATGGGGTGCGCGGTGCAGACCTGGTCGAAGCGCTGCGAGATGACCACCTGAAACACATCGCCGTCGACGATGTGCTGCTTGCCGATGTTGACGGCGGTGAGAAAGTCGTCGCGGGTGGTGCGATTGCGCGGCGAGCTCGGTACTTGCAGGTCGACCTCGGCCAGCCACGCTTCGCTGGGCGCGGCGAGTCGGCCCTGCAGCGAATCGAGGCGCTCGCTCGCGGCAGCCCAGAGCTCGTCGGGCGTGTCGGTACCATCGTTCAGCACGTTGGCGATCAGCTGCACGGTGCCGTATTTGTGGTCGAGCACGACCAAGTCGGCGACAAAGCTGAAGGACTGGCCCGGAACGTCATAGTCGGCCGGCGGCTGGTGCGGCAGGCGTTCGATCTGGCGAATCGCTTCCCAGCCGATGAAACCGACCAGCCCGCCGGTCAGCGGCGGATGTTCGGGCAGCCGCGGCGTCTGCCACCGGTCGAACAGGTACGCCAGCGCCGCGAGTGGGCCGAGGGAGGCCGCAGACCCGAGCGCACGCTCGGCGGAGAGCCCGTAGTCGATCCAGCGGGTTTCGTCGCCCTGTTGGGTGAGCACTCCAAAGGAAGAAACACCGACGAAGGAGAATCGCGACCAGATGCCGCCCTGCTCGGCGGACTCGAGCAGAAAGCTGCCGGGCAGACCGTTGGCGAGCTTGCGGTAGATGCCCACCGGGGTCTCGCCGTCGGCGAAGAGTTCACGGATAACCGGAATGACCCGGTGCTCGCCGATCAGGGCATCGAACTGGATGCGGGTGGTCGAGCCGGCGGTGCGGGATCCTGCAGGGTTACCGGTCATTCCGTGGGCCTTTCCATGGTGGTCACGCCGAGGTCGCGCCCGTCGAAGCAGGTGTGGCTGCCGGTGTGGCAGGCGGCTCCGACCTGGTCGACCTGCACCAGCAGGGTGTCGTTGTCGCAGTCGAAGGCAGCGGAGTGCACGTACTGGGCGTGGCCGGAGGTGTCGCCCTTGCGCCAGAATTCCTGGCGGCTGCGCGACCAGAACGTGACGCGCCCCTCCGTCAGGGTGCGGCGCAGCGCTTCCCGGTTCATCCAGCCGAGCATGAGCACCTCGTGGGTGTCCCACTGCTGGATGACCGCGGGCAGCAGCCCAGCGTCGTTGAACACCGCGGCGTCGAGCTGATTGGTGAGTTTGGCGTTCAGTTCATCGGCCATTAGCGCACCAGCATTCCCTCGGCGGCGAGCTCCCGCTTGACATCATCGATGGTCAATTGTCCGTTGTGAAAAACGGATGCCGCCAGCACGGCATCCGCGCCGGCCCGGATCGCCGGGGGAAAGTCCTCCACTCGCCCGGCCCCGCCGGAAGCGATCACCGGAACCCGACTGTTGGCGCGCATGAGCGCGATGAGATCGGTATCGAAGCCCGCCTTGGTCCCGTCGGCGTCGATCGAGTTGACCAGGAGTTCCCCCGCGCCGAGTTCGATCGCCTGCCGGGCCCAGGCCACAGCATCCAGGTCGGTTTCGGTGCGACCGCCGTGGGTCGTGACGACGAAGCCGCTCTCCGTGCGAGCGGATCGCTTCACATCGAGGCTGAGGACAATCACCTGGGCGCCGAAGCGATCCGCGATCTCGGCGATCAGCGCCGGACGGGCGATGGCCGCGCTGTTCAATCCGACCTTGTCGGCGCCGCTCGCCTGCAGCCGGGAGACGTCTTCGACACTGCGGATCCCACCGCCGACGGTGAGCGGAATGAAGACCTGCTCGGCGGTCGCGCTCACGACGTCGTAGGTCGTCGAACGGTTATCGACGGTCGCCGTCACGTCGAGAAAGGTCAGCTCGTCAGCGCCCTGCTCGTAGTAGCGGCGGGCGAGTTCGACCGGATCGCCGGCGTCGCGCAGGTTCTGAAAATTAACGCCCTTGACGACACGACCGTTGGCCACATCGAGGCAGGGAATGACGCGCACACTCAGGCTCATGGCTGGTTGTCCTCTTTCGTGTGCTTAGAGGCGGGCGTTGTGAATGGTGGTGACCAGGATGGCTCTGGCCCCGATGGCGTAGAGCTCGTCCATCACGTTGTTCATGTCCAGTCGGGCGATCATAACGCGCACGGCGGCCCACTCGGGGTCGTGCAGCGAGGACACGGTCGGCGATTCGATTCCGGGGGCAAGCGCGGCGGCCGTGTCGAGCAGCGCGACCGGAATGTCATAGTCGAGCAGCACGTATTGGCGGGCCACGAGCACGCCCTGCAGGCGGCGCAGCAGCGTCGCGATTCCGGCCTTGTCGTTGGTGGAGCTGATCAGCACGGCGGTGGATTCGAGGATGACCGGTCCGAAGATTTCGAGGCCGGCCTTGCGCAGTGTGGTGCCGGTGGAGACAACGTCGGCGACGGCATCCGCTACCCCGAGCTGAACCGCCGATTCAACGGCCCCGTCGAGTTCGACCAGGTCGACGGTCACCGAGTGGGTGGCGAGAAAGCGTTCGACCAGGCCGGGATAGCTCGTGGCGACGCGCAGGCCGTCAAGGTCCTTCAGCTCGGTGAAGCGCCCGGCCGGTCCGGCGAAGCGAAAGGTAGAGTCGCCGAAGTCGAGGCTGGCGATTTCCTGCGCCTTCGAGTGGGAGTCCAGCAGCAGGTCGCGCCCGGTGATTCCGACGTCGAGGGCGCCGGAGCCGACATAGGTGGCGATGTCGCGCGGACGCAGGTAGAAGAATTCCACCCCGTTGCGCGGATCGGCGGTGACGAGGTCGCGCGGGTCGCGACGACCGGTGTAGCCGGCCTCGGCGAGCATCTGCGCGGCGGTTTCAGACAACGAGCCCTTGTTGGGCACGGCAATTCTCAGCATGGGGGGGGTACTCTCTCGGTTTTTCGTGCCAGACAAATTTATGACGGATACCAGCGGATGAGCTGGCGCGGGTCACAGATGTCGGTAGATGTCCGCCGGAGAGAGGCCCTTCGCGATCATCATGACCTGCAGGTGATAAAGCAGCTGGGAGATTTCGGCAGATGTTTCATCATCGCTCTGAAACTCGGCGGCCATCCACACTTCGGCCGCTTCTTCGACGATCTTCTTGCCAATGGCGTGCACGCCGGCGTCGAGTTCACGAACGGTGCCGGAGCCTTCCGGGCGGGTGCGGGCCTTGTCGCTGAGTTCTACGAACAGGTCATCGAAAGTTTTCACGAGTCTAGGTTACCCGCCCGTGACGGTGACTCGCCGCGCGTTCGCGCAGCAGGCCGATCTGAGCGGCCGGATTCTCGGCCCCGAACACACTGGACCCTGCCACGAAGGTGTCGGCACCGGCTCGGGCTGCGATCTCGATGGTCTGCGCGGTGATGCCGCCGTCGACCTGCAGCCAGACGTCGAGTCCGGTCTTCTCCACCTGTGATCGCAGCTGGGAAAGCTTCGGCATGGTCTCTTCCATGAAGCTCTGGCCGCCAAAACCGGGCTCGACGGTCATCACGAGCACCTGGTCGAACTCGTCGAGCAGGTCGAGGTACGCCGTGACGTCGGTACCGGGCTTGAGCGCGATGCCGGCGCGGGCGCCGATCTGCCGCAGCCGCCGGGCCAGCGCCACCGGCTCGGTCGTCGCCTCGGCGTGAAAGGTGACCGCGTAGGCTCCGGCCTCGGCGTAGCCGGGCGCCCACCGTTCCGGGTCGTCGATCATCAAGTGGATGTCCAGCGGCAGCGGCGACACCTGCTGCAGCCGCTCGACCATGCCGAGCCCGAAGGTGAGGTTCGGCACGAAGTGGTTGTCCATGATGTCGACGTGCACGAGGTCGGCGGAGCGGATGCGGAAAAGCTCGCTCTCAAAGTTGGCGAAATCGGCGGCGAGGATGCTCGGATTAATACGGGTAGCCATCCCTTCAGCTTATCGAGCTTGAAGGAGCCGCTCGGCGCGTCGAGCCTTCAAACCGGGCAGAGCGCTAGCCCTGCACCAGGCGCTCGTACCAGGCCAGGGCGGACTGGTCGGTGAGGCTCGCGACCTGGTCGACGATGACGCGCTTGCGGGCGGCATCGTCGGCGGCGGCCTGCCAGTCTTCGCGAAAGCCGGGGTCGAGGTGTTCGTCGCCGGACTGGTGCAGGGTTTCGGCGAGCAGGGTGAGCACCTGGCGCTGCTGCACGTAGATGGGCTTGCGGGTATTGCGGGTCATGACGAAGGCCGCGACAATGCCCTTGAGCACCGAGATTTCGGCCTGGATCTCCCGCGGCACGATCACATTCGCCCCGAACCGCAGCATGTTCGCACCGGGGTGTGCTTCTTTGGTGGCGTGTACGGCAGCACTGCTGAACCGGCCGATGAGCTGGCTGGTGAGGTTCTTGAGGTGGCCCTGGTCGCGTCGCCCGGCGGTCCAGGAGTCCATCCAGACATCGAGGGAGTCGAGCCGGTTGAACGCGGTCGCCAAGTCCTCCGCGCTGGTCTGGTCGCCGATCCACTCCGACATGGTGGCGAGGAGTTCGTCGTGATCTGCGCGGCTGCTCAGGGCTGCCACGTCGACGTAGCCGTTGACGATGGCGTCTTCGAAGTCGTGCACGCTGTACGCGATGTCGTCGGAGAGGTCCATCACCTGGGCTTCGATGCAGAGTTGTCGGTCGGGCGCTCCCTCGCGCAGCCACTCGAACGCGGCCAGGTCGTCCTGGTAGAACCCGAACTTGGCCCGCCCGCTCGGGTCATAGACCGAGGATCCTTCTGGCCAGGGATACTTGCAGCTTGCGTCGAGGCTCGCCCGGGTCAGGTTGAGTCCGTAGCTTCGCCCGTCGGGTCCAAACACCTTCGGCTCGAGCCGGGTGAGCAATCGCAGGGTCTGCGCGTTCCCCTCGAAGCCGCCGATGTCTTCCGACCACAGGCTGAGCGCCTTCTCGCCGTTGTGTCCAAAGGGAGGATGCCCGATGTCGTGCGCGAGGCAGGCGGTATCGACGATGTCGGGGTCGACGTTGAGGCGGGAGGCGATCTCCCGCCCGACCTGGGCGACCTCGAGCGAGTGGGTCAGTCGGTTGCGGGCAAAGTCGAGCCCCGCCGTGGGACTGAGGACCTGCGTCTTGGCCGCGAGGCGCCGCAGAGCGCTCGAGTGCAGCAGTCGGGCGCGGTCGCGGGCAAAGTCACTGCGCCGCGAGTAGTGCTCTTCGGGAAACCAGCGGGCCTCGTCGGTCTCGCTGTATCCGGTTTTGTTAGCCACCGCTGGTATCCCCTTCGCCCTCGGTCAAATTCAGTCGCTCCGCCCCGAAAAGATCCTGAGACTCGAGCCAGTGCTCGGGCAGCGACGGTTTCTTCGGTGTTCCCGCGCGCCCGCGCGGGCCCTCAACGTCTGAGCCCGGGTAAGGCAGCGAGGCGTCGAGGGTGCCGAGCAGGTCGTCGAGCTGCGCGAGAGACTGCACCATCGCCAGGCTCGCGCGCAGATCGCCGCCGACCGGGTAGCCCTTGAAGTACCAGGCGACGTGCTTGCGAATATCGCGGCAGGCCCGGTCTTCGCTGTCGAAGTATTCGGTGAGCAGTTCGGCGTGGCGGCGGAAGGCGTTGATGACCTGGCCGAGCCCCGGTTCGGCTTTGAGTTCCTGACCGCGAAATGCAGCGGCGAGGTCGCCGAACAGCCACGGACGGCCGAGGCAGCCGCGCCCGACGACGACGCCGTCGCATCCGGTTTCACTGACCATGCGCAGGGCGTCGTCGGCCGACCAGATGTCGCCGTTGCCGAGCACCGGCACGTCACTGATGGCGTTCTTGAGCTTCTCAATTGCCGACCAGTCGGCGTGGCCGGAGTAGAACTCGGCGGCCGTTCGGCCGTGCAGGGCGATGGAGGCGACGCCGGCTCCGGCGGCGGCCTTGCCAGCCTCAATGTAGGTGAGGTGGTCGGCGTCGATGCCCTTGCGCATCTTGACGGTCAGCGGAATCGGCCCGGCCGCAGTCACTGCGGCCTCCACGATCTGACGGAACAGGCCGATCTTCCACGGCAGGGCAGCTCCCCCGCCCTTGCGGGTGACCTTGGGAACCGGGCAGCCGAAGTTGAGGTCGATGTGATCGGCACGGTCCTCAGCGACGAGCATGGTCACGGCCTCGGACACCGTTTTCGGGTCAACACCGTAGAGCTGAATGGAGCGGGTGGTTTCGCTCTCATGATGGGTGATCAACCGCATGGTCTCGGTGTTGCGTTCGACGAGCGCGCGCGAAGTGATCATCTCGCTCACAAACAGTCCAGCGCCGTATTCGCGGCACAGCCGGCGATATGCGGTATTGGTGATGCCGGCCATCGGCGCGAGCACCACGGGCACGTCAAGCGTGAGCGGGCCGATACTGAGCGGACCAACGGCCAATTGGTCGATCGGCGCCCGCTGGTCGTAGGCGGAAGTAGGTGAAGTCATGGTGGGTCAATTCTCCCAGAAAGCGCGTGGTGCTCCGAATCCTCTGCATCGCGGATGCCGGGCGCACACAAAAACGCAGCTGCCGCGCCCGGAAAGGGGCGTACGGCAGCTGCGCTGTTGACGAAATGGGCTCAGATCAGCTGCAGCAGCCGCCACCGCAGCAGGAGCCAGCGGCTTCGTCGGTCGCGGTCGCAGCACCCAGGAGCTCGATGGTGGGACGACCGGCAGCGTCGGTGAAGACGGGCGGGGTAGTGATGGTGTCAGTCATGAGTTATCTCCTTGAATCAATTGGGTGAAACGGTGAAGTCTGCGGGTACAGCTGGTTGCTTACCCGTCAGGCTACGCGAGTTCGCTGGGTATCGGGTTACGCGGGGACGTCGTCGACCCCGTCCCCGGTCTTGGCCGAGCGGTCGGCGCGGGCCTGGTCGAGCGCCTGAGTGAACGCCGTCGGATCCTGCGCGCCGGAAATGCCGTAGCGGCCGTCGATCACGAAGAACGGAACGCCCTGGATGCCGTAGGCGCCGGCCTGTGCCACGTCGGCCTTGACCGCGGCGAGGTGCTCGTGGGCGGTGAGTGACCGCACGACGTCGGCTCGGTCGAGTCCGATCTCGGCGGCGAGGTCGGCGAGGTCTTCGATCCGGCCAACGTGGCGGCCATCGATGAAGTAGGCCTTGAGTAGGCGTTCCTTCATCTCGAGCTGACGGCCGTGCGCCTTGGCGTAGTGCAGTAGTTCGTGCGAAATGACCGTGTTGGTCTGGTGCACGGAGTCGTAGTCGTAGTGCAGGCCAACGCTCTCGGCGATGCCGGTGACACGCTCGAGCATCTGCTCCACCTCGGCGAGGGGCATACCCTTCTTCTCACTGAGGTACTGCACAGGCGTTCCGGCGTAATCGACCGGGGTATCGGGTGAAAGTTCAAAGCTGTGATACTCGACCTCGACGGTCCCGTCGAACTGGGCGACACCGGCCTCAAACTTACGTTTACCGATGTAGCACCAGGGGCATTGCACATCGGACCAGATGTCCACCTTGATGGTGTCGGTGCTCACGGATGCGGACGCTTCGGTACTAGTTGTATCAGTCACACTCGGGCCAACGGGGCACAGGGCCCCGGTATTCCCCAACCGAAATATTCAGGCCGTCGGGGTGTCGACCGCTCCGCCATAACGACGGTTGCGGGCGGCATACAGCTCGACCGCGTGCCACAGGTCGACTCGGGTGAAGTCCGGCCACAGGGTATCGAGAAAAACCATCTCGGCATAGGCGCTCTGCCAAAGCATGAAGTTGCTGGTGCGCTGCTCCCCCGAGCTGCGCACGAACAGGTCGACGTCGGGCAGCTCGGGCACGTACAGCTGCTTGGCGATGGTTTTCTCGGTGATTCCCGACGGCTTCAGCCTGCCGGCGGCGACATCCTCGGCCAGCGCGCGCACGGCATCCGCGATCTCGGTGCGCCCGCCATAGTTCACGCACATCGTGAGGGTGAGTACGTCATTGCCCGCGGTGAGTTTCTCGGCAAACTGCAGCTCGTTAACAACGGATGCCCACAGCTTCGGCTTGCGCCCGGCCCACCTGACCCGCACGCCCCACTCGTTGAGCTGATCGCGGCGGCGGTGCAGCACGTCCCGGTTGAAGCCCATCAGAAAACGCACCTCATCGGGCGAACGCTTCCAGTTTTCGGTAGAGAAGGCATACACGCTGAGCTGTTTGACGCCGATCTGGATGGCTCCGGCGACGACGTCGAGCAGGGCTGCCTCGCCGGCCTTGTGCCCTTCGATCCGGGTGAGGCCCCGGCCGTTGGCCCAGCGGCCGTTGCCGTCCATGACTACGGCGACATGCTCCGGCACGACCTTTCGGGGCAGATCGGGCGGGTACAGGCCGGTCCAGTCGAGCGGTTTGAACGCGACGGCGTCCTTGTGGGTGAACGGTTTATGGCCGAACAGGCCGGCCATCATCGGGCGACGTGTTCCAGCGAGCGAAGCCCGCGGCCCAGGTGCCACTGGGTGTAGGCGGCGACGACTCCGGCGGCCTGGTTTTGCGTGCGATCTGGGCTCGCCGCGGCGTGCTCCCAGTCGCCGGTGAGCAGGGCGCTGAGTAGGCCGATCGTCGCTGCGTCGAGCCGCGGCGACCCGGGTGGGGCGCAAGAGTCGCAGACGATGCCACCGAGCTGCACGACCATGGCCGAGTGTTGCCCGCCATCACTTGACTGCGTGGCGCCGCAGCGGGCGCAGTCCTGAAAGCTCGGCGCCCAGCCGGCCATCGATACGGCACGTAATAAATAGGAGTTGAGGGTGAGGTGGGAGCCGTGCTCCTGCCGGGACAGCGACCGCAGCGCACCGACGAGCAGCAGGTATTGCTGCAGCGACCCCTCGGATTCGGTGAGTTTGTCGGCCGTTTCGACCATGACGCTCGCCGCGGTGTAGCTGCCGTAGTCGGCCGTGATCAGGGCGCCGTAGGAGCCGAGGGACTCGGCCTGCGTGATGATGTCGAGGCTGCGGCCCTCGTACAGCTGCACATCGGCGACCATGAACGGCTCCAGCCGGGCGCCGAACTTGGAGCCGGTGCGGCGCACGCCCTTGGCCACGGCGCGCACCTTGCCGTGCGCGCGAGTGAGCATGGTGACGATGCGGTCGGCTTCACCCAGCTTGTGGGTGCGCAGCACAACGGCTTCATCTCGGTAGACAGGCACAGGTAATTATCCCACTCTGTCGCGCAGACTTCGGTCACGGCTCGAGTACCTGTCAAACGGATGCCTCCGGTCGCTGAAAATGTGTCACGAGTCGCATCAGACTCTGGTCTTTCCGGGCAGATGGGGGGAAACTTAGAGCACGTAGTCCCCGTGGTATGGAGGTTTTTCATGAAACCAGTCCAGGGCAGTCTGCCCGACATTATGCCCGTGCTGTCGAGAGGCAAGCACCGCACTCCGAAAAGTGGCGGCTGCTTCATGGAGTTCGCCTCCTACCTCGCCGGCGAGTCCTGGAGCGACCACCCGGCCTGCACCCACCCGGTGCTGGCCTCGCTCGCCCGGATGGTCAACGATTGCACTTCCGACGATGCCAGGTCACGACTCGCCCTGCTGATTCCGTCGGTCATCGGCCTGACCAGTTCCGATCAGCGCATCGACAAGCGAATCGAAATCGTGGTCGCCCTGCGCGCTGGCTGCGAAGCCCTTCCGACAGCGAGCCTGGAACGCCAGCGCGCGCTCGCCGTGGGCGTGCTGACCTGCGAGCGGAACGCATCCGTTCTTGACCCGCAGTTCGCCGAGCGGGTCGGCCCGCTCATTCGGACTGCTCTGCAAAAAGCGCCAGACGCCGAACGGTGGGCGCGTGACTTCCTTGGCAGCGTGCATTCCTGGTCGCACACCAAGTTCACGCCGCGCACCGCCGACACGATCATTCGCGTCGCCGTGCAGGGCATCAGCGAGGCGTGTATTTCCGACCCGGACGCCCGGCTGTATGTCCTGCTGGACCATGCAATCAACGATTGTCGCGTCCTCCTCGGCACCCGTACACCAGACCGAACGGCGCAACTGCCAGCCCTGGCTTAGTACCCAGCACACAGCCAGGCCCCCGACCGCACCCGGATGGTGCAACGAAAGCCCAGACTGCAGAGTCTGGGCTTTCGTGTGTTGCGTTTGAGCGGATGCTGTCAGCTTAGACGGCGGACAGCTCCCGGTCGCCGACCTCGGCGCGAATGCCGCGGTTGACGGCGGAGACAACCGACTTGAGCGAAGCGGTGGAAATGTCCGCGTCGATGCCGACGCCCCAGTAACGCTTGCCGTTCACGTCGAGCTCGACATAGGCGGCAGCCTGGGCGTCGCCCCCGGCCGACAGCGCGTGCTCGACGTAGTCGTAGAGCGTGATCGCGATGCCGCGCTCGGCCATGACGCCGAGGAACGCGTTGATCGGGCCGTTGCCGGGGCCGGTGGCCTGCGCCACGGTGTCGCCGTCACGAAGTTCGACCGCGAGGTCGACGGTGCCGGACAGGTCGCTTGAGGTGCGCGTGGAGTGCAGTTCAAACCGGCCCCACTGGGCTTCCGGGTTCTTGACCGTAGCCGGCAGGTACTCGTCGTTGAAGATGTCCCAGATCTGCTCGCTGGTGACCTCGCCACCCTCGGCATCCGTTTTGGCCTGCACGACGCCAGAGAACTCGATCTGCAGCTTGCGTGGCAGGTCGAGGGCGTGGTCGGTTTTGAGCAGGTAAGCGACGCCGCCCTTGCCGGACTGCGAGTTGACCCGAATCACAGCCTCATAGCTGCGGCCGAGGTCCTTGGGGTCGATCGGCAGATACGGAACGGCCCAGACCAGGTCGTTGACCGTGCAGCCCTGTTTGGCGGCATCGGCATCCATCGCTTCGAAGCCCTTTTTGATGGCGTCCTGGTGCGAACCGCTGAACGCGGTGAAGACGAGGTCGCCAGCCCACGGGTTGCGCTCGGGCACGGGCAGCTGGTTGCAGTATTCCGCGGTGCGCTTGATCTCGTCGATGTTGCTGAAGTCGATCTGTGGGTCGATTCCCTGCGTGAACAGGTTCACGCCGAGGGCGACGAGGTCGACGTTTCCGGTGCGCTCACCGTTGCCGAACAGGCAGCCTTCGATGCGGTCGGCACCGGCCAGGTAGCCCAGTTCGGCGGCGGCAATCGCGGTGCCGCGGTCATTGTGTGGGTGCAGTGAGATCAACACGTTCTCGCGCTGGGTCAGGTGACGGCTCATCCACTCAATGGAATCGGCGTACACATTGGGCGTGGCCATTTCGACGGTCGCCGGCAAGTTGAGAATGACTTTGCGCTCCGGGGTCGGCTGCAAAATCTCGATGACCTGGTTGGAGATGTCAACGGCGAAGTCGAGTTCGGTGCCGGTGAAGCTCTCGGGCGAGTACTCGTAGTAGATGGTCGTGCCGGGAATGGTCGCTTCCATCTGCTTGCACAGGCGGGCCCCGAACAGGGCCAGATCGACGATGCCCTGCTTCTGCTCGCGAAACACCACCTCGCGCTGCAAAATACTGGTGGAGTTATAGAAGTGCACGATGGCCTGTTTGGCGCCGGTGATCGACTCGTAGGTGCGCTTGATCAAATGTTCGCGAGCCTGGGTCAGAACCTGGATCGTAACGTCGTCGGGGATGGCGTTCTCGTCGATGAGGCTGCGCACGAAGTCGAAGTCGGTCTGGCTCGCCGAGGGAAAGCCCACCTCGATCTCCTTGTAGCCCATGCGCACGAGCAGGTCGAACATGATGCGCTTGCGCTCGGGGCTCATCGGGTCGATGAGCGACTGGTTGCCGTCCCGCAGGTCGACCGCGCACCAACGCGGTGCAACCGTGATGCGTTTACTCGGCCAGGTACGGTCGGGCAGCTCGACGGCGAACTGCTCGTGGTACGGGCGGTAGCGGTGAATCGGCAGGGTGGACGCGGTCTGATTGTTCTTCATGATCCTGTTTCCTCGTGGGTGTCGCACAGCCAACGACGAACGCCGCGACGAGGGAGGCCTTTAGATTAGGACCCGTCGCGGCAGCTAAGGAGGAGCGCACCGTTCAACACATTTTCAGGCTAGCACCGTTTGGCCTGGTTTCGACCACGTCGTGTCAGAGGGCCACTGCCAGCGGATGCTACTGGCTCAGTCCCCGCGCCAACGTCACCACTTCCCGCACCGACAGGCTGGGAAGGTAGGCACGAGCGAGCGCGAGGCCGATCTCGGGCAGCGCGACCGGATCCGGGAACGACATGAAGACCGGCGCGAACTCCGGCTGGAACTTGTTCTTGAACAAGAGCAATGACCGAAACCCGTACACCGGCTCGAGCGTGCGACCGAGATAGTCGAGCAGGCCGGCGGCAATACCGCCCTGCCGCGGGCCGGATACCGGCGCGAGCGGCGCCACCGACAGGCTCAGAAACTCGACCTCGGGGCGCTCCTGCATGCGCTCCGCGGTTTGCGCGATCAGAAATTCCATCACTCCGTTGATGCTGTCCGGTCGCCGCCGCATGAAATCAAGGGTCCAACCGATGATCTCGCCGTCTCGGCGGGTGGGCAACCAACTGGTCACGGCGTGCACCCGCTCCGCACTGTCGACGGCGAGCATGAGGCGCACCTCCGGGTCGTGCAGTTCATCGAGCCCGCCGAGGGTGAACCCGAGTTCGGGGAGTTCCTTTTCCTGCACCCACTGCTCGGAGATTTCTGCGATTTGGGCCGCCGCGGTGAGGGACAGCGACCGGTAGGTGGTCCACTCTGCTCGCACCCCGGCTCGATCGGCGCGATTGATTGACGAGCGAATGTCCTGCCACTTCCTTCCGGTCGTGCTCCAGGTGCTCGGCCGCAGGAGCGTCTCCTCCCCCACCTGCATGGTGGGCCAGCCCATAGCGACGAAAACACTTTTCCAGCTGTCGTGCAGGCTGTAGAACACCGAAACCCAGCCGTGGTCGTCGCACATCCGGGCGAAAAACGCGACCGCTTCGGCGGCTTCCGAGCGCGGCCCGATCGGTTCGGACGTTGTGATGGCGATGCCATTGACCACGCGGTAGGCGATGGCCGTTCGTCCGCTCGCGCTGAACCAGAGCGAGTTCCCTCTCCAGGTGGCCATAAACCCGAGCGACCCGCCGCCGAAGGTGCTGAGCAGCGTGCGCAAGCGTGCCGAAGCGTCGACGCTGGGACCGACCGCTACGCTGCGCAGGGCCACGATCGCGCCGACGAAGACGATGATCCAGAACACGGCACCGACGCTGTCATAGAGCGTGGTGGCCAGGGCGTCATTGGGCAGAAAGGACACCCGTTCGAGCCGGAGAAAGCCGACCGGGATGAACCGCTCAGGGACATCCGCTATTAAATCGAACAATGTGACGCCGGGCCGAAAATGGGTCCGGAGCAACCAGCCCAGGCCCACGTAGGCTGCGGCGAGGCCGGTGAAACTTCCGACGGTAACGAGCAGAAACCGGTGCCACTGGCCGGTGCGGGTAGCGACCGGAAAGTGACGCAGATTGGCCAGGATGACCACTGCGACCAGGAGCGGAACGAGCACCGACACTCCGAGAATAAGGGTGACCTCCCAATAGCGACCGGACTGCCACTGCCAGACGTAGGGTTGCCCGGAGATCGGCAGCAGCCCGTAATACCAGGCGGCAAGCAGCGCGAGCCCGGCGTTGAGGGTGATGGCGAGCCAGGCGGCGAACCGGCGGCCGCGAGCCAGCCCGAAGGCGGCAACGACGAGGGTGAGCAGGGGAAGTAGGCTCACCAGCACCGGGCCGGCCCCGCCGATGCGTTCGAGGCTGAGCTCCTGCACACACTGCCGGGTGATGTCGCCCAGCAGGCAGCGGTCGACGACGTCGCCAGCCGTCGGTACGTCTTGGGTGAGCAGCAGGCCGAGCGGTGCGAGCGGGCCGTACCGGGCGCCGGAGAAGATGGTGATGACCGGCCCGACGGCGACCATGCCCACGATCGCCGCGAGCAGGGTGCGGGATTCGTGATCGGAGCTGCGCCGCCAGGCGCTCAACGGCCGAATCGGTCGACTCCGCCAGCCAACCCCGAACCAGCCAACGCCGAGCCCGACCAGCACGGCGAGCAGACGGTACAGGTCGGACGGTTGGCCGGAGTACAACACCAGCACCAGCACGGTCGACACCCCGAGCACACGAATACGACGACGCCAGAGCGGCCCGGCGAAGAAACTGGCCGCCAGCGCGCTTCCGAAGATCGGAGTGAACGGGTCCATCGCCCAGAGTTCGCTGACTCCGCGCGACCACATCTCCCCGCCGGCAACGCCGAGGAATTGCGCACCGATGCCGATCGTCGCGCCGAGAATGGCGGTGACGAGAAAGGCGATCGCGGTGCGGCACGTTCCCATCAGCCGTTCGGCGAAGCCGAGCACGATCAGCGTTCCGGCCAGCGCGAGCAGTAGTTCGGCGCCGTCGTCGACGAAGAACACCGAGGTCAGCGGTGACCACCAGTGGCCGTGGTCGATGACCGATTCGTAGCCGGTACCGAGCAATAAGCGGATGCTGCGCGCCGGTCCCGAGATCACTCCGGTCGCGAGGCCCACCGCGAGGAGTGCGGCGGCGTAGCCGACGGCGAACGGTCGCTGCCGCGCCCATCGGATCGACGAGCGCAGTGCGGAACCCGAGCCGGGCCTGCCTGGGTCGCTCGTGGTGGCGTCGGATTTGAGACTGCCGGTGGTCACTGGGTCATCGCAATCATGGCGGGCGCGAGCAGTGCGGTGCGCGCGGCGATGATCGGCAGCGCGGTGGTCCAGGCGTAGTCGACGGTATGCCAGTCGTGGGCGGTACCGGGTGACTCGAAGAGGTGAGTGTCGACGCCGGCGCGCTGGGCGGCATCCGCTACCGCGCGTATGCCGGGGAGAAAGCGAATATCGTCGTCACCGACCACGAAGATCGCACCGAACCCGGCGTAGGGCGCGTGGGTGGCGAGGATGGCGGTCGGCGCAGCGGTCGCATAGCGGGAAACGCTGCCGCCGAAACCGGATTGCACGGTGTGCGCCTCGCTTCCGTTGCTGGGAACGAGCTCTCCCGAGATGTCCAAAATCGTACTGAATACTTGGGGGTGTGCCGCGCCGAGTTGTATGGAGCAGGTGCCTCCCTGGGAAAACCCGGCGATGGTCCATCCGGCCGGCTGGGCGGCAACGTGCAGGTGAGACTTGATCCAGGCTGGAACGTCGATGGTGAGGTAACTGGCCGAGTTGCCGAGCGCGGAGTCGACGCACATCGGGTTGTTGCCCGGCGCGCCGAGTTGATCGGGAACAACAAGGATCGGGGCGAGACCGGAATGCGCCCGAGAGTAGGTGTCGAGAATGCTCGCCAGATGACCGGCCGTGAACACGTCGCTGGGGCTTCCGGGCTGACCGGAGAGCATCTCGACCACGGGCAGGGCCGGTGGGTACGGGAGCTGCGCCGCTGGCGGCAGATAGACCAGCGCGTCCCGGGCGGCGAAACCGGATTCCGTGGCTGGAATGCTGACCGTGCCCACGACACCGGTACCCTCGGCTGCGAGGCCGGTGGCATTCGCTGAGTCGGGATGTGCCGCTCTGGTCTGTGCGTCCGGGGCCTGTGCAGCTGCGAGGGCCTCGTCGAGCGGCGGGTAGCTCGCGAGCCCGAGGGCGACACGCAGCGTCGGAAACTGGCCGACGTCAGCGTTGATTCCCGCTGCGGCGCTGAGCAGACAGAGTCCGATAGCGCACACCGCTACGACGCGGCGCCAACGCACCTGGCCGCGCAGGTTCAGCACTACCACGGCAAGACTGGCCCCCAGGGCGGCGGTCCACAGCCGGGTTCCGGTAGAAAGAGACACTCCCCACGGGTCCCAGACATCGCTGATGAACCAGGCCAGCGCCCAGCCGACAGCCGCGCCCACGACGGCACCGATGACGGTGACGATGGCCCGGCGAACGCCGGTCGGGCCGAGCAGCACGAGCAGCAGCGCAAGGCCGGTTGCCGCGTAGAGGATGGTGAGGAGGGGAAGGCCGACGAGGTCCAGATCGAGCGGGTTGACGCCCGAGAGCAGCGAGTTCATTCAGATCCTCCGCTCTCACTTTGGCACCACCGGCACATTCCTGCGCGGGTCGTGCTGAGTTATCAGCCCGTGTTCGGCGAAACCACGGCTGGCGCTCGGCTCACACCCAGCCCGCGGGCGGATGCTTCCCCGCCGTCTCTCTACTGACGCTCCCCAGCAGGCTCCTAGCGCAGGTCGCGCAGGCGGTCAGTGATGCTGTTCTCTTCCCCCGACCTGCGCTCATAGGTGACGGCGATGATGAGGAGCACGGCGCCGACAACGGCCAGGGTGATCCACCACGGCATCGACTCGATCCCCCGACCGATCTGCACGAGAAAGACCAGAACGTTCTCGAGCGGAAGCACGACGATTCCGATCAGGAACGGCGCTGCGAGCTTGAGACTCGAGCCGCTCAGGATGGCGACGAGCGCAATGACGATCACGAGGATCGCCCGCCAAGTCTGTGGGTCGGTGAAAGTGGCCGCTACCGATGCCACGAGCAGGGTCACGACGCCGGGGGCGAGCAGCGGCCACGAGCCGTACCAGCCGGCTGGCCAGCCGGTCACCGTGCCGTCTTGCCTGCTGCCGCTGTCTGGCTGCTGGCGGGCAGCATCCGCTCGCGCACCAGTCAGGACTACGGCGCCGGCCGCAATCAAGAAGAACCCCAGCGGCAGGGAGAACCACTCGACCCGCAGCTCGCGCGGACTCCACGCCACGATCGCGGTGAGGAACGCGATCGCGAAGACGAACCACACGGGTGGAAGGCTGCTCGGCCGGTTACGCAGCCGCCAAGCGATGACGACGACGGCTAGGAGGTAGGCGAGCATGAGGGACCACATCATCCAGATCGTGAACCAATCGCGCTCGATCGAGGGCCAGGTGGCGACTGCGACGTAGACCGCCGTGGGCGCGTACAACCAGCGGGTGCGGGATAACCGCGACCCCTGCGGGGCGATCCTGAGGATGGCTCGAGCGCCGAGGGCTGCAGGCAGTGCACCGGCGAGGCCGATTGCGAGGCTGAGCAGAACGAGCGGCACTCCACCGGCCAGGATCGGGTCGGCACCGAGACCGAATCTCGCCCCCTGAATGGCACCGGCCGCCCCGGCAGCGATCGCGACCCCCAAAGTCGGCCGTTGCAGGACTCGAAGGTATTCGGCGCGCGCGGAAGCGCCCCGGCCGAGCAGCATGCCGAGGCCGAGGCCGAGCAGCATGCCGAGGCCGAGCAGAAGCCAGGACCCCGCGATCAGGCCGTAACCACGCCACGGCGCCAGCGCGGCCGTTCCCGAGCCGGATACTGTCACAATCACCAGGATGGGTGCGACGGCCACGACCAGACCCGCCGCGTACAGCGACACGGCGCGGGAACCGCGTGCCGTGAGGATCAGGCCGACAGTCGCGGCGGCCAGGCTCGGTGGCAGCAGGTAGGGTTCGAGCACGCCGATTCCGGCGATGGCCCACAGACACCAGAGCGCACCCGTGAATGAGGCAGCGGCGACCCACCACCCGTAGCGGCGCTGTGCCCACAACGATGTGGCCGCGGCACCGAGCCCGAGAACGAGCAGCACGATGAAGGTGGTCGGCAGCCCGGCAGCGACGCGCACGAGCGCCAGAGCGACCGCGATCGCCGCGGTGAGCAGTGTGGAGGCTTCAATCGCGATCCGGGCAGCTGCCGCATCCCGCGTACCAATTCCCTGCTTGCCCAGCATCGACCGGATCAGGCCGGTGCTCGGAAGCACGACGGCGACAATTACGGCGACAATCGGCAAGGTCACCGGTGACGCGCTGCCAAGCAGCACCTGCGCGCCGAGGCAGATCACCACAACAGCAAGTGACGGAACGAGGAGTCCGGCGGCGATCGCACGGAGCACGAGGCCCAGGCCGGCACGCCGCGTGTTGAAGAGGGTGAGTGCCAGAAGAAAGATGAGGGCGGTCGAGAAAGCTGTCCAGCCGCTGCGCTCGAAAAGCACCTGCGCAACCCCGATCAGGAACGGCACCGACGTCACGACCAGAATCACGTACCACGCTGGTGCCGCCACCCGGCGGAGGAACGTCGCGGCGATGGCGCCGATCGAGCCGAGCGATGTGGTGAGGCAGAGCAACGCGATCGTGCCGATGCCCAGCAGGTCGAGCGCCACGCCGAAGACGAACAGTGCGTAGGCATAACCTGCACCGACGTGCAGAAATCGTGCCCGGGTCGGCACGGTTCGCGCGATGGCGGCGAGGGTCGCGACGATCGCGATGCCCGCCCAGACCGTGACAACGTCATCGACCAGGGAGCAGACCGTGGCCAGCAACACCGCGAAATGGGTGCCCAGCACGAGGGGTAGCCGCATCTTCAGGGCGGCGTTACCGATGCGCGGAACAGCGACGAGCGCGACGCTCGCCGCCACGGCCAGGCCCAGGGCGATCGCGATGCGCGACCACAGGGGCATAACGGGCTGACAGGCAAACGCCAGCCCGGCGAGGGCGGCGAGCCAGATCGCAATCGAGCCGGTCCACGCGGCCAGCTTGGGGGAAGCATCCATTCTGGCGCCATCACGGTGCCTGCTTATAATCGAGAACGCTCCGAGTCCGGCCGCCATGGCGCACAGGCCGAGCACAACGGCGAGAAAGCCGTGCGGGGGCATGAATCCGGTCGCGCCGCCGTCTGAGCCGGTCAGTGACGTGAGCACCGTGACGGCCCCGATCAACACCGCGGAGAGAACGGGCACGAGGACACTCACACCCGCAACCGCGAGCACGCCGCCCAGGAATGCTCGACGGTCGAGGGCGTGGGCTCTCGGAGCCAGCGCCTGGAGCACGAGCAGTGCGGCGGCCCCTGCTCCGGGGGCGACGGCCTGGTACCACTCGTCCGCGCCGTGCGCGCCGAGGTCGAGCGCGAAGGGCAAACTGACCGCGGCCGCCATCGCGGCGGCACCGGTGACGGCGCTCCAGAAGATTTTGGCGAGCTGCCGGGTCGTGAGCAGGGCGAGAACCGCGACGGCGGTCAGCACGGCGGTAATCGTCAACCAGTACTGGGTCGTGCTGGTGAATTCGATGAAGCCTATCTGGGCCAGCACGATGCCGGTCGCGAGGATCTGAATGGTCGCCAGTGTCACTCGCTCAGATACCAGGCGTGCATCAATCCGCCGCGCAAGCCCGGGTATGGTCGCGATCAAGGCCAGCGCGACAAAAGCTACTCCGAGGTGCCCCAGGGTTGCCGACAGTGTGGTTGCGCCCGCGTAGCCCAGCATCGCCGGAACGAGCGTGAGCGCGGCGAGCGAGATCCAGAGCCAGCCCCGAATTCGCGCGAGCGTCGCCATGACGACCATGACGCCTCCGCTGACCAGTGTTCCGGTGGCGGCGAACACCCACGGGCTGACTCCGGTCGGCGCCAGTTCCGAGAACGCGTAGACGTCGAGGGCGACGAAGACCATCCCAAGGCCACCGACGGCCTCCGCCGAGAATTGCAGCTGGCGACGGGCCAGCAACCAGCTGGCTCCGAGAAAGAGGAGCGTGACCAGGCCGACGATCACACTGCGCAGGGCGTGATCCCTGAGGTCAGGGTTGAAGAAGGTGAAGACGATCGCCGAAATCGCGAACAATCCAGCGCCCGCGACTGCGAGCACTGACTGCACCGTCGCGCTCGACCGCGAAATATTCGGGGTCGCAGCGCCCTTGCCAAATTGCGCGGGCATCCGTTGTGGAATCGGTGCCGATGTCGGTACGGCGCTGTCTTCGGTTTTGGTCGCACGGGACGGATGCGCCACGCGAACGAGTGCCTCCTGCCGCCTGACGAGCGCCGCAGCAGCCGCCCCGGAGGTGGACCAGAGCTCGGCCGCCGCAGCGCCAACCAGTTCGGCGCCGCATTTGCGGCACGGGCTATCGGGCAGTGCGATCCCGCAGACGGGGCACGACGTCCGGTCGAGTAGGTGACGAATCGCGACGTCATTCCAGGACTTGACAGCGCGTGGCACGGTCATGCCCCCGTTTGTGCTGTCGTGGCGGCCGCATCCTCTGGCACCCACATGAAGATGTCACCGGGCTGGCAGTCGAGCACGCGGCAGATCGCATCCAAGGTGGAGAAGCGCACGGCTTTCGCCCGACCGTTTTTGAGCACAGAAACGTTTGCCGGTGTGATGTCGATTGCGGCGGCAAAGTCGGCGACCGACATCTTCTTCCTGGCGAGTTCGACGTCGAGGTTGATGACGATGGGCATCAGACCACTTCCGCCAGGTCTTGTTCCAGCTTGGATGCCTTACGCAGGAGCCCGCGCATCACCACGATCATCAAAGCGAGTCCCGAGCCGATGACGATTCCGAGCGCGCACAGCATGATGACCGACGGCGAGGCAACACCGGCGACCGCAAGGGTGATGAACGATCCAAGGATGAGGAGGGTGGCCAAGGCGACTATGCCGAGGATGAAATTGACATACCTGAATGCGTTTACTCTGAAAATGATGGATGCCCGCACCAGCGACAGCAGCCGCCACACGCAGACGAGCGCGACCTGCACGCAGAGCAGGAACGCCACGGTGACAACGATCCCGGGCACCTGGAGGTAGTCGAGTTGGGTGGATTTTTCGACCATCTGCTGCGCGACCGCTGGAATAACGAAAACCTGGCACGCTAAAAGCAGTGCGATCAGTGCGAAAATGAGCGTTTTCAGGGTGATGATCGCCGTGCCATGCATGAAAATCCTATCGTTTATCGGTGTAAATCTATCGATAAACAATATACATAGATTTCCCACCGTTGACAGATCACTTGTGGCACGGGGCCGTTTGCGGGATCCGTCGCAGCTAGGCGTCGGAGATGCCGGATCGTAAATTCTGTTCACGAGGCTGGCTGCTTTTGAGCGCAAGTCGCTGTTCCTGAATGATGCGGCCACCGCAGGGCTGCCCGGTAGGTTCAATCCTTCCGCATGGGCGGACTGCGCGCGAGCCTGGTACGGGAGCGCCGCGCGGGAGCGGCCTGTGAGGCAAAAAAACCGCGATCAAACGGCCCTTAAAACATTTCTTTGGGTATTCTTTGCGAGTTTTCGCCGATTCAGTGCTTTTATGCGTGATTTTTCCTCGGGAATGTCGGTGGTCGGGTGTTGGGTTGAATTATGAACAACCTGGCGCTGGAGCTCACCCGGGTAGCGGTCGCTGTCGCCGCGCTCGGTGGCTCCAGTGCCGAGTTCGGCGGCCTGTCCGATGTGGCGGTGCTCGCGGCACGTGGTCCGATCGCCGACCTGTTGTGGCTGAGCAATACGGTCGCGGCGTTGCTGGCAGGCACGATCGCGCGCAGGTCCAGGCCGGAGTTGGGTCAGTCGGGGTTGGCGGCGCGGTACGTGCTTGGTAACCCGACCCTGATGGTGCAAGACGTCACCGGGCTGAGCCGCATGGAGGCCGGCCAACTGCTGGCCGTGGGCGTACTGATGAACGACACCGAAACCGCTGAACGGCGGGCGGCCGATGCTGCCCGGGAGGCTGAGCTGGCCGCGCAGGTTGCCGCCGAAGCAGTGGCGGAAGCCGAGCGGGAGGCTGCGCGGGCGGCGGCGCGGGCGGCGGCGTAGGCGAAGTTGCACCCGGATCTGCCGCCGCTACCCGCGGCCGTGCCCCGCCGCGACTCGGACTCGTCAGCGCGTCAAGGACGACCCGCGCACCCTGGACCAAATCGCCGCTGATTCCTTCACCCAGCTGCTCAAACTCGGCGCTGACGCCGACCCGAACACCATGTTCGGCGGCCGCCGCCCGGTCGTGCAGATCATCGTCACCAAACACGACCGCCCCACCACCATCCCCCACCCAATAGCCCGCCCGGCCGCTGGCCCTGCAAGCACAACGGGACCAGCCACTGGCCCTGTCCGCGCAGATGGCCCGATAACCGGGTCGGGCGCGCCGACTAGCACAGCACCCGCTCCGGTCGCCCCGACCGCGCCGACCGCGCCAGAAGCCCAGGCGACCGGGAGCACAGGGAGCAGCGATAGCACCGAAAACCCTGCGAACGCTCGGGGCGCCGACAAGGCGCCGAGTGGCACATTGGCGGGCAGCGGAACGGGCCGGATGGCGGCCCCCGGGCGGAGCGCTGAAACCACAAGTTCTACCGAACGCGCTAGCTCCCACCCCGTTTTCGGCTACCTCGAGGGAAACCCGGCGCCGGTGTCGGCGGAGACGATCGACCGGCACCTCTGTGACACCGGCTACCTCGGCATCTTGTTCAGTGAGTCCGGGCAACCACTCAACGTCGGACGAGAAGAACGTCTCTTCAACCGCGAGCAACGCCGGGCCCTCGCCGCGCGTGACGGCGGATGCCGCTGGCCCGGCTGCGACCAACCACCGTCGTGGACAGAGGCGCATCACATCGACATGTGGTCTGATCAAGGACTTTCCAACATCAACTTCGCCATAATGCTCTGTGCGCACCATCACCTGTTGCTGCACAACCGACGTTGGAAGATCTATCTCCAGGGTGGCGAGTACTGGCTGCAACCCCCGGTCGAGATCGACCCGGAACAGACTTTGATCTACCTGCCCAGCCAGAACCCGCTCCTGCAGGCACCCGAACAGCTTGACCTTCCGACGCCGGCTACCCCCGCGGCTGGTCAGGCAGATCGCGGCAAGTTACGGGATGGTGGTCTCGACGGGCTCGACCCGCGCACGGGGGACTACCCGCGACCGGGCTAACCAAATGACGACTACCGAAACTGACCCTTCGCGTTGGCTGGTCTCCTGCGCCTGGTGCCGCCAGCTGCGCGTTATAAGGTTTCGGCCTCCATCGCTCGTTCCTCGTTCCTCGCGCCTCGACCAGAAAGACTCGCTGATCGAGGCACGAGCCTGCGAGCGATCGAGATCCGGTCGCGATGCGTTAGAAGCCGAGGCGCCCGAGCTGCTTCGGGTCGCGCTGCCATTCCTTGGCGATCTTCACCCGCAGCGACAGAAAGACGCGCTTGCCGACGAGCGGTTCGATCTGTTTACGCGCGCGGGTACCGACATCCTTCAGCCGGCTGCCCGACTTGCCGATGATGATGCCCTTCTGGCTGTCTCGTTCGACGAACAGGTTGGCGTAAATCTCAACCAGTTCCTGGTCATCACGCTCGATGATGTCGTCGATGGTCACGGCGATCGAGTGCGGCAGCTCGTCGGTGACGCCCTCGAGGGCTGCCTCGCGAATGAACTCCGAGATGCGCGACTCGAGGGTCTCGTCGGTGACGGTGTCGGCTGGGTAGAGCGGGGCATCCGCATGCGGCAGCAGGCGCAGGAGTTGGGTCGCCAGGGTGTCGAGCTGGATTCGGCTGGTCGAGGAGATCGGAACAATGGCCTCCCAATCCCGCAGCTGGGAGACGGCGAGCAGCTGATTGGCGACGTTGGTCTTGGAGGATGCATCAATCTTGGTGACGATGGCGACCTTTTTGGCCCGCGGGAAGGCATCCAGTTGCTCGTTGATGAACTTATCTCCCGGGCCGATCGGCTCGTTGGCCGGGATGCACAGGCCGATCACGTCGACGCCGGCCAGGGTCGCCGTGACCAGGCTGTTCAGGCGCTCACCGAGGAGGGTGCGCGGGCGGTGGATTCCGGGGGTGTCGACCAGAATGAGCTGGCCGTTCTTCTGGTGCACGATGCCCCGAATAGCGCGGCGGGTGGTCTGCGGCTTCGACGAGGTGATCGCGACCTTCTCCCCCACGAGTGCGTTCGTCAGGGTGGACTTTCCCACGTTGGGGCGTCCCACGAAGGAGACGAATCCCGCTCGGTAATCGGCGGGGTGCGCCGGTGTTGCTGCGGTCATGACCGTTCTCCTTCATCATCAGACACTGTGCTACGGTTCGTTCCCGTGAGAAATGCGGTCTGCGCATCAATCAGCGCGTCGTCGCGCTCCACCAGCACGGTGCTGATGCGCTTACGACGACCTTCGGTGCGTTCGGCGGTGAGGTTCAACCCGCTCACCGAGGCGACCGACCCGGCGACGGGCAGTCGCCCGAGCGCCTTGGCCAAAAGACCACCGACCGAGTCGACATCATCGTCGTCGAGCTCGAGGCCGAAGAGTTCCCCGAGCTCGTCGACCGGCAGTCGGGCGCTGACCCGAAAATGCCCATCGCCAAGGTCTTCGAACTCGACCACATCGCGGTCGTACTCATCCGAGATATCGCCGACGAGCTCCTCGATCAAATCCTCGAGGGTGACCAGTCCGGCGATGCCGCCGTACTCGTCAACGACCATGGCCAGGTGGTTGGACTCAAGCTGCATCTGCCGCAGCATATCGTCGGCTTTCTTGGATTCCGGCACGAACACGGCCGGACGTGCGAGTTCGGCGACCGTCAGCTGCAGGGCATTGATCGGGCGTTCAAAGACCAGCCGGGCAACGTCGCGCAGGTAAAGGATGCCGGCGACGTCGTCGACCTCGCCGCCCCGAACCGGCACGCGCGAGGTACCGCTGCTCAGGAACAGGCCCATGGCCGCGTCAATGCTCGCGTCGGCGTCGATGGTGATCATGTCGGTGCGGGGAATCATGAGCTCCCGCACGACAGTGTCGCTGAACTCAAAAATTGAGTGGATGAGCTCGCGGTCGTCCTCCTCGATTACGTCGAGTTCGGTGGCCTCGTCGACCATGCTGAGCAGCTGGTCTTCGGAGGTGAAGGTCGCCAGCTTGGTGCGGCCGGGGGTGACGCGGTTTCCGAGGGCGACCAGGGCGTTCGCGATCGGTCCGAGCAGAACGCGCGCAACATGCACGAGCAACGCGGTGGCCGTCAGCAGAGCGACCGGATGCGCCCGCCCGACACTGCGCGGACTGGCACCGACCAGCACAAACGAAACCGAGGTCATGATCAGCGCCGACAGCACCAGCGCGAGCCACAGGGCCTCGATGGTGGTCGCAAAAACGAGGGTCACCAAGACCGCCGCCGTGGTCTCGGCTGTAATGCGAATAAAGTTAATCGCATTCAGGTGCGCGCCGGTGTCCTCGGCGATCGCGCGGAGCGACCGTTTCGCCCGCCGCGTCGGCACCAGGCCGACAATATCGGCCCGGGATTGGGTCGTGATCGCCGCGTCGACGGCGGCCATCAGACCGGCAAACACGACCAGAACCACGGCCGCGTAAATAAACCACACGATGTGCATCAGGGGCGTTGTCGTTCCTGCATGGCAAAACCGATGAGAATATCGCGCTGAATGCCGAACATTTCCTTCTCTTCGGCCGGTTCGGCGTGGTCGAAGCCGAGCAAGTGCAGCACGCCGTGCGTGGTCAGTAGCAGTAGCTCATCGAGGGTGCTGTGTCCGGCGGTTTCAGCCTGCTCCTTGGCGACCTGCGGGCAGAGCACGATATCGCCGAGCAATCCGGGCGGGGTCTCCTGCTCCTCGGTACCGGGGCGTAGTTCGTCCATCGGAAAGCTCAGAACGTCGGTGGGGCCCGGCTCATCCATCCACTGCACGTGCAGCTGCTCCATGGCACCCTCGTCGACCAGCACAATGGCGAGTTCGGCGTCGGCGTGCACGTGCATGGTGTCGAGCGCGAAGGCAGCGAGGCGCTGAATGGCGGCCTCATCGACCGGGATGGTCGACTCGTTGTTGATTTCGATGCTCAACTGGAACTCCGTTTCGGGTTGCGGCCGGGCGCATTGCCGGTGCGCTGCGGGCCTTGAGTAGCAAATGCGCGCGCTTCGGCGCTCTCCTGGCGGAGGGCCTGTTTTTGCGCGTCGTACTCGGTATACGCGTCGACGATGCGCCCGACCAGCGAGTGCCGCACAACGTCGGCACTGGTCAGATAGGAAAAGTGGATGTCGTCGATACCGTCAAGGACGCGGGTCACCAATTTCAAGCCGCTGCTGCCGGCCGGCAGGTCGATCTGGGTGACATCGCCGGTGATGACCATCTTGGAGCCGAAGCCAAGGCGGGTCAGGAACATCTTCATCTGCTCGGGCGTCGTGTTCTGGGCTTCGTCGAGCACGACGAAGCTTGCGTTCAGGGTGCGACCGCGCATGTAGGCGAGCGGGGCGACCTCGATCGTGCCGGCCGCGAGCAATTTGGGGATCAGTTCGGGGTCAAGCATTTCGCCGAGCGCGTCGTAGAGCGGCCGCAGGTAGGGATCGATCTTGTCCGTGAGCGTGCCGGGCAGAAAGCCGAGCCGTTCTCCGGCCTCCACTGCCGGGCGGGTCAGGATGATGCGCTCAACCTCTTTGTTCTGCAGGGCACGCACCGCCTTCGCCATGGCGAGGTAGGTCTTGCCGGTTCCGGCCGGTCCGATGCCGAACACGATCGTGTTGTCGTCGATCGCGTCGATGTACTCTTTCTGGCCGATCGATTTGGCCCGAATACTCTTGCCACGGGCGGTCAGAATTGGGGCGCCGAGCTGGGCGGATGGGCTCACGGAACTGTCGGCAGCCAGCATCCGTGACGCGGTGGCCACCTCGGTCTCGCCGAGGTCGTGGCCGGTGCGCAGGGCCAGCTGCAGCTCCTCGATCAAGCGACGCACGGCCTCGACGTCGTCGGCCGAGCCGCCGAGCGTCACGTCGTTGCCGCGCACGTGCACGTCGACCTTCGGGTAGGCGGCCTCGATGGTGTTCAGGTAGCGGTCTTCGGGGCCGAGCAAGCGCACCATGGCGACGCCGTCAACGGTGAAGCGCAGCTCCCTGTTGGAGTCAGCTTTAGAAGAATCAGAGGGCGCCAAGCGAGTCCTCCCCCAGCTGATCAGACGCTTCGGGGCTGCCGAGCACGTGCGCGTGCACGTGGAAGACGGTCTGGCCGGCAGCCGCCCCGGTGTTGAACACCAGACGGAACTGTCCGTTGGTGCGTTCGGCCGCGATCTGCTCGGCCACGGCGACGAGTTCGGCGAGCAGGGTGGAATTGCGGGCGGCGAGCTCGACCACGTTTTGATACTGAGGGTCTTTCGTGGTGACGACAACGTGCACCGGGGCTTTGGGTGCAATGTCGAGGAAAGCGATAATGCGCTCGGTTTCGGCCACGATCGTCGCCGGAATCTCACGCGCGATGATGCGGCTGAAAATGGTCGGTTGGGCGACGGAAGAAGACATACCTCTATCTTAAGCGGCGCTATCAGCGGCACGCACTACCAACGGCACGCTCTACCAGCGACCCAAAGTTGCATTGAGGATTGCGAGGGCGGCTGGCCCCGCGGTCGATGTGCGCAGCACGGTGTCGCCGAGGCGTACCTGGCTCGCGCCGGCCTGCTCAAGCAGGAGCAGTTCGGCCGGCGATATTCCGCCCTCGGGGCCGACGACGAGCAGAATGTCGCGGTCGTCGGTGGGGACGGCCACCTCGGTGAGGCGACCGGTTGCGGTCGGGTCGAGCAGCAGCATCCGTGTCGTGGCGGCCAAAACGGCCAGCTGCTTGGTGCTGGTCAGCTGGGCGACATCGGGCAGCCAAGCCCGGATCGACTGTTTGCTGGCCTCACGCAGGATGCTGCTCCAGCGTTCGTGGCCTTTGGCGATCTTCGCGCCCTCCCACTTGGTGATGGAGCGGGCTGCGGACCACGGGATGACGCCGTCGACGCCGAGTTCGGTGGCGGCCTGAATGGCCAGTTCGTCCCGGTCACCCTTGGCGAGGGCCTGCACCAAGCGGATGCGCGGCGTCGCCGCCGCAGTCTCGCTCGCGTCATCGACGCGCAGGGTCAACTGCAAAGCGTCCGCCGTCAGCACGGCTCCCTCCAGCAGCAACCCGGCCCCATTACCGAGGCGGAGCCGGTCCCCGGGGCGCACCCGGCTCACCGTGACCGCGTGCCGCGCCTCGTCGCCGTCCACGGTGACCACCTGCCCCGGGCGGCACTGCTCCGCCCGGAGCGTTTCTTGCAGGTAGAAATGTGCCACGTCAGCCGAGGAACCGGTCGCGCAGCTTCGCGAACAAGCCCTGCTGGTACTGGCTCAGGGTCGGCGCCGGAGCCGCGTAGCGGGCTGCGAACTGTTCGATCAGGTCGCGTTCCTTGTGGTCGAGCTTGGTCGGGGTGAGCACGTGGATGCCGACCTTGAGGTCGCCGCGGCCACTGCCGCGCAGCTTAGTGATGCCTCGATCCTTGATCGTGAGTACCTCGGAGCTCTGCGATCCGGGGCGAATCTCTACCTCGATGTCGCCGTCGAGAGCCTTGACGGTCACGGTGGTGCCGAGAATCGCACTGGTCATCGGCACGTCGAGCGAGCACATTAGGTCGTCGCCGTCACGGCTGAACACGTCGTGATGGCGCACCTTCATCTCCAGGTACAGGTCCCCATTGGGACCGGCAGCCGGGCCGGCTTCGCCGCTGCCGGGCATCTGCAGGCGCAGGCCGGTGTCGACGCCGGCCGGAATGTCGACCGGAACGGTGCGGCGGGCGCGAATGCGGCCCTGACCGGAGCAGGTCATGCACGGGGTGGCGATGATGGTGCCGTAACCGCGGCAAGAACCGCACGGGCTGGACGTCATCACGTTCCCGAGCAGGGAGCGCACGGCGCGCTGGATGCTGCCCGTGCCGTGGCAGATGTCGCAGGTGATCGGCGCGGTGCCGGGCGCGCAACAGGAGCCCTTGCAGGTCTCACAGACGATCGCCGTGTCGACCTCCAGGTCGCGGTGCGTGCCGAAGATGACCTCGTCGAGGTCGAGGTCGACTCGAATCAGAGCGTCCTGGCCGCGTTCGCGGCGCGAGCGCGGACCACGGCTGCTCCCGCCGCCGCCGAAGAAGGTCTCGAAGATGTCGCCGAAGTTGCCGAAGTTCTGCCCGTCGAAGCCGCCGTTCTGGCCGCCGCCCTGGTCGTACTTCTGGCGCTGCTTGGCGTCGCTCAGCACGTCATAGGCGTGTGTGATGCTCTTGAACCGTTCGGATGCTTCGGCGCCGGGGTTCACGTCGGGGTGCAGCTCGCGGGCGAGGCGACGGTACGCCTTCTTGATTTGGTCGGTGGTTGCGTCGCGGTCAACGCCAAGCGCTTCGTAATGGTCAGCCAAAGGTGGCTCTCCTTGATTTTTTTATGATGGTTGTTCGAAATGGCACAGAGCCTAAATGGCACAGAGCCTAAATGGTACAGATTTCAGGTCTCGCCGAGCAGGCGGGAGAGGTACCGGGCGACGGCGCGTACGGCCGCCATATTGTTGGAATAGTCCATGCGGGTCGGCCCGAGCACGCCCAGCCGGGCCAGGTTGCCGCCTGCGGTATAGCCGCTGGTCAGCACGCTCGCTTCCGGTAGGCCGAAGGCCGCATTCTCCCGGCCGATACTCACCGAAACGCCGTGCTGGTCGGTCTCCATCTCGCCGAACAGCCGCAGCAGCACGACCTGTTCTTCGATGGCTTCGAGTACCGGATAGATGCTGCCGGAGAAGTCGTCTTCGGTGCGCACCAGGTTTGCGGCCCCGGCCATGACGAGCTTCTCCTGACGGTTGGCCCCGACCTGGTCGGCGACGGTGCGCGTGATCAGGTCGACGATCGGCTGCAGCGCCGGCGATCCCGGCCAGACGCTCACGGCGAGGGCAACGCTCGCCTCGGCCATGCCCAGTCCAACGACCGTGACGTTGAGTCGGGCGCGCAGTTCGCCGAGCGTCTGCTCGTCGAATGCTCGCGGCAGGTCGATGACTCGCTGCTCGACCCCGCCGGAATCGGTGATCAGCACCGACAGGATGCGCGTCTCGGTCAGCGGCACTAACTCGATGTGCCGAACCCTGGCGCGGGACAGCGAGGGGTATTGCACGAGCGCGACCTGGTGGGTGAGCTGCGAGAGCAAACGCACGCTGCGCACGAGCACCTCGTCGAGGTCGGCGGAGTGACCCAGGAAAGTTTCAATGGCCTGACGCTGGGCCGGGGTCAGCGGACGCAGGTCGGCCAGGTGGTCGACGAAGACCCGGTACCCCTTATCCGTCGGGATGCGCCCCGAGGAGGTGTGCGGCGCCGCGATGAGCTCTTCTTCTTCGAGCAGGGCCATGTCGTTGCGAATGGTCGCGGCGGAAACACCGAAGGAATGCCGGTCGACGATGGATTTGGAGCCGACGGGTTCGCGGGACGCGACGTAGTCCTGCACGATGACGCGCAGCACATCGAGCCCACGGTCGGAAACCATTTCGCCCGCCTTCCTCTTTTTCCGGTCCAGCTTCAATTAAGCGGATGCCCCGGGTCGGCGCGCGTCAAGCGCACCGGAACGCAGGTTTGCCGGCACGTCGTTGGCACTCGCATCCACTGACTGCCAATACTATCGCGACCGGCCGTGTTCCGGCTGAGCGCACCCATTGCCAGTATCGCGAACCGAGCGTTTAATTACCGCTATACGCTCCCCCCGGAATTCAGTGAAAGGCACGATCATGAGCGATCCACAGGCACAACCTCCCGGTGATTCCAACTACCGTGACCCTAATGCTGGGCAGCCGCCGTATGGCCAGCAGCCCGGTACGGGCAGCCCATACGGCACCCCTACAGCCGCAACCCCACTCTCGGAGGCCGACGACCGACAATGGGCCTCGTTTGCGCACCTCGGCGGCGTCCTGAGCTTTCTTCCGTCGCTGATCATTTGGCTGGTCTTCAAGGACCGCGGCCGCCTCACCAATACCGAAGCGAAGGAGGCGCTCAACTTTCAGATCACCCTCGTGATCGGATACGTCGCGATAAATGTCGTCTCGTTCATCCTGGCGATCGTAACCTTCGGAATCGGCGGCCTGCTCATCGGCCTGACCTGGCTGCTCTGGGTGGCCGGAGTCATCTTTTCGATCATTGGGTTTCTGAAGGCCAAGGACGGCCAGAACTACCGGTATCCGGTCGCGATTCGCCTGATCAAGTAGCGCGCGGCCCGGTCCAATACGCATCTCGGACGGTTAGTCTGGAGGGGTCTGGCCTGGCTTGTCCGACCCCACACAGTGCTATTGCACGCAGTGGTTCTTCCCTGGATGTCGTCGGCAACCCATCGCCAGATCCACCGCGACCAAACCGACCACGCTCGAACAGGAGACCGCATGTCCGAGAACGATTCACGCACAAATCCGTATGAATCCACCCCGCCGCAAAACCCGTACGCGCAGAGCGTCCCGCCGGCGCCGATGAGTCCGGCCGACGAGAAGATGTGGGCGACCCTGATTCACGTCGGCGGTATCCTCTTCACCTTTGTTCCCGCACTCATCGGCTATCTCGTGCTGCGCGATCGTGGGCCGTTCATTCGTGCCCACAGTGCGACGGCTTTGAACTTTCAGATCACCCTGATGATCGTTTATGTGGTGGGCACCGCGTTGACGGCGATCCTGATCGGATACCTGATTGTGCCGGTGGCCTGGGTGCTCGGCATCATCTTCTCGATCCTCGCCGCACTCGCGGCCAACCGCGGCCAAGGGTATTCCTACCCGCTGACCATCAGATTTTTCAGCTAGCGCACGCTCTTAGTCGCTCAGCCGACGCACCACGGCGTCGGCCAGAAGCCGTCCGCGCAGGGTCAGTTCGATGGTCCCGGCGAGGGCAGCTTTGGCGTTGACGAGCTCATCGGCGATCAGGCCGGCCACCTCTCGGCGTCCGTCCGCGGACAGCGATGCGACCGGGATACCGGTGCGGATGCGGCTCTGCAACAGGATGCGCTCGAGTTCGCGGGTGGGCGCATCGAGCGTTTCGCGACCGGCGGCCGGGGACAGGCCGCCGAGCATCCGCTCTGAATAGGCTGCGGGATGTTTGACGTTCCACCAGCGCACCCCGCCGATGTGGCTGTGGGCGCCGGGGCCGATGCCCCACCAGTCCTGGCCGGTCCAGTAGGCGAGGTTGTGGCGGGAGCGGTGCGCGTCGCTCGTAGCCCAGTTGCTGACCTCGTACCAGTCATAGCCGGCGGCGGCAAGCAGTTCGTCGGCGAGTTCATAGAAGTCGGCCTGTTGGTCGTCGTCGGTCGGGGCGATCTCGCCGCGGCGAATCTGCCGCGCGAGTTTGGTGCCGTCTTCGACGATAAGCGAATAGGCGCTGAGGTGGTCTGGGTGCAGGCTGAGCGCCTGTTCGAGGCTGGTGCGCCAGTCGGCGAGCGACTCTCCCGGCGTGCCGTAGATGAGGTCGAGGCTCACGTCGAGGCCGGCAGCGCGGGCCCATTCCACCACGAGGGGCACCCGCTCCGGGTCGTGGGTGCGTTCCAGGGTCGCCAGCACGTGCGGCACGGCGGACTGCATGCCGAAGGAAACCCGGGTGAATCCGGCCTCCGCGAGGGCGCCGAGGTAGGCGGCATCGACCGAGTCGGGGTTCGCCTCGGTGGTTACTTCGGCGTCGTCGGTCAAGCCCCACTGGTCGCGCACGGCGCCGAGCATTTTCGTCAGGTCGGTGACCGGCAGCAGCGTGGGTGTGCCTCCCCCGAAGAACACCGTTGCCACCGGGCGTTCGGGCACGCCCGATGCAGTGAGGATGCGCCCAGCGGCCTCAACCTCGAGCACCGCTTGGCTGGCGTAGTCGCTCTGCTTGACGCCGCGCAGTTCGGTCGCGGTATAGGTGTTGAAATCGCAGTAGCCGCAGCGCACCCGGCAGAACGGCACGTGCAGGTAGACGCCGAAATCGCGTTCAGCGGCGTTGACGGCTGCCGAGGCCGGCAAAAGGCCGTCGTCGGGTGCCGGGTCGCCGATGGGGTGGGGTCCGGCCATGGGTGGTGCTCCAGTACGTTCTATTTGATCGCACCCGCGGGGTGCAAAGCCCGCAGATACAACTTGGTGAATTTGGCCTGCTGAAAGCGCAGCACCGGCCAGGCCAGTCGGTAATACCAGGTGCTCGGCCGCGAAAAGGAGCGGATCGTCAACCAAACCGAGTCGTCCTCGCGGTGCTCGACGATGAAGGATTCCTCACCACTCTCCGGGTGGCCGGCCAGGGTGCCGTAGGCAAACCCGATGCGGGCGGCCTCGTCGATCACGTAGACGACCCGCACCGGCGCGGTCAAGCCGATCGGTCCAACCCGCATCTTGAGTGTGGCCGTCATACCGTTCGCAATATACGGGGTGCCATCCTCAGCGAAGGTCGCTTCATTGACCGGATGCTGCTGCCCGACCGCCGGCGTGCCGTCGGGTTGAAAGGTCACCGGGGTGTACTGCACGCCGGTTCCGTTTTCGAGGTCGGTCACCTCCATGCCGCTGCCGCGCTGGATTCCCCACGTCATCAGCAACTTGGTCGCGGCTTCAAAGCGTTCCGGCGAACTGCCGAGCCTGACGCTCTGCTCCATCGGCCGGTAGCCCTTGGGCGGATAGCTCATCAGGTCGGGCGCCAGCGTACCGCCGATGGCAGCGTAGCTGACGGCGGCATCGGTGAAGGTGGCCCTGCGCATCCGCTTTACTTCTTGTCTTTGGTCTCGATGTCGCCGCTGAGCGCGGCAATGAAGGCTTCCTGGGGAACTTCGACCCGGCCGACCATCTTCATGCGTTTCTTGCCCTCTTTCTGCTTCTCCAGCAGCTTGCGCTTGCGCGAGATGTCACCGCCGTAGCATTTGGCCAGCACGTCTTTGCGCATCGCCGAGATGCTCTCGCGGGCGATGATGTGCGCGCCGATCGCGGCCTGGATGGGCACCTCGAACTGCTGGCGCGGAATCAGTTTGCGCAGGCGCCCGGTCATTAGCGCGCCGTAGGCGTAGGCCTTGTCGCGGTGAACGATGGCGGAAAACGCGTCGACCTGCTCGCCCTGCAGCAAAATGTCGACCTTGACTAGGTCGGCTTCCTGCTCGCCGGAGGGTTCGTAGTCGAGCGAGGCGTAGCCGGCGGTGCGGCCCTTGAGCATGTCGAAGAAGTCGAACACGATCTCACCGAGCGGCATCGAATAGCGAATCTCGACGCGGTCTTCGCCGAGGTATTCCATGCCGAGCAGGGTGCCACGGCGACTCTGGCAGAGCTCCATAATGACGCCGACGTAGTCTTTCGGGGCGAGAATCGCGGCTTTGACCATGGGTTCGAGCACCTTGGCGATTTTGCCGGTGGGGTATTCGCTCGGGTTGGTGACCGTGATGGTGCGCTTGTCGTCGGTGGTGACCTCGTAGGGCACGCTCGGCGCCGTGGTGATGAGGTCGATGTTGAATTCACGTTCGAGGCGTTCGGTGATGATCTCGAGGTGCAGCAGGCCGAGAAACCCGCAGCGAAATCCGAAACCGAGGGCGACGGATGTCTCCGGCTCGTAGCCGAGGCTGGCGTCAGACAGCTTGAGTTTGTCCAGTGCTTCGCGCAGCGCCGGATAATCGCTGCCGTCGATCGGGTACAGGCCGGAGAACACCATGGGCTGCGGTTCGTCGTAGCCGGGCAGGGCGTCGGTCGCCGGGCGCACTGCGGTCGTGATGGTGTCGCCGACCTTGGACTGGCGCACGTCTTTCACACCGGTGATCAGGTAGCCGACCTCGCCGACCTTGAGGCCCTTGCTCTCCACCGGTTCGGGCGAGATGACGCCGATCTCGAGGATCTCGTGCGTCGCCTTGGTCGACATCATCTGAATTTTTTCGTGCGCCTTCAGATGGCCGTCGATCATGCGCACGTAGGTGACGACGCCGCGGTAGCTGTCGTAGACCGAGTCGAAAATCATGGCGCGAGCGGCGGCATCCGGGTTACCCTTCGGCGCCGGAATCATCGTCGTGGCGAGGTTCAGCAGCTCTTCAACACCGGCGCCGGTCTTGCCGGAGACACGCAGCACGTCTTCGGGGCGTCCGCCGATGAGACTCGCGAGTTCGCGGGCGTACTTCTCCGGGTCGGCGGCCGGCAGGTCGATCTTGTTGAGCACCGGAATGATCGTGAGGTCGTTTTCGAGGGCCAGGTAGAGGTTGGCGAGGGTCTGGGCTTCGATGCCCTGGGCAGCGTCGACCAGCAAGATGGCGCCCTCGCAGGCGGCGAGGCTGCGGGAGACCTCGTAGGTGAAGTCGACGTGGCCGGGGGTGTCGATCATGTTGAGGGCGTAGGTGACGCCGTCCATTTCCCACGGCATACGCACGGCCTGGCTCTTGATGGTGATGCCGCGTTCCCGCTCGATGTCCATGCGGTCCAGGTACTGGGCACGCATGGAACGCTCGTCGACGACGCCGGTGATCTGCAGCATCCGGTCGGCCAGGGTCGACTTGCCGTGGTCGATGTGGGCAATGATGCAGAAGTTGCGGATGAACTCGGGGGCCGTGGCGGCCGGTTCCAGCGCGTGAAGGGCTCTCGGTGACATAGTGCGTCTATTCTTCCATGCTCGGCCGTGTTGTACCGTCTCCACACTGGTATCAGAGATATCCGACGCATAAAATACATGTATCGCAGAGAGGATTTTTTCATGGCCATTTCGATCAGACTCTCACCCGAAGACGAAGCCCGGTTGCAGGCCCTCGCCACGAAGACCGGTCGCTCCAAGACCTTTTACGTGCGCGAAGCCATCCACGCGCACTTGGACGACCTCGAGGAGCGTTACTGGGCCGACGGGGTGATTCGAACATGGGAGGCGTCGGGCAGAGAAACGCGTCCGGCAGCCGAGCTCTGGGCTGAACTCGGCCTATGAGCCATCGCGCATGAAACGCTGGCGGCTGGAGACCACGCCGGAGTTTGACCGCGCAGCACGTAAAATCGACCGCCAGTCGCTCCGACGCATCAAGGACTACCTGGACGATATTCTCGAACTCGACGACCCGCGCGACCGCGGCAGGTGAGGTCGAGCGGGTCGCCAGACCAGATCACGGCGTCGGCGTCGGCGTCGAGGCCAACGGTGAGGGATCCGACCCGGGAGTCGAGCCCGAGAATCACGGCCGGGTTGACCGTGAGGGCCTCAAGCGCCGTCTGCGCCGGCAGCCCGTCCTTCACGGCCAGGGAGGCCTGGTGCACGTGCTGGTCCCAGGCGAGTTCCCCGGAGAGCACCCGGGCCAGGGCCTCCTGGCCGAGGTCCCGGGTAAAGGGATCGCCCTTTTCGGCGGCGGCATCGCGCGCCTGCACGTAGTTCCGGGCATCGACGACGGCCGGGCGGATGATCAGACTGACGCCGAGGTGAGTGCTCAGGGTCTGCTTCTTCTCACCGTAGATCCGCTTCGGGTTCTCTCCGCGGGCTCTCTTGATGTTCACCGAGTCGCTGATCACCTGCTCGTCGATGGTTCGACCGCCCGAGCTCTTGATTGCAACCGACTGGCCGCCGATCGGATTGCCGGAGCCGGGCTTGACCACGATCGTGCTGACTCCGCCGGAGAGCGCGTCGCGAAAGCCCTCGTCATCGATGTTGATGGCGTCGATGGCACGGACAGCAGCCATGTTCGGGCCGGTCATTTCGTTGGTGTCGTTGCCTGCCCATCCATTCGCCGCTTCGTGGATGCCCACGTGGCCGTGCGCCTCGATGAAGCCGGGCAGCACCTATCTTGCCGGTCGCATCGATGACCTGCGCGCCGATTGGAACGGTCAGGTCGGCGCCGACAGCGCTGATGCGACCGTTCTCGATCAGCACGGTGCCGTTCGCGATCGTTTCGCCGATTACCGGCACAACGCGAGCATTGATGATGGCGGTCAACGTGGTCGTGAGTGCAGATGTCATCGCTCCAGCCTCGGCATGCGCTGTGATCGGGGCTGACTAGGCTCGCGGGCATGGAGATTCCCGAGTCACGCGTACCAATTTTGCTCGTTCACGGTATCCGTGCCTCGGCCACGATGTGGCGGTATCAGGAGAAGAAGCTGCGTGCCGCCGGGCACCGGGTTCTCGCGATTGATCTGCCCGGCCACGGGCAGCGGATGACGGAGCCGTTCACGGTGCCGGCCGCGCTCACCGCCATCGACGACGGGGTGGCGGCGCTCGGTGGCAGTGTGCTGCTGGTCGGGCTCTCGCTCGGCGGCTACTACGCCGTCGCCTATGCCGCAGAGCACCCCGATCGGGTAGCCGGGCTGATCGCTGCCGGCTGTAGCGCAGTTCCCAGGGGCGCTTTGCTCGAGGGCTATCGGCTGCTGGCCCGAATGATTCACCGCCTACCCGATCGGGGCTTGTGGCTGCACGAGGGACTGGCGCGCCTCCTTCTACCTGCGGCCGGGGCGCGCGATGTACTCGCGGGCGGCGCCGCACTCGACGTGATGGATTCCGGCCTGCAGGCGACCTCGACGCTGACTCCCCTGGCCAGCCTCGCGGCGTATCCCGGCCCGATCTGGCTGGTCAACGGTGCCCTCGATCACTTTCGGCTGAACGAGCGGCGCTTTCTCTCCGCCTGCCGCAACGGGACGGTCGTCGTGGTGCCGGGAGCAACGCATCTGTCGAGCCTGGCCCAGCCGGAGCGCTTCACGGCGATCCTGTTGGGGGTCGCCGGACAGGTGTCGCTGGCGAACTGAGGCCGCGGCATCCGCTCGCCGCGGCATCCGCTCGCCGCGGCATCCGCTTGCCGCGGCCGATCTGGGTGCCCGAATGCACTCATGGCACACCGCACCCGCGTGAGCGCGCCCGAGACCGGTGCGCGCTACGGCAACTAACGAACCGGCCTCGCGGTTACCCATATCGGGCGCGGTCATGCGCACGGAGGGTGCAGCGGCATCCGCTCGCGCGAGCGAAAAAGGGTTTCCCCGACCGGGCGAGTTTTGGGGCGGGGCGAATTGCTGGTAGCGTTACTGGTTGGCTTGCGTGTTGGGTCCCACCCCGCACGATTTTCGCCGCAGAAGCGCCCTCTACCGCTGAGCGGCTGTCCGTACTAGAACCTAACGAAAGCGTAAAAAACGTGGCAAATATCAAGTCGCAGATCAAGCGAATTGGCACCAACAAGAAGGCCCAGGAGCGTAACAAGGCCGTCAAGAGCGAGTTCAAGTCCGCGATCCGCGCGACTCGTACCGCAATTGCCGCTGGCGACAAAGACAAGGCCGTCGTCGGTCTCGCCTTTGCTTCCAAGAAGCTCGACAAGGCCGTCAGCAAGGGTGTAATCCACCAGAACCAGGCTGCGAACAAGAAGTCCGCCATCGCGAAGGCTGTCGGCGCACTCGTCTAATCGACGCTGGATCCACCCGCACCTGCTGTCTGCGTCGGCTCGTTAGAGCGGATGCTGCACCTCGTGGCACATAAGTCCCCGCCCCTCGGCGGGGACTTTTTGTGTCCCTGGAAACCCGTCCGGTCAGCAGTGGCGCTGTCCCTGCGTCTCGAATTGACCACAAACTCTGTAACGCAGTGGTCCATTACTCGGCGTGTATTGCGGTCAACCGCGCAGGTTGAACCAGGCTCAGCAGCCCCGAGGCCCGCTCGTTGCCGGTGGCACTAGCCCTCGCCGCGGCGCGCGATCACGCCGATGAGGCGCTCGAGAGCGTAGACCGGGTCGCGACCCGCACCCTTCACCGCGGCATCCGTTTCGGCGAGCACGAGGATGCAACGGGCAAGGCCCTCGTCGCTCCAGCCGCGCAGGTCCTTCTGGGCGCGCTCCACCTGCCAGGGTGCCAGACCGAACTGGGCACCGAGCTGGGCAGAGCCGCCGCGGGCTCCGAAGACCTTCGCCATGGTGCGAATCTTCATAGCGAAGGCCGCGACGATCGGCACCGGATCGGCCCCGGAGGTGAGAGCGTGCCGCAGGGTGACGAGGGCCTCGCCATTGCGGCCGGCGATGGCCCAGTCTGCGACCTTGAAGGCGTTGGTTTCAACCCGACCGCCGTAGTAACGATCGACCGTGGTTTCGGTGACCTCGCTCGTCGCGTCTGCGATGAGCTGCTGGCAGGCGGCGGAGAGTTCGGCCAGATCGTCGGAGAACGCGGCGACAAGCTGCCGCAGCGCACTCGCGGTGACGCGTTTGCCGGCCGCCTTGAACTCGTTCGACGCGAATTCGTACTTCTCGGTGTCTTTCTTGAGCTCGGTACAGACCACCTCGATGGCGCCACCGAGTCCGCTGCGAATGGTGTCGAGCAGCTTCTTGCCCCGTACTCCCCCGCCGTGTCGCAGCACCACGTAGGTGTCATCGGCCGGGTTCTCGAGGTAGTCGAGCGCCTCGGCGAGAAAGGTGTCGCTGCACTTCTCGACGTTGCTGACCCGAATCAGCCGCGGCTCGCCGAACAGGGACGGGCTCGCCAGGGTGAGCAGCTCACCGGGGGCGTAGCTGTCGGCCTGCACGTCGCTGATTTCAAGGCTGGGATCTTCAAGTTTGAGAAAGTCGCGGAGCTGACGGATGGCGCGTTCCGCGAGAAACGTTTCGGTCCCCGAGACGAGCACGATCGGTGCCGGACGCACCTGGTGCCAGCCGAGCTGGGGAATGACGGTGCCCTTGGCCGCGCGGGCGGGGGCTGCCTTGCCGGAGCGGGAGCCGGTCGTGGCGGGTCGTGCAGCCAAAGCGCTCTCCTTGGGTGTCATGCGGGTGGTCGATCAAGCCTAACGCGCACGACTGACCCTCCCGGCAGCATCCGGGGCAGCCGTCGGCGGCACGGGCGGCCCGCGGTCGGTAATCTTCTCCGTCCAGAGCACGAGGGTGCCGTTGTCCCCTGGCGCAACCACCGCCATCCCCTCCCGGTCGGTGCGCACGGACACGGTTTTCACCGAAGCGAGAACGTTGAGCAACGCGTCGGTGGGATGCCCGTAGGTGTTTGTCGCGCCGACCGAGATCAGCCCCACCCGGGCCCGCAACTCGGCGTACAGCTCGGGGCTCTGATCGGCCGAGCCATGGTGGGCGACCTTCACGACGTCGACCCGGCCGGGCGGCGAGACCCGCCGCAAGGCATTCTGCGATTCCTCGCCGAGATCTCCGAGAAAAATCGAACGGATGCCCCGCCCTTCGAACACAATGGTGATGCTTCCCGGGTTGCCCGCCTGCATCGTCGTGGCTCCACGGACGGGCCAGAGTATGTTCCAGCGCAGTCCGCCCAGCGTGCCGGCATCACCCCGAGCCGTCTGACGCACGACGGCTCCACCAGCGGCGAGACGCTCGTGCAGGCGTTCGTCCTGCGCGTTCTCCGGCTGCCCGACCAGGGCGGTATCGACCTTGTTGATGACAGCATCCACCCCGCCGATATGGTCGAGGTCGTAGTGGGTAAGTACGAGCAAATTGATGCGACTGATGCCAAGGGTGGCCAGGCAGCTCGCGAGCAGTTTCGGGTCGGGACCGACGTCAACCAGACCGTACCGATCACCATCGCGCACGACGACGGCGTCGCCCTGCCCAATATCGCAGGCCGCAATCTGCCAGTTCGCCGGCAAGGAGGCGGCCCGGCCGATTCCGGTGCCGATCAGCGCCCCGGCGTAACCTCCGAAGCCGACCAGCAGCACGGCGAGGACCGCCGCCGGCCAGCGGGCGGGGCGAGCTGCCGGGCCGCGCAGGACGACCACGAGCGTGAGCAAGGTGACGACTGAGAGCAGCAATACGCCGGGCACTCCGCCGGGCCACGGCAGGCGGGTGCCCGGCAGCGTCGACGTGGTCTGGGCCACGGCGGCGATCCACGCCGATGGCAGCCAGGCCAGGGCGAGCAGGCCCGACGCTACGCCCGAGAGCACCGGCAGGGTCAGGCAGGCGATCAGCCCGACCACCGTAGCGACCGGCGCGGCGGGACCAGCGAGAATGTTGGCCGGCACCCCGTACAGCGGCAGGCTGGGGCTCAACAGAATGAGCACGGGCTGGCAGGCTAGTTGGGCGGCCAGGGGAATGGCGATGACGGCGGCCAGGGCCAGCGGCATCCACTGGCTGAGCAGCCGGCTGAGCGGACCGGCCAGAATGAGGAGCCCCGCGGTCGCGAGCACGGACAGCGCAAAGCCGTAGTTGCGGGCCAGCCACGGGTCGCTCGCGAGCAGTCCGATCACCACGATGAGCAGGGTAGGCACGCCTCGCCCGGGCCGGCCGGCGCCGATCGACGCGAGAGTGAGGGTGGCCATGACCGCCGAGCGCAGCACGCTCGGCTCGGGTGTGACCAGCACGGTAAAGCCGAGCAGCGTCGCCAGTGACAGCAGAATGCGCCAGCTCCGACCGAGCCGCAGGTAGCCGCCGAGCAGCATGATCGCGGCGATAACGATGGCACAATTGGCCCCGGAAACGGCGGTCAAGTGGCTCAGGGAGCTGGTTTTCATGGCTTGATCGAGGTCGGGGCTGACCGCGCTCGTGTCGCCGATCGCCAGGCCGGGGAGCAGGTCTCCCCCGTCACCGGGGAGGCTCGTCGCGGCCGCCGCGAACCGAGCGCGGAGCTCGTTCGCCCACTGCAGCCACCAGGGCGGAGACTCGGCTACCTGAGCGGGGTCGGTGGCAAACAGCAAGGCGACCGCCGCGTCGCCCGGATCTGTCGGGCGCAGGGTGCCCCGCAGGCGCAGGCTGGTGCCGATCTCGGGTGCGTCGCCTCCCCCGGCCGCCTCGGCGAACACCACCACCGGGGTCGACACCCTCGTCGATTCGCCGAGCAGGTCCAACTGCGTGAGCGTGGCCCGGTAGCGCACCCGCCCCGACGTACCGCCGCCGATGAAAGCTTTGGCTGGTACCGGAACCGACCAGACGGTGACCGTGACCGTGAGCGTCGCGTGCGACTCCGCGGCGGCGCGCACCTCCGGCGGCAGGCGAACCGGCGCCCATACCCCGACGGCAGTGGCGACAAGAGCCGCCGCCGCACAGCAGAGCACGATGCTGCCGCCCAGCGTCTGCCAGCGGTCACCCGGCCGAGGTGACGTTCCGGGGGTAGTACGACCCCGCCGACGGGACGCTGCATTCTGCTCCACGGCCCGCCCAGCAGCACGACCGCTGGCCAGCACAACGCTCGCACGATCGGTTGCCGATCGAACTGGCTGCGGCGCATCGGCCCCCAGCACGACGGAATGCGCCGGCATCCGTTTCATCACGAGGATGCCAGCCGTCATCCCAGCCGCTGCCCACAGCACCAGGGCGATGGACCAGGCGCCCTCTGGCGCTCCGATCAGCAGCCCTGCAGTAAGCCACGCGGCCAGGGCCGGAAGCGCCAGCCGCAGGTCGAGGCTCATACCGTAATGAGGTCTTTGAGCGCCTCGAACGTTTTATCGCCGATTCCCGTGACATCGCGCAGGCCGTCCACGCTGGTGAATCGCCCGTTAGCCGTGCGAAAGTCGATGATGCGCTGTGCCATGGTTGGGCCGATGCGGGGCAGGGAGTCGAGATCTGCGAGCGTCGCCGAGTTGAGGTTGACCTTGGCGGCGGGCGCGCCAGCTCCCCCGGAGACGGCCGCCGCTGGGACGCCCGGCGACACCTCGCCCTGCCGCGGCACGTACAATTGCTCGCCATCGCTCACAACCCGGGCAAGATTAACCCCGGCAGGGTCGGCCTCGGCGCTCAGCCCGCCGGCGGCGGCGATCGCATCCATGACCCGGGCGCCGTCCCGCAACTCGAACAGGCCGGGCCGGGCGACCGCCCCCAGAACGTGCACGAAGATGATCGCGTCCGTGGCAGAGTCATTCGGCGCTGTGCTCTCACCGGCATCAAACGGCTCGAGGCTGCCGCCCATGGGGATCGATAGCGTTTCCGAGCCGACCGTGCGCTGCCCCGCCTGCTGGCCCACCGCCGACACGATGACGGCGACCACGAGGGCGAGCAGCAGGAGCACGACGGCCGCTCCCACGCCGATTCGCAGTCGGGGACGTCCCGGCGCGGCCGGAGCGAGGCGCTCCAGATCGAGGGGGAACCGGTCGGGCTGCATGCTCGTAGGCTAGGCCGCGCGAAGCATCCGTTTCTGGTCGGATGCCCCATCTGTGCACAGAGAAAGCAGGACGGTCCTGTGGAGAAGGCCCCGGCCGATCCTGCGAGGGATCGACCGCGGCCCGATTTTGCCTTCCGCTATGGGCGGGTGACGAAGGAGACGAGCTTCGGCACGCGCACAATCACCTTGATGATCTCGCGATCACCGATCGAACGGATGACCGCGGCGGCTTCCCGCGCCATCTTCTCCAGGTCTTCGCTTGAGATTTTCGGCGATACCTCGAGGAGGGTGCGCATCTTGCCGTCGACCTGGACTACCGCGGTGACCGATTCCTGCACGAGCAGGGTCTGCTCGGCCTTGCGCCACGGCACGAGGGCGATGCACGGCTCGTAGCCGAGGTGCTCCCACATGTCCTCCGCGGCGTAGGGGGCGAACAGGTTCAGCGCCATGGCGGTGGCTTCGGCGGCTTCGCGCACGGCGGCATCCGCTGGCCCTGCACCGGTATCGATGACTTTGCGGGTCGCGTTGACGAGCTCCATCAGGCGGGCGACGACGACGTTGAACTTGAACGACTCCACCAGGCCGGGTGCGTCGGACAAGAACCGGTGGGTGACCCGGCGCAGGGTGACGTCGCCCGTCTTCCACTCCACATCGGGCGCACTCGTGACGTCGCGGGCGACGCGCCAGGCGCGGGCCAGGAACTTGGCCGAGCCGACCGGGGAAACGTCAGACCAATCGATGTCGTCTTCGGGCGGGCCGGCGAAGGCCATCGTGAGGCGTACGGCGTCAACGCCGTGGCGTTCGATCTCCTCGGTGAAGTAGACCAAATTGCCCTTGCTCTTGCTCATCTTGGCGCCGTCGAGAATCACCATGCCCTGGTTGAGCAGGGCGGTGAACGGCTCGGTGAAGCTCACATAGCCCTCGTCGAAGAGGAACTTCGTGATGAACCGCGCATACAGCAGGTGCAGAATGGCGTGCTCGACGCCGCCAACGTACTGGTCGACCGGCGCCCACTTCTCGGCCTCTTTCGGGTCGAAGGCCTTGGTGTCGTCCGTGGGGTTCAGGAACCGCAGAAAGTACCAGGAGCTGTCGACGAAGGTGTCCAGGGTGTCGGCGTCGCGGGTCGCCGGCGTGCCGTCGATCGGGTTCGGCACGTTGACCCAGTCGGTCGCACCGCCGAGCGGCGACGTTCCCCGCGGCTTCAGATCGAGGCCCTCTGCCGGCGGCAGCAGCACCGGCAGCTGGTCGTCGGGAACCGGGATCTCTGCACCATCGGTGCCGTGGATGATCGGGATCGGAGCTCCCCAGTAACGCTGCCGGGAAACCAGCCAGTCGCGCAGACGATAGTTCTTAGCCGACCGGCCGAGCCCGTCGGCGGCGAGTTGCTCGACGATGCGCTTGATCGCGGTGATCTTGCTCAGGCCGTTGAGCGGACCGGAGTTGATGAGGCGGCCCTCGCCCGCCAGGGCGATGCCGGTGCTGAGCGGGTCGAGCGCCGGCAGCTCTTCGGTGCCGTCGAGCATGCCCTGGGTGATCACCGGGATCATGCCGGTGGCCGGCGAGTTAGTGTCGACGACGACGCGCACGGGCAGGTCGAAGGCACGGGCGAAATCGAGGTCGCGCTGGTCGTGGGCCGGCACGGCCATGATCGCGCCGGTGCCGTAGTCGGCAAGCACGTAGTCCGCCGCCCAGATCGGGAGGCGTTCCCCGTTGACCGGGTTGATCGCGTAGCGGCCGATGAACACGCCGGTCTTGGGCCGGTCGGTGGCCTGACGCTCGATCTCGGTGCTGCGCTGAACCTGTACGAGGTAATCCTGGAAGGCTTCCTGCACCTCGGGCGTCGCCTCGGCGACGAGTTCAGCGGCGAGGTCGCAATCCGGGGCGACGACCATGAACGTCGCGCCGAACAGTGTGTCCGGCCGGGTGGTGAACACGGTGACGCGTTCGGTGCGTCCCTCGACCTGGAAGTCGACATCCGCTCCGATGGAGCGGCCGATCCAGTTACGCTGCATGTTGAGCACCTTGGCCGGCCAGGTGCCCTCGAGCTGATTGAGGTCATCCAGCAGACGGTCGGCGTAGTCGGTGATCTTGAAGTACCACTGGGTGAGTTTCTTCTTCACGACGACGGCGCCGCTGCGGTCGCTCGTGCCGTCGGCCAGCACCTGCTCGTTGGCGAGTACGGTCTGGTCGATCGGGTCCCAGTTGACCCAGCTGTCCTTGCGGTAGGCCAGGCCCTTCTTGTACAGCTGCAGGAACAGCCACTGGGTCCACTTGTAATATTCGGGGTCGCTCGTATGCAGTTCGCGGTCCCAGTCAAAGCTGGTCGCGTAGAGCTTCATGCTCTTCTTCTGCTGGGCGATGTTGTCGTAGGTCCAGCCGCGCGGGTCGATGCCCCGCTTGATGGCGGCGTTCTCGGCGGGCAGGCCGAAGGAATCCCAGCCGATCGGGTGCAGCACGTTGAAACCCTGGTGGCGCCAGTAGCGGGCGACGACGTCGCCGAGCGCATAGACCTCGGCGTGACCCATGTGCAGGTCGCCGGAGGGGTACGGGAACATATCGAGCACGTACTTGCGCGGGCGGGTGTCGCCCTCACCGCTCGTCTTGAACGGAGCGAGCTCCTCCCAGATGGGTTGCCACTTCGCCTGGATCGCGGCGAAGTCATACACTTCTTCGTCGCTCTCAACGCTCGAATCGATGCGTACGCTTTCGTGCTCGTGAACCACGTGACTCTCATTCATTGCAGGGGTTAGACATGATTGATACGAGGTGCACGCACAACAAAGCGCCGGTGTACCCCCCCTTTAGATTACTAGGACGCAGCGACTCCAAGGTCGCACGAGGCACGAAGCCTTCGCAGCTGGCCGCCCGGGGTGCCAGAGGGCCCGGCCTTGTTGATTCAGGCGCAGCACGTAGGCTGAGCGAAATGAATGACATCCTCACGTGGATCCTCGACACCGTATCCAGCGTCGACCCGGTCGTTCGAACACTGCTGGCCTTTTTGGGTATGCTGCTGGAAACTTCAGTGCTGGTCGGCCTGGTCGTTCCCGGCGACACCATAGTGATCGTCGCCAGCACGGCGGTCTCCGGCCCCGTCGAGTTTGTCACGCTCGTGCTCGCCGTGATCGTCGGCGCCCTGGGCGGGGAGAGCATCGGCTTCGCGCTCGGCCACCACTTCGGACCGTTCATCCGTGCAAGCCGGCTGGGCCGCCGCATCGGCGAACACAACTGGATTCGCGCCGAGAACTACCTCGACCGGCGCGGTGGTTTGGCCGTGTTCATCTCCCGGTTTCTGCCGGTGCTGCACTCCCTCATTCCGGTCACCGTTGGAATGAGCCATATGCGCTACCGCACCTTCATGGCCTGGACCGTGCCCGCCTGCGTTATCTGGTCACTCGCCTATGTCACCGTCGGGTCGGCGGCGGCCGGCGGCTACCGCGAGCTCAGCGGCAGCTTGCACTTCGCCGGCTACCTGTTCGTCGGCGTGATCGCACTGTTCGTACTCGCGGTGTTCCTGATCAAGAAATGGCTGCACCGCCGCGAGCTGCGTCACATGGACTGAGCCCGGGCTGGCAGGGTCACCCGGGCCGTCACCAGGTCGTCGGGCACCGGCGTGTGGGAGATGAGCAGCACGGCCCGGTGGGCGTCGGCCGCAGCTCTCAGCAGGTCGCGCACGAGGGCATCCGCCTGGGCACTGTCGACGTTCGCGGTGGGTTCGTCGACGATGAGCACCGGAAAGTCGGCCAGCAAGGCCCTGGCCAGGGCAATCCGCTGAGCCTGTCCGCCGGAGACCAGGGCGCCGCGCTCCCCGACCCGGGCATCGAGGCCGCCGCGCGCTGCGACCCATTCAGCCAGTCCGACGCGGGCCAGCACGGCTAACAACTCGGCGTCGGTGGCAGTATCGCGGGCAAACAGCAGATTTTGACGGATGCTGTCGTCAAATAACCACGGGCGCTGCTCGCACAGTCCGACCACCCGCCGCACGTCGGTCTGAGCGAGCAGGCGGGCTTCGACCCCGTTCAGACGGTAGGAACCGGTGTAGTCAAGAAACCGCACCAGGGCCTGCGCGAGGGTGGTCTTGCCGGCACCACTCGGTCCGGCCAGGTGCACCCGGTCCCCCGGCGCGAGCCGAAGGGTCACACCGGCCACGCCCTGTTCGGTCTGGCCGGGCCAGCTGGCACCCAGGTCGGTCAGTTCGAGCATGACCGGGGTTGCCCGCCACGGCCGGAGGTTCGGTACATCGACGGGAATCTCAGCCGGTGGCGAAGCCGGAACAACCTCGGCGACGCGCCGCGCGCTCACCCGCACCTGGCGCCAGGCCGAGGCGGCGAGCGGAATCATTCCGAACACCTCGAATACGGCCAGCGGCACGAGCACGGCGACGATGAGGGTCGGGCCGAGCAGGTCCGGGCTGAGGAGTCCGCCGCCGCCATCGAGCGCGGGTATGCCGAAGTAGAGCGCGCCCAGCGTTGCCGCACCGGCAAACATCGCAACGACGGCCGATTGCACGCCCACTCCGACCGAGCGGCGCAGGGTGGCCCGGCGCAGGCGCTCATCGGTGCGGGCGAGCGCGGCGAGACGCGGCTTGAGGGCGTCGAAGGCGGTGAGCACGTCGAGGTTCTCCACGATTTCGAGCACCTCATCGGCAAGGGTGCCGCGGAGCGGTGCGAGCTCCCGCTCCGCCCGGGCGGCCAGGCTGCCGGAGAAAAGGGTGCCGAGCACTCCGGCCAACAGCAGGCAGACGAGCAGGGTGAGGCCGGCGGCCGGCACGATCAGCCAGATGCCGATCACGCTGAGCAGGGCGGTGATTCCCGCGACCAGCAGCGGTTGCACAACCCGCAGCGGCAGGTCCTGCAGGTCATCGACGTCGCGCACGAGGCGGGTGAGCAGATCGCCGCGCCCGGTCTGGGCCAGGCCGGCCGGGGCGACCGGAACGATACGACGAAAGATGCCCAGGCGTAGTTCGGCGAGTTGCCGGAATGCGGCATCGTGGCTGGTCAGGCGCTCCAGGTAGCGAAACACGGACCGAAAGATGGCGAAGGCACGCACGCCGACGACGGCCATGCCCAGATAGGCCAGGGACGGCATTTCGGCGGCGCGGGTAATGAGCCAGGCCGAGCAGGCCAGCAGCGCCACCGCCATGACGGCGCTCGTCACGCCGGCCAGCAGGCCTGGAGCGAACCAGCGCGGGCGCGGCTGGGCGAGCCGCAGTACGTCGCGCGCGGCCGGGGTCGGCGTCCGGTCAGACATGAATCAGCTCCTGCAGCTCAATCATATGGTCAGCTGCGGCCAGGACGCCCGGCCGGTGGCTGACCACGATCACGACGCGGCCCTGATCGGCCAGTCGGCGCAGCCCGGCGAGCAGGCCGGCCTCGGCGTCGACGTCGAGCGCCGAGCTGGGTTCGTCCAGAATCACGACCTGGCACTCGGTCGCGAGGGCCCGGTAGATCGCCCGCGCGGCGGCGACGCGCTGCGCCTGCCCGCCCGAAAGCCCGTCGCCGTTGACCCCGAGCACCGTGGCCGGTGAAACCTCAGCGGCCCCCGCCCAGTCGAGGGCCTGAGCGACCAGAGTCCCGGTGGGCGTGCCCTGGCCAGCGGATGCCGCTCCCAGCGCCACATTCTCGGCCACCGTTCCCCGGACCAGGCCGGGTCGCTGGCCGGCCCAGGCCAACCACGGCCGACTCGGCCCGGCTGCCACGGCAACGCCGCCGAGCGTCACTGCACCGGTCAGGGGTACGAAGCCGAGCAGGGCGGCGACGAGGGTGGACTTGCCGACTCCGCTCACGCCGCGCAGCACGCTAATTTGCCCGGAGGCGAATTCGGCGTCCATCCGGTCGATCACGACGGTGTCGCCGCGCCGAATAGACACGTCGACCAGGCGCAGCTTGCCGGCACCGAGGCCTCCCAGCGCGACCGGCGCAGCCGCAGGATCGACCGGCGCCGGGGCATCCGCTTTATTGAAGTCGTCGTCGAGAATCGCGAACAGCTCTTCGGCAGCGGCCAGGCCGTCGGCCGCGGCGTGAAATTGCGCTCCGACCTGGCGCACCGGCAGAAACGCCTCGGGGGCCAGCAGCAGGACGAACAGCCCGACGCCGAGCAGCAGCTCGCCGTCGATGAGCCGCAGTCCAATCGACACGGCGACGAGAGCGACCGAGAGACTTGCGGCCAGTTCGATCACGAAGCCGCTCAGAAAGGATACCCGCAGTACCTTAATTGTTCGGGTGCGGTACTGCTCGGTGATGGAACGGATGCGATCAAACTGACGGCGTTCCCGGCCGTAGATCTTGAGGGTGCCGAGGCCGCCGACCACGTCGAGAAACCCGGTGGAGAGGCGTTGCAGTGCCTGCCACTGGTCCTGCTGTACCGACTGGGTGACCCGGCCGATGAGAATCATGAACACGGGGATGAGCGGAATCACGATGATGACGGTGAGGCCGCTGGGCAGGTCTTGCCAGAGCATTACCGCGATCAGAATCGGCGTAGCGATCGCGGTCAGCAACAGCTGCGGCAGATACCGCGCGAAGTAGTTGTCGAGTGCGTCGAGGCCGGTCGTGACAACGGTCGCCAGGCGTGCACTCTGCTGCGAGGCGACCCAGTCTGGGCCGCGCTCGGCGAGCTTGGCCATGACCTTGGCGCGCAGTTGACTCTTTACCTGCGCCGCACCGCGGTTGGCCGCGACTTCCAGCAACCAGATCAGCAGAGACCGGAGCACAATGACCGCGGCTAGGGCGACCAGCGTGGGTACGATCTCAGTGAGGGGCTCCCCCGCCACCAGGAGGGTGATTGCTCGGGTAAGAAACCACGCGAAGGCGACGACAACGAGGGTTTGTGCGAACCCGAGCAGCGCGCCAATGAGAAGAAACCGGCGCGCCGCTGAGGCATAACGAAGAAGGCGAGGATCCAGGGGGCGCACTGCCTTATTCTCCCACAGCCCGTGTCACGGGTGTGCTGGTCAACGGGGTACTCGTCAGGGGCGATCTAGTGAACAGAGACCTCAATATGGGCCCGACCAATGCGCTTGCGAAACACCCAGTAGGTCCAACCCTGATAGAGCAGAATGACGGGCATTCCGATCAGTGCCGTCCAGCTCATCACACCCAGCGTGTACGCCGACGAGGAGGCGTTGGCGATGGTCAGGCTGTTGGCTGGGTCGTTACTCGCCGGCATGACCTCAGGAAACAGCGAAGCGAACAGGCTCAGCACGACCAACCCGATAGCGCCGGCCATCAAGCCGAATGCGAGCCGCTCGGCCCCGCGCAGGTTGGCGAGGAACGATGCGATCAGTGCACCAGCCGCCACGGCGGCCAGAAGAGCGGATGCCACGGTGCCGTAGGCAAAGATTGTCCACACCAGGAAGGTAGCCGCGACAACGATCGTCAGGATGCCGGCTTTGGTGGCGAGCTTGCGTGCCCGCAGTCTAATGTCACCCTCGGTCTTGAGCGAGATGAAGACCACACCGTGCGCAAAGAACAGCAGCAGAGTGGTGACCCCACCGAGCAGGGCATACGGGTTGAGTAGGTCAAAGAAGGTACCGGTGTAGTTGTGGTTGACGTCGAGGTTCACGCCGCGCACGATGTTCGCGAAAGCCACACCCCAGAGCAATGCCGGAACGGCCGATCCGAAGATAATCATGCCGTCAAACCATTTCTTCCACGAAGATTCGGGGCGTTGGTGCCGGTATTCAAACGACACCCCGCGCACGATCAGGGCGACCAGAATAAGCACGAGCGGGAGGTAGAAACCGCTGAACATCGTTGCGTACCATTCGGGGAACGCCGCGAACAACGACGCCCCAGCCACGATCACCCAGGTCTCGTTAAGGTCCCAAACCGGACCGATGGTGTTGATGAGAACGCGGCGATCGGTGTCGTCCCGGCCCAGGAATGGAAGAGACATGCCGACCCCAAAATCGAATCCATCGAGCACGAAGTACCCAACGAACATGACAGCGATGATCCAGAACCAAAGAATTGTGAGATCCATTTTGTATTCCCCTAGACCCGTCTTAATAGACCGTGGCGGTGTGCTTGACTTCGCCGGACTCGGCGTCGAGAACCGGAGCATCGTCCGGCCCCTTCTGAACGGCTTTCAGGATGAGTTTGAACTCGACCACCACGAGAATGCCGTAGAGCACCGTGAAGGCGATCAGGGAGATGAGAATTTCCACGCCGGTCACGCCGGGTGAAACGCCGTCCTGCGTTCTCAGCAGACCAAACACGAGCCACGGCTGGCGGCCCATTTCGGTGAATACCCAGCCGACCGTCATCGCGAGTAGCGAAGCGGGGAAGCTCCAAATAGCGAGCTTCCATACCCAATTCTGCTTCGGCATCCGTCCCTTGCGGGTGAGAAACAGCCCAACGACGGCCACGAGCATGTGTACGAGACCGAGAGCGATCATCCAGCGGAACGCCCAATAAGTGATCCAGATGGTGGGCGTGTAGTCGCCGGGGCCGTACGTCGAAACGTACTGGGCCTGCAAGTTGTTAATGCCCTGCACGGTGCCGTCGAAGGTGTGGGTCGAGAGGAACGAAAGCAGGTAAGGGATGCGGATCGAGAAGAGTTCGTGCACACCGTCGGGCGTGCCGAGTGTAAAGAGGGAAAACGACGCGTTGGCTCCGGTGGCCGTGTGGTAAAGCGCCTCGGCGGCTGCCATTTTCATCGGCTGCACCTCACCCATCACGAGGCTGAGCTGGTCGCCGGCGAGAGTTGTACCAATGCCGGCCAGGACCATCATCCACAGACCGAATTTGAGAGCTGGGCGCATGGTCTCAAAATGCTGGTTACGTGCCAGATGCCAGGCCGCCACCGAAATGATCAGGCCTGCCGACACCATGAAACACGCGAAGATGGTGTGCGGGAACGCCGCCAGTGCGATCGGGTTGGTGAGCAGTTCCCCGATGCTAGTCAGCTCGGCCCGGCCCTTCTCCGCGTTGATGGTATACGCGATCGGGTTCTGCATGAAGGCGTTGGCCGCGAGGATGAAGTAAGCCGACGTGATGCTGCCCATCACGGTGAGCCATATGGTGGCGAGATGCACCTTCTTCGGCAGTTTGTCCCAGCCAAAGATCCACAGGCCGATGAACGTCGCCTCGAGGAAGAAGGCAAGGATGCCCTCGAACGCGAGCGGGGCCCCGAACACGTCACCGACGAAGCGCGAGTAATCCGACCAGTTCATACCGAACTGAAACTCCTGCACGATTCCCGTCACGACGCCCATGGCGAAGTTGATCAGAAAGATTTTGCCGAAGAAGTGCGTCAGCTGCAAGTACTTGGCCTTGTCGGTGCGCACCCACGCCGTCTGGAAGATGGCGACCGTGAGGGCCATGCCAATGGTGAGAGGCACGAAGAGGAAATGGTAGACGGTCGTAAGACCGAACTGCCACCGTGAGAGGAGTAACGGATCCAACCACTCGTTCATATGCCCTCCAGCATTTATTCGCAGCACGCATAATTTCTACGCTGTGTAGAACACTACACTTCTACGCTGTGTAGAACACTACACTTCTACGCTGTGTAGAAACCTGGGCATGACAGCAATTTTCTACGACACGTAGAAATTACAGTTCGACCGCGTAAGATGCTGCGTATGGCAAATTTGGGCGTGCTTGAGCGGCTTCTGATGGATGTCCTGTGGGACTCCCCCACACCGTTGTCCGCCAACGATCTCAAGGATTCTTTGATGCGCCCGGGTCTTGCGACCAAGCCCACGAAGCCACTGGCGACCACAACCGTTCTGACGGTGTTGTCTCGACTTGAGACAAAGGGTTTCGTCACCCGCGACCGCAGCGTGCGCCCACACACGTACACCGCTGTTATGACCCGTGCGACCCACACGGCCGAGCTCATGCATGAGGTACTCGGGCAGGTGCCGGACCGCCAAGCGGCCCTCGTGCGGTTCATTGGAGGCGTCACCCCTCAGGAGGCGGACACACTGCGCCAACTCCTCGGCGTTGCGACGACCGACAACCTCTAACTCCGCCAGACCTTAACTGCGATACCCGTGATCATCAGCGCCGCCCTGCTTGGCGTCATTGCCGTGATTCTCGCTTGGCCTTTTCCGTTGGTGCTGGCCCGGTCGGATTGGCCCGCGCGCTCCCCGGACGTCGCCCTCGTGCTCTGGCAGGCCATCGCCCTGTCCGGTGGCATGTCGATGATCGGCTCCCTGCTGCTCTACGGTCTTGTTCCGTTCGGTAATGCTCTGCCACAGAGCGTCATCGCCCTCGGCGACAGCCTGCGGTCCGGTACTCTTCCGGCCGATACGCGTTTCACCCACGTGCTCGCGCTCGGGGCAGCTATTCTGCTCAGCACTCACCTGCTGTTGAATTTGTTCGCCACTTTCGTGCGCGCCGAGCGACAGCGACGCCGCCACTACACTCTCATCGCCCTGCTCAGCGATCCTCTGAACGGCCAACCGGGAATGCGCGTCATCGACCATCCTGCCCCGGTCGCCTATTGCCTTCCCGGTGCTGGTCATTCCGCGACGGTGCTGTCTAAGGGATTGCTCCGCCTGCTCGACGCCGACCAGGTGCGTGCGGTGATCGCCCACGAACGAGCCCATCTGGTTCAGCAGCATCACCTGGTGTTACTGGCCTTCAAGAGTTGGCACAGCGCCCTACCCTGGTTTCCCATCGCCAATCGCGCTGAAAATGCCGTGGCGCTCTTGGTTGAAATGATCGCGGACGATCGCGCACGCCGCGACGTGGACGACCGCACACTTGCTACCGCTATCGCGCTCGTGGGGCTGGGGCAACAACCGGAGGTCCTCGCCGCAGCGTCGGATGGCGAGTCGGACGAGCCATGGATCTCGTCGCCGGAGCGCGCTCTCGTCGCTCCGCGGGTGTACCGGCTCATGAACCAGGCTCTTCCCCTGTCCCGCCTCGCCACCATGGCCGTCTTCGTGACCGCGATCGCGCTCGCCCTCGCCCCCGCCATCGTGCTGTTGCGGGCATAGACGCACAAAACCCTCACACCGCCCAAGAAGGGACGTTATGAGGGTTTTGGGTGAAACGATACGGCTAGAAGAGGTTTGCCTTTTCGAGCCAGGCCGCCGCGATGGCCTCAGCGGACTTCTGGTCATTGACGCTCTCGGAGTTGAGGCTCACCAGGTCCTCAGCGCTGAGGGCAGCACTGATCTTGTTCAGTACCGACGCGGCCTTGTCGGTGACCTTTTCGGAAACCAAAGGCACGACGTTGTCCGCGAAGAAGAGACCATCTGGGTCGCTCAACGCCACGAGCTTGTCTGACTTGATGTTGGGGCTTGCCGTATAAATATTGGTCAGCTGAATAGCGTTGTCAACAAGAGCCTTAACGGTCAGCGGGCCACCACCATCCTCAATCGGGGTGAAACCGGCGGTTTCGATGCCGTACTTCGCCTTGAGGGCGGCCGGCCCATACGGACGTGTCTCCAGCACAGAGGTGCCACCAACCATGAGCGGTTCGGTGACATTCTTCAGTGACGCAATGTCCGTTAGGTTGTATTTTTCCGCGAAGGCTTGGGTTACGGTCCAGGAATTCTGGTCTGAGGCCGCCGCTTTGTCCAGCACGCGCAGGGTGGAGGGAAGCGCCGCTTGAAGCTCGGTGTAGATCGCGTCGCTCGTGCCACCGACAGCGTTCGGTTCGAGTGCCTGCAGCAGGCTACCGGTGTATTCGGGGAATACATCGACGCCGCCTGCTTCCAGCTCGGGCAGGTACACCTCGCGCTGGCCTATCCGGAACGTGCGGTCGACGGTGAAACCGTTGGCCTCTAATGCCTGCGAGTAGATCTCGGCGATGATCTCATTGGAGTAGTAGTCCTGGGAACCCACAACGAGCGTGTCGGCAGCGCTTGTGGCGCCACTTCCACTGCCCAGGGGATCACCGGACGCGCACCCTGCGAGGGCTACTGCGGCCCCAACCGCGACCACACTGATGAGCGTGAGTCGGCCTTTTTTTGCTGTGAACATGCGTTTTCCTTTCATGATGGCGAATTCCATCACCGGGCCAGCTTGGTGAAACCGGCCCAGATGTCTGTGGGGCGTCCGGCCGCAACTCCGCGGGGAACAACCAATTTCTGAAGCACCGTAAAGATGCCCTCAAGCAGCAGCGCGAGCAGAATAACGAGAATGGACCCGCCCAGCATCTGCGCATAATCGAGATTTTTCAACCCCGTAAACAGGAAGCGGCCCAGTCCGATGTCGGCCACGTAGGCAGCGAGTGTGGCGGTGGCCACGATTTGCAGCGTGGCCGAGCGCAACCCACCCATCAAGAGGGGAAGGCTGAGCGGAAGCTCCACTTTGCGCACAATCTGCCCCTCCGACATCCCCACGGCTCTGGCGGCATCGATGGTCGCGCGATCAATCGCTTCAAAGCCGGTGTATGCCCCCGCGAGAATGGGTGGGATCGCGAGCACCGTGAGGGCCGCGTAGGGTGCGGTCAGACCGATTCCCACCGACAGAGCGACAAGCGTGAGCAACCCCAGGGTCGGAATGGAACGGAAAGCGCCTGCAGTTCCGACAGCCAAGCCACGCCCGCGTCCGGTGTGTCCAATGAAGAAGCCCAGCGGTATGGCGATGACGGACGCAAAGACAAGTGTGAGCAAAGTAAAGCCCAGGTGTTCCAATACCCGGATGCCGATGGCATTCGATCCCACATAGTTGGTCGGATCGAACAGCCACGCGACTGCATCTGCAAAGAAGTTCATGCCACCGCCTCCTTGTCAGAGCGCATCGGCGCGCGCGCCGCCGATGGCGCAGATCTCGTCCACGGCATGAGAAGGCGACCGAGAAGAACGAGAGCCCCATCCAGTGCCAGGGCGAGTACGACCGTGGCGATAATCCCGGCAATGATTTCCGCCTGGATGCCACGCTGAAAACCGTCGGTGAACAGACTGCCCAGGCTCTGGGCACCAATGACAGCGCCCACCGTAGCGAGACTGACCGTACTCACTGCGACGACCCGCAACCCGGCCAGCAGGACCGGACCCGCGAGTGGAAACTCCACCCGCCAGAACTGGGTCCACTCGGAGAAGCCCACCGCCATCGCGGACTGTCGAACGTTCCGGTCGACGGAGGCGAGACCATCGGCCACCACTCGCACCATGAGCGCCACACCGTAGAGCGTCAGGGCGATGATGAGATTGAGAGGCGAACGAACGGTCGTTCCCACGATGAAAGGAAGCACAATGAAGAGTGGGAGCGAGGGTACGGCGTACAGCAGGCCTACGCCCGAGAGAATGATGCCGCGCCCAACGCGGAAGCGGTATGCCAGCCAGCCGAGGGGAACAGCCAGGAGAAAACTGAGGATGATGGGCGGAACGCTCAGCACGACGTGATCGAGAGTGCGATCCCAGATGAGGTCCAGGTTTGACCATATCCAGGTCACCGGGGATCCCCACCCTGCGCCGGGGCACCCGATCCCGCGAACGGGCCGGCCTTTACTTCGGGGGCGGCCTTTTCTTCGGGCGCGGCCTTTGCTCCAGCGGCGGCACTCGGGGACGTTCCACCCGCGAGTACGCCGGCGAGCCGTCCATCGGCGTCGACAAGCACGTCGCCGTCCGAGTGGGACTCGAGGTGCAGCACGCGTTTGCCGCGATCTGCACCGACAAAGGTGGCCACAAAATCGTCTGCCGGATTGGCCAGGATCTCCGCCGGGGACCCCACCTGGGCGATCAGCCCGCCGGTACGCAGGATCACCACCTGGTCGCCGAGCAAAAAGGCCTCGTCAATGTCATGCGTCACAAACACGACCGTTTTTCCGAGTTCCCGCTGCAGGCGCAGCAACTCCTGCTGCAGTTCCGCCCGCACAATGGGGTCAACGGCGCCGAAGGGCTCATCCATGAGCAGAATGTTGGGATTGACCGCGAGGCCGCGCGCCACTCCGACTCGTTGCTGCTGGCCGCCGGAGAGCTGACTCGGGTACCGGTTGGCAAGCGATCGATCAAGACCGACCGTGTCGAGTAACTGCAGAGCCTCGGTGCGGGCTCTCTTCTTGGGAATCCCCGATAGCATCGGCACGGTGGCGACGTTGTCGATGACCTTGCGATGGGGAAGCAGCCCCGAGTTCTGCATGACGTAGCCGATCCCACGCCGCAGTTTGACCGGTTCGAGTGTGCCTATATCGGCCCCGTCAATCTCGATAGACCCGCTCGTCGGGTCGACCATCCGGTTGATCATGCGCAGCAGCGTTGTCTTTCCTGACCCCGAGGTTCCGACCAGAACGGTGGTTTTGCGTGAGGGCAGCACGAGGCTGAAGCCATCGACGGCAACCGTGCCGTCGGGGAACCGTTTGGTCACCGAGTGGAATTCAATCATCGTGGTGGCTCGCTCCTCGCATCAAGTCGGGTCAGACAAACCAGATGCTAACCCAACCACTTTTCTACGCGACAGGCAAAACAGATTGCGCAAAAAGAATTCATCCCGGAGCGAACAGGCAACCCACTGCCTCAAATTCCGACCACCCTACCGAGCAATGCATCGGCAGATCGACGCAGAGCCGCTATGACGAGCAGAGGCTACGACGCAGCGGCGAGGAGGCTGAGCGCCCGCGGGCTGTAATAGCGGTCGAGGTACTCGCGCAGCACCAGCCGACACTCGGCGATAAACCGTTCTTCACCGAGCGGCTCGCTGTGGAAAGCACGTGCCAATAGTGCGTCGGCCATTTCGACGGCGACTTCGAGGCGAAAGATGAGCTCCGGGCCGGCGGGCAGATTGAACTCGTTCACGAGCACATCAGCCAGGCGGCGGGCGAAGAAATCAACGTCGGCCGCGGCATCCGCTGCCGGAGCACCGTCTCGGTCATCGAAGTTGACGATGCGAAAGCCGGGCTCTGAACGGTACAGACCGACGAAGGCCGTGACGACACAGTCGACAGCGTCCCACCAGGTGGTAAGGGTGCTTGCACCGAGCTCGTCGACGACGCGCTGCCGAAAACGCACGACGGCACGCTCGTGCAGGGCGTGCAGAACAGCCACCCGGTCGGGGTAATAGCGGTAGACCGTACCGATCGACGCACCGGCACGCTCAGCGATCATCGCCGTCGTGATGCGGTCGAAACCGACCTCGTCCACGACCGCAGCTGCGGCATCGAGCAAACCGGACAACCGTGCTGCGCTGCGCTGCTGAATCGGCTCAGCGCGCACCTGCTGTGGTGCGGCGCCAGCGTCTTCACCCAATAGGCCATTAAGCGGCATTTATCCCCCTTGAAGATAAGTCAACATCATACGGGGTAAAACCCCATTTATACATCTCTGATCGGGGGATGCACAGCAAGCATGGCAGAATGAGGGAGTGCCAGAGTCCCGAGACAACACGCCGAACGCGACCAGTCCCGTGCGCATCATGCACCGTGCCGCCCGGATCGAGGATTGGCTGCACGATCGGCGGGAACACTCCGCCCGTCGCCGCGGCTACCGACCGACCGTTATTCCGTACTCCGGCTATGGCTCCACCGGGTGGGTGCGCATTCTCTGCCGCGTTCTGCTGGCCAAGCCGGACAAGCCGGAAAAACGGCAAAAACGTCCGAGAGCGGATGGCCGCGACGCCGGAATTCGAGGCTGGCGCAGCTTCACAAGCGTTCCGGTCAATGACGTCACGGTCACGATCGAGATCGATGGCCAGACCCATCACGTGCAGGCCGACCGGGGCGGGGTCGTCGACACCGTGGTGCCCGTGTCATTGCCCCCGGGATGGCACGTCGCCCGACTGCACACCGAATTCTCCGACGTTCAGCACGCCCCCATCTTCATCGTTGCCCCAACGGTCGGCTACGGTGTCGTTTCTGATGTCGACGACACCGTCATGGTCACAACCCTCCCCCGCCCCCTACTGGCAGCCTGGAACACGTTTGTGCTCGACGAGCATGCCCGGGTGCCGACCCCAGGGATGGCGGTCTTTCTGGAACGGCTCGCGTCGTTCACCCCGGGTGCTCCGGTCATCTATCTCTCGACCGGAGCCTGGAACGTGGCACCGACCCTGTCCCGTTTTCTCTCCCGCAACCTGTACCCGGCTGGGGCACTGCTCCTGACAGACTGGGGCCCGACGCACGACCGCTGGTTCCGCAGCGGGAGTGCCCACAAACGCGACAACCTGCGGCGGCTCGCCGAACAGTTTCCGCAAATCCGCTGGATTCTGATCGGTGACGACGGCCAGCACGACGAAGCCATCTACAGCGACTTTCAACGCGACTACCCCGGAAGCGTCGCCGCCGTGGCCATTCGCCAGCTCTCTGCGAGCGAGGCCGTGCTCGCCGGCGGCCGTTCCCGCGACGCCGTGCTCATCGAGGGCGGCCCTGATGCCCCTTGGGTGTACGGCCCCGATGGGTCCAGCCTGTCCAGCCAGTTGGCCGAGCACGGCCTGATTTGAGCCCGGCCTGATCTGAGCGGCTTTGACACAACCAGCGATTGTGATCGCGTTGGGTTACCCCGCGGTGCTCTGCTCCATGCTCACGCGGCGCAGCACCAGGTTCTCGACGACCTGGGCCAGGCCGTAGAGGGCGAGCGAGACGATGGTGATCACCACGACCGAGGCCCACACCTCGGAATTCTGCACCTTGGCGACAGCGGCGACGATCGAGTTGCCGAGGCCCTGGCCGGTGGTCAACCACTCGGCCAAGAGTGCCCCGGTGATAGCGCCGGGCACCGAGATCTTCACCGCGGCGAAGAACGAGGGCAGGGAGCTCGGCAATGCCACCTTGCGCAGGGTCGTGACGGCGCTGCCGCCGTAGACCGTGATCACATCGCTGATCTGTGGTGAGGAGGACCGCAGACCGAAGGCGATGTTCACGAGGGCGGGGAACAGAACGACGATGGCACCCATCACGACCGCGGTGGTGAGTCCGCGCCCGGTGATGAGGCTGATGATCGGCACGAGGGCCACTAGCGGCACCGACCGCAGCAGCAGGGCGATGGGCATGAGGGCATGCTCGATACCCCGCGACAGGGTGAACACGACCGCGAGCAGCAGGGCACAGGTGAGCCCGGCGACGAACCCGAGAAAGGCGTCGCTCAGGGTCACCACGAGGTTGCCCAGAATGAGGGCCCGATTATCGGCGGCCTCGGGAACGGTAACGAGCCAGGTCCAGACGTCGAGGGGTCCTTTGGCGAGGAAGGGCGAAATGTCCAGCACGAGGAGCAGTGCCTGCCAGGCGAGCAGCACGAGAATGAGGGTGACGAGCCCGGTCAGCAGTCCGCGCAGTACGGTCGTGACTGCGACTCGTGCGAAGCTCATCGACTGCTCCGTCCGGTCGTCCACGGCGTGGCGAAACGCACTATGACGGCGAAAATCGCGTAGCCGAGCCCCGCGGTGACTCCTGCGACGAGCGCGAGGCTCCACACCCGGTCGACGTTGGCCGTTGAACCGGCCACGAGCATGGCGATGCCGAGGCCGCGGCTGACCCCGCCGAGGTACTCCCCCAGGATCGCCCCGATGAAGGCGGCCGGCGCGGCGATCTGCAGCGCCGTCAGCACACTGGGCAGCCCCGCGATCAGGCGCACCTTGCGCAGCTGCGTGAATCTGCTGCCGCCGTACACGGTGATGAGGTCGAGGCTCGCGGCATCCGCTGCCTTGAGACCGACCAGGGAACCGATCACGGTCGTGAAGAACACGGATATGGCCGCGAGAAAAACCGCCGTTCCCGCCGGGTCGCCGGCGCTCGGCGCGCCGATCACGATGTAGGCGATCGGGCCGATGGCGACGATCGGGATGCAGTAGGTGATCACGGCGATCTGCATGGCGATCTTCTCGATACGCGGCAGTAGCAGCACGAGGCCGGCGAGGGCCAGGGCGAGCCCGTTGCCCCAGGCGAAGCCGATGAGCGCTTCGAGCACGGTGACGCTGACGTGCGGCAGGTAGAAGGCCGGCCCATCGCTGAGCAGTTGGTGGAGCACATCGAGCGGGGTCGGCACCGCGCCGCCCGGCATCGAGCCGACCTCGGCCAAGACAGTGACGGCGCTGATCCACCACAGTGCGACAACGCCGGCGACCCCGATCAGCCCAGTCGCCCAGGCGGGCAGGGCGCGCAGCGAACTTCGAATCACTGGTCGTCGCCCTGCACGGCGGCATCGCTAAACAGCAGGTCGGATGCACGGTCGTGCAGGGAGTGAAACTCGGGCGAACGCATCATCTCCGGCAACCGGGGCCGGGGCAGGTCGATGTCGATGACTTCCTTGACCCGACCGGGACGTGCGCTCATTACCGCGACGTGGTCGGAGAGGAAGATCGCCTCGGCGATGCCGTGGGTGACCATGAGCGTGGTGGCCGGCTTCTGGGTCCAGATGCGCAGCAGCTCAAGGTTGAGACGCTGCCTGGTCATGTCGTCCAGGGCCCCGAAGGGTTCGTCGAGTAGCAGCACCGAGGGTTTGAGTACAAGCGACCGGGCGATGGACACGCGCTGCTTCATGCCGCCGGAGAGCTGCGCGGGCTTGGCCTTCTCAAAGCCCTGCAGTCCGACGAGGGCAATCAGTTCGTCGATGTAGGCATCGTCGACGGGAATGCGCGCTACTTCGAACGGCAGACGGATATTCGAGCGCACGCTGCGCCAGGGCAGGAGGGCGGAATCCTGGAAGGCGATGCCGAGCTGGTGCCCGCCACGCAGCTCCTGCGGGCTCTTGCCGTCTACCCTGGTCGTGCCGCTCGTTGGCTGCTCGAGCCCGGCGAGGATGCGCAGAATGGTGGATTTTCCACACCCGGACGGCCCGAGCAGGGAGAGAAAACTGCCCTTGTCGGTGTGCAGGTTGGCATTGTCGAGGGCGACGACCTTTTTGCGCCCGGCGGCGAAGACCTTGTGCAACTGGGAGATATGCAGGCCGGTTCCCGAAGCGGCCGCCTCCGCCTCGGCGCGGACCACTGAATCACGAACACCGGCATCAGTACTACTCACGTCTTCTTACTCCTTAGCGGCTGCAGCGATTGGTTCTCGTCCGGTGCCCATTTTACGTTCCGGTCAGACCGGCTTGCGGAAGACTGACGCGCCCCGCAAGCGGGCCGACCGGGCTGCTACTTGCTGTACGCGAGCAGGTCGGGGTTCTCGGCGTAGACCTCGGCGAGCAAGGTGAGATCGAACAACTGGCTCGCCGTGATCGTCAGGCCGGTCGCTTCGAGCGTGTCGATGCTCTGCTGTTGCAGCTCAGAGCTGATCGTGAACAGCCCGTTGGTCAGGGTGTCTGCGCTCACCACGAGGCCGGTGGACTGAATCTCGGCCTGGCGGGTTTCCTTCTCGATGGTGAGATCGAAGGTCGGCCCGTAGGTGTCGACGGTGAGTTTCGCCGCGGCGGCCGGGTCGTTGATAGCGTCGGTCCAGCCACGGATCTCGGCGACCAGCAGGGCCTTGAGCTTCTCCCGGTCGTTCTTGATCGCGTCGTCGGTCACGGTGAGGGTTTCGGCGACGAACGGCAGGCCGAAGTCGGCCAGCGGCAGGTTGACCGGGTCGAGCCCGAGGAGCTCGGCGTCGATGGACTCGTTGGTCAGGTAGGAGAACCAACCGTCGACCTCACCGTTGAACAGCGGGGTCGGGTCGTACTGCACCGGAAGGGTGGTCAGGGAATTCTCGTCGATGTCGTTGATTTCGAGGAAGGCTTCCCACAGGCTCAGGTTGCTCGCCTGTACGCCGATGGTCTTGCCCTTCAGGTCGTCGAGACCGGCGATATTGCCCTTGTCGGCGAGCGAAAGAATCGTGAACGGGTTCTTCTGGTACGTGGCGCCGATGATCTTCAGCGGAGCGCCCTCGTTGGCGATGATCGTTCCGGTGGAGATGGCGTTGCCGATGCCGACGTCGACGTTGCCCGAGATGACGGCAGCTTCAATGGACGCCGGACCCTCGATCATGTCCACGGCATCGAAACCGGCCTCGGCGAAGTAACCGTTCTGATCGGCGAGGTATTCGCCCATGAACTCGGCGTTCTTGATCCAGCTGAACTGGATGCTCGCGTCACCGAAGGAGGCACCCTCCACGGCCGTACCCGCGGCATCCGGGGTATCGCTGCCCGCGCAGGCCGTCAGTGCCAAGGCCAGCACGGCGGCGGCGACGACGCCCTTGACCACCCGGACAACCGCTCGATTATGGGTGGAAAAGCCTCTGGATGGTGTCATTGCGGGATTCCTCTCGAGGGTGCAAGGGCGCTGCGGTGGTACAGACGCTGTGGATCATGAATTTCCTGGGCAGAACAGCACCAGAAATCGCAGTTTAGGCGGGGCAGATATCGATTCGAGTTCGACTTTGTTTCGAACGGATGTCTAAAAAAGAAGGGTTGCCTCCGCCAGCCCGGTTCTACGCCGCACTGGCCCGGCCCGGCCGCTCAGCCCGTCGGCGCCAGCAGGCGGTCGAGGCCGCGGTTGATCTGGCGAGCCCAGAGCGGACCGCGGTAGAGGAACGCGGTGTAGCCCTGCACGAGGGTGGCTCCGGCGGCGAGACGCTCGGCGACCTGGGCTGCCGTGTCGACGCCGCCAACCGAGATGACACAGAACCCGGCCGGCACGACAGCGCGAATCTGGTGCAGGATGGCGAGGGAGCGGGCCCCCAGCGGGGCGCCAGACAGGCCGCCGGCTCCGGCTGCGTCAACGGTCGCCGCATCCGTTTTCAAGCCGGTGCGGGCAATCGTGGTGTTGGTGGCGATGATTCCGTCGAGGCCCAGTTCGACGGCGAGGCTGGCGATGCGGGCGACCTCGGCATCCGCCAGATCGGGGGCGATCTTCACGAGCAGCGGGGTATCGCCGGCAGCCTGTTTGACCGCGGTCAGAAGCGGGGCGAGCTGGTCAAGCTCTTGCAGGCCGCGCAGGCCTGGAGTGTTGGGCGAGCTGACGTTGACGACGAGATAGTCGGCGAGAGCGGCGAGGGTTTTAGCGCTCTGTAGGTAGTCGGCCGTCGCATTCTCGACGGCGGTGACACGGCTCTTGCCGATGTTGATGCCGAGCACGGGGCGCCCCGGCACGGCACGCACGCGAGCGAGTCGATCGACAGCGGCCGCGGCGCCGTGGTTGTTGAAGCCCATGCGGTTAATGACGGCGCGGTCGGCCACCAACCGAAAGAGTCGCGGGGTCGGGTTGCCGGGCTGGGCGAGCGCGGTGAGGGTGCCGACCTCGACGTGCCCGAATCCGAGCTGGCCGAGTCCGATGACGGCCTCGCCGTCTTTGTCGAACCCGGCGGCGACGCCGAACGGTGAGTCGAAGTGCAGGCCGAGGGTGTCGACGCCGAGGTCGGTGCGCGGCCGGGTGAAACGGTGCACGAGGCGGCCGATTCCGAGGCTCGGCAGGTGACGGATGACGATGAACGCGAGGTGGTGGGCGCGCTCGGGGTCCATCCTGGTGAGCACGAATTTGAAGAAAAGTGGATACATCGCGCCCTGGACCTTACGCCTACGGTTTAGTGGAACTGGTGGACGTGGACTCCGCTGACGCGGCCGCGGCGCCGGCAGCATCCGCTGGTTGCGCTCGTTTGCTGGCCTGAGCGGCCTTGTGCTCCGTGCGCAGCTGCGCGATGGCGCTTTCGAAGTCGTCGAGAGAATCAAAGCTCTGATACACACTCGCGAAGCGCAAGTACGCGACCTCGTCGAGGTCGCGTAGCGGCGGGAGGATGGCCAGGCCGATGTCGTTGGCCTCGATCTGTGCCGCTCCGGTCTGCCGAATCGTCTCTTCAACCTTCTGGGCGAGCATGGCCAGGTCGGAGTCGGTGACCGGTCTGCCTTGGCAGGCCTTGCGCACGCCGGTGACGATCTTCTCGCGGCTGAACGGCTCGACCACGCCACTGCGCTTGATAATGTTCAGGCTCGCTGTTTCGGTGGTACTGAAGCGGCGACCGCATTCGGGGCACTGACGACGACGACGAATCGAAAGGCCGTCGTCGCTCGTGCGCGAGTCGATGACTCGGGAATCGGGGTGACGACAGAACGGGCAAAACATTGTGCTGCCAGTCTACCGGTCCCGGCCTCCCCCGCTGCTCCGCTGCTCCGCTGCTCCGCGAGAGCAGGCCGCTCTCGCGCGACGGGGCCTACTGGGGAGCGAACCGCGCGGTCACGGCGTCGCCGTGCGCGGGGAGCGCCTCGGCGTTGGAGAGCGCCGCAATGTGACCGGCGACGCCCTGCAAGGCTTCGCGGCTGTAGCGAACGACCTGCTGCGGCCGGAGAAACGTGTAGGCGCCGAGTGCGGATGAGAACCGCGCCTGTCCCCCGGTGGGCAGCACGTGGTTGGATCCGGCGACGTAGTCGCCGAGGCTGACCGGCGAATACGGGCCAAGAAAGATTGCTCCGGCGTTTTCAATCTCGGCCAGCACGGCATCGGGGTCGCCGGTCTGAATTTCGAGGTGTTCCGGCCCGAAGACGTTGCTGAACGCGGCCGCGATCTGCAGGTTGTCGACGAGCACGATCGCCGACTGGCGGCCGCCGAGCGCAGCACGAACCCGTTCGCTGTGGGTAGTGGATGCTGCCAGCACGGCGAGGCGCGCCGCCACGGCCTCGGCGAGGTCAAACGAGTCGGTCACGAGCACCGCCGCGGCGAGCTCGTCGTGCTCGGCCTGGCTGACCAGGTCGGCGGCGACGAGCAGCGGGTCGGCGGCGGCATCCGCTATCACGAGAATATCGGTGGGGCCAGCTTCGGAATCGATCCCAGCCTGGCCGCGAATGAGGCGTTTGGCGGCGGCAACGTAGACGTTGCCCGGTCCGGTGACGATCTGCACCGGGTCGAGGCCGATGTCTTCGACGCCGTAGGCGAGGGCGCCGATCGCGCCCGCGCCGCCCATGGCGTAGATCTCATCGACGCCAAGGAGCGAGGCGACGGCGAGGATGGTCGGGTGCACGCGGCCGTCGAAGTGGCTTTGCGGCGGCGATGCGAGCGCGATCGAGCGCACGCCGGAGACCTGCGCCGGTACGACGTTCATCACGACGCTGGACGGATAGACCGCCTTGCCGCCGGGAACGTAGAGGCCGACCCGGTTCACCGGCTGCCAGCGTTGAGTGACGGTGGCGCCGGCCTCGATCGTGGTGGTCACGTGCGGGGGCACCTGGGCGGCGCTGGCCAGGCGAACCCGGCGGATGGTCTCGGTGATGGCGGTGCGCACGGCCGGGTCGAGCCCGGCGATGGCGTCGGCAATGTGGCTGGCCGGAACGCGCACCTGCTCGGGGCGCACCCGGTCGAGACGTTCAGCCTGGTCGAGCAGGGCAGCCTCGCCGCGCTCGCGCACGTCGGCAATGAGCTCGGCAGCGATATCGGCGGCGACGGCGACACTGGTCAGCGCGCGGGGTACGGACGCCAGGAGGTCGGCGGGGGTCGGCTCTGTGCCGCGAAGGTCAATAGTCTGGATCATCGTGTCCCAGCCTATCCGTGAACGCTGCGCGCCGACCGGCGCAGCAGCTCGGACTGCCGAACACGCCGTGACACTCCGTGCCCGGGAATAGGCTGAAGGTGAAACAGATTGTTGGTTGAGTATGCAAAGCAACGTTGAACCCCAAGTCATTAGTGAAGCCGCTATTACTCTGCCCGCCGGCCCGCCACTTGCAGCTGACCCGAATGCTCCCGATGACCTGGCGGCATTCAAGCACGCGTTCCGCCGTCATGCCGCCGGGGTCGCCGCAGTCACGACGCTCGCGCCCGACGGTAGTCCGGTCGGCTTCACCGCCACCTCCCTCGCCTCACTCTCGGCCGTTCCGCCGCTGGCGACCTTCAATATGGCCCGGTCGGCCAGCTCCTGGGCTGCGATTGCTGTGGCCGAGCGCGTGGTCATCCACATGCTCGGGGCCCAGAACCGGGCGATTGCCGAGAAACTGGCCGGCCCAAATACCGAACGCTTCGTCGGTGACCACTGGGAGCCGGGGCCCTATGGGCTTCCCGTGTTGACCGGGGTGACCAGCTGGATGATCGGCCGAATTGTCGAACGGGTATCGGTGCACAATAACGCCGTGGTGGTGGTGCAGATCGAGGGCGGCGGCATGGGCACCGACGATGAGGCCCTGCTCTACCACGAGCGCACCTACCGAGTACCGGGCGCCGCCGTCTAAAGCGGCCATGGTGCCCTGTGGGTAGCGGCCGTACCCGCCAGCGCGGGCACCCTTGGTCCGGGCCTGGTCGAGCCGCGCTGCTACTTCTGGGCGGCTAACTTTGCGGCGGCTTTGCGACGACGACGTTCGGCTTCGACAATGGCAGCCTCGGCCGGGGTCGGCGCGGTTCCGCCGAGGTGCGCGGGCTGCCACCACTGGCCAGAGCCCGGCACCGCATACTCCGACTGCACGGCATCGACCAGGGACTGCAGGGCCGCGTGGAGCCGAAGGGTGGCGACCGCTGCGTCACCGTCTTGGCCGGCAGTATCCGTTTGAAACGGCGTGCCGAAGCGGATGCTGACCGGAACGCCGACCCGTTCCCGCAGCGTCGAGCGGTGGTTCTTGGTCATCAGGCGATGACCACCCCACACGGCCACCGGGATGATCGGTACGTTCGCGGCCTGGGCCATGCGCACCGCGCCGGTCTTCAGCTGGCGCACCGTGAACGAGGCGTTGACGCCGCCCTCGGGAAACACGCCGAGCAATTCGCCCTCGCGGAGCGCGGTCACGGCCTGCCCATAAGCCTCGCCGCCGCTCTCCATATCGACGGAGATGTGCTTCATACCACGCAGCAGCCGCCCAACCAGCGGCTGGTCGAAGGCGCCCTTCTTGGCCATGAAGCGGATGTGTCGGCGATTGTGCAGCCAGGTGACCCACTCGACCAGGGCGAAGTCCAGGTAGCCGAAGTGGGTGATCGCGAGCACGGCGCCGCCGGTGGCGGGCAGTTGTTCCAGCCCGGTCACGTTCTGGCGTACCCGGAGCACGCCGAACAGGGCGCGTCCGGCGCTGATAGCGGTCGAGTAGATCGGCTCTCGCTTGTGCATGTATCCAGCCTAAGCGGGCATCCTGTCAGTCATCTGCAGCCCAGTGAACCGGGTCAGGTCAGGCAGTTGGGCCCGAGGATGCTCTTCAGCTCGCCGAACAGGTCCGCGCTCACCTTCACCCGGTGCGGCAACTCGAACACCCGCGCCACATCACCCTTGACCAGTTTGAGGCGCACCTCGGCGTCGCCGGCGTGGCGCTGGAGAATCTCGCCGAGCGCGCTCACCGTGTCGGTCGTCGCCCGCGCCTCCCCCACCGTGATCGCGACCATGCTCTGGTCCGAACCTTGGCCGAGTTCGGGCTGGAACACGCTGAAGGCGTGCAGGTTCATGCCGTCGTCGCGCAGGCTTACCCGACCGCGCACCACGACGACCGAGTCGCTGATCAGCTCCGGCGCGAACTCCAGATAGGCCTTGCCCATGAACATCGCGGTGATCTCGCCGCCGAAGTCCTCGACCTGAATCATGCCGTACTGGTTGCCCGACTTCTTCGCGATGCGATGCTGCACGCTCGTAATCAGGCCAGCCACGGTCACCGTGTCGCCGTCCTCTGTCGACTCCGACGCGATCAGGTCGGCGATCGTGGTGCTGGCGTGCTTGGCGAGCGGTATCTCCAGCCCGGCGAGCGGATGGTCGGACACGTACAGTCCGAGCATGTCACGTTCGTAGGCGAGTTTCTCTTTCTTGCTCCACTCCGGCCGGTCTGGCACCTGTTCGGTGTCCTGCGGCTCGTCGAACAGGCTGTCAAAGTCAAACCCGATATTGCCGTTGCTCTCTTCACGCTTGATCTTGACGGCCGACTCGACGGCCGACTCGTGAATCTCGACCATGCCCCGACGGGTGGCGCCGAGCGAGTCGAACGCCCCGGCCTTGACCAATGATTCAATCGTGCGCTTATTGGCCACCGGCAGCGGCACCTTGCGCAGAAAGTCGTGGAACGATTCGAAGCGCCCCTTCTCCTCGCGGGCGCCGCGAATGGCCTCCACCACGTTGAAACCGACGTTACGCACAGCACCCAGACCAAAACGGATGTCCGTACCCACCGCCGCAAAGAATCCGATCGACTCGTTCACGTCGGGCGCTAGCACCTGGATGCCCATGCGACGGCACTCGTTGAGGTACAGCGCGAGCTTGTCCCGGGAGTCGCCGACGCTCGTGAGCAGGGCCGCCATGTACTCGGCCGGGTAGACGGCCTTGAGGTAGGCGGTCCAATAGGAGAGCACGCCGTACGCGGCCGAGTGCGCCTTGTTGAAGGCATAGTCGGAGAACGGCAGCAGAATATTCCAGACCGTGGTGACGGCATCCATGGAATAGCCGCGGTCTTGCATGCCCTTGGAGAAGCCCTCGAACTGCTTGTCCAGCTCGGACTTCTTTTTCTTACCCATGGCCCGGCGCAACAGATCGGCTTCACCGAGCGTGAAGCCAGCGAGCACCTGCGCGATCGACATAACCTGCTCCTGGTACACGATCAGGCCGTAGGTGGTGCCGATGACGTCCTTGAGGGGCTCTTCGAGCTCCTTGTGAATCGGGATGATTTCCTGCACGCCGGTTTTGCGCAGCGCGTAGTTGGTGTGCGAGTTGGCGCCCATGGGCCCTGGGCGGTACAGCGCGATGACGGCCGAGATGTCCTCGAAGTTGTCGGGTTTCATGAGCCGCAACAGGGCCCGCATCGGGCCGCCGTCGAGCTGGAACACACCGAGCGTGTCGCCGCGGGCGAGCAGTTCGTAGGCGGCGGGGTCTTCGAGGCCGAGGTCTTCGAGTACGGGCCGGTGGCCGCGGTTCACGGCGATATTGTCGAGGGTGTCGTCGATAATGGTGAGGTTGCGCAGCCCCAAAAAGTCCATCTTGATCAGTCCGAGGGCTTCGGAAGCCGGGTAATCGAACTGCGTGACGACCTGGCCATCCGCTTCACGCTTCATGATCGGAATAATGTCGATCAGGGGGTCGCTCGACATGATCACTCCGGCCGCGTGCACACCCCACTGGCGTTTGAGGTTTTCCAGGCCGAGCGCGGTGTCGAAGACGGTGCGGGCCTCTGGATCGCTTTCAATCACGGCCCGAAAATCAGCCGCTTCGCGGTAGCGCGGGTGGTCCTTATCGAACATGCCAGTCAGCGGCACGTCTTTGCCCATGATGGCCGGCGGCATGGCCTTGGTGAGTTTGTCGCCCATTCCGAACGGAAAGCCGAGCACGCGCGAGGCGTCTTTCAGGGCCTGCTTGGCCTTGATCGTGCCGTAGGTGACGATCTGGGCGACGCGTTCCTCGCCGTACTTCTCGGTGACGTACTTGATGACCTCACCGCGGCGACGCTCGTCGAAGTCGACGTCGAAGTCGGGCATGGAGACGCGGTCGGGGTTGAGGAACCGTTCGAAGATGAGTCCGTGCACGAGCGGGTCGAGGTCGGTGATGCCCATCGCGTAGGCGACCATCGAGCCGGCGCCCGAGCCGCGACCGGGACCGACGCGGATGCCCTGCTGCTTGGACCACATGATGAAGTCGGCGACGACGAGAAAGTAGCCGGGAAAGCCCATCTGCACGATGATGCCGATTTCGTAGTCCGCGCGCTTGCGCACGTCATCGGGGATGCCCTTCGGGTAGCGTTTGGCCAACCCGATCTCGTTCTCCTTGATGAACCAGCTTTCCTCGTTCTCGCCCTCCGGGCAGGGAAAGCGGGGCATGTAGTTGGCTTTGGTGTTGAATTCCACCTCGCAGCGCTCGGCGATGAGCAGCGTGTTGTCGCAGGATTCGGGGTGGTCCCGAAACATATGCCGCATCTGCGCCGCGGTCTTCAGGTAGAACTCGTTAGAGTCGAACTTGAACCGGTTCGGGTCGTCCAAAGTGGATGCCGACTGTACGCAGAGCAGCGCTGCGTGGGCTGTCGCATCGTGCGCGTGGGTGTAGTGCAAGTCGTTGGTGGCCAGCAGCGGAAGGTCAAGTTCCTTGGCCAGCTTGAGCAGGTCGGTCATAGTGCGGCGTTCGATGTCGATGCCGTGGTCCATGATCTCGCAGAAGAAATTCTCTTTGCCGAAGATGTCCTGAAAGTCGCCGGCGGCCTTCTTTGCCTCCTCATACTGACCGAGGCGCAGCCGGGTCTGAACCTCGCCACCGACGCAGCCGGTGGTGCCGATCAGTCCCTTGGAGAACTGGCTGAGCAGCTCGCGGTCCATGCGCGGTTTGAAGTAGTAGCCCTCGAGGCTCGCCTTCGAAGAGAGTCGGAACAGGTTGTGCATGCCCTCGGTGTTTTCGGAGAGCAGCGTCATGTGGGTGTACGAACCAGCGCCACCGACGTCGTCCCGGTTTTGGCCGCTCGTGCCCCAGCGCACCCGGGTCTTGTCCCGCCGATCGGTGCCGGGCGTGATGTACGCCTCGGTGCCGATGATCGGCTTAATGCCGGCATCGGTCGCGCTCTTCCAGAAGTCGAATGCACCGAACACGTTGCCGTGGTCGGTGATCGCGACCGCCGGCATCCCCTCGTCGACGGCAGCCTTGATCAGGGGTTTCACCCGGGCCGCTCCGTCGAGCATGGAATATTCACTGTGCACGTGCAGATGCACGAACGAGTCGGTCGCGCTGGCCGGGTTACTCACGATTGCTCCGAGCAGTTGATGGAACGGTGTTCGATGGGGTCGATCGCCTCGCTTGATTCTGGGCGAGCGGATGCTGCGGCTAATCTCCGCGCAGCACGCCGAGGGCGTGCGAGAGGTCGGCCGGGTAGTCGGCGTTGTAGGTGACCCATTCGTGACTGTCCGGGTGGGTGAAGGCCAGCTGCTTGGCGTGCAGCCATTGCCGTTTCAGGCCGAGCCGGGCGGTGATCGATGGATCGGCGCCGTACATGGCGTCGCCGACACACGGATGCCGCTGGGCCGTCATGTGCACCCGAATCTGGTGGGTGCGCCCCGTCTCCAGGTGCACCTCGAGCAGGGAACCGTAGGGGAAAGCTTCGAGGGTCTCATAGTGGGTGATCGATGGCTTGCCATCGGCCATGACCGCGAACTTCCAGTCCGACCGCGGGTGGCGACCGATCGGGGCGTCGATCGTTCCGGTCAGCGGGTCGGGATGACCCTGCACGACGGTGTGGTAGATCTTCTGCACCTCGCGGTCATGGAAGGCCTTCTTGAGCGCCGTGTAGGCCGTCTCCGACTTGGCCACGACCATGAGCCCGCTGGTGCCGACGTCGAGGCGGTGCACGATGCCGGCGCGTTCCGCCGCGCCGGAGGTCGCGATGCGGAATCCAGCCGCCGCGAGGGCGCCCGGAACGGTCGGCCCGGTCCAGCCGACGCTCGCGTGCGCGGCGACCCCGGCGGGCTTGTTAATGACGACGATGCTCTCGTCGTCGTGCACGATCGTCAGGTCGGGTACGGCGATGGGGATGATGCGCAGCGGCTGCTTGGGCTGCCAGGTGACTTCGATCCAGGCTCCGGCTCGCAGCCGGTCGGACTTGCCGACGACGGTGCCGTCGACCACGACGCCGCCGGCTTCGGAGACCTCGGCGGCGAAGCTGCGGGAGAATCCGAACAGCTTGGCCAAACCGGCGTCAACGCGCACGCCCTCCAGCCCGTCGGGCAGGGGCAGGGAGCGACTCTCAGAGCTGCCGGTCATGGGCGCGGCTCGGTGGTCGGTGTCTCGGCCGGTGCAGCTGCGGTTGGTGCGGTGGTGGGTGTTTCTGGAGTCACAGCATCCGTTTGTTTCAAGGTTGACGCAGTCTTCTTGCTTTCGGCCACGACCTTGTTGCCATCGAGGCCGATGCCGCGGATGGTCAGGATCATGAACATGGCCATGCTGGTCACGATGGCCATGTCGGCCACGTTGTAGATCGCCGGCAGCATCCAGGGCGTTGAGATGAAGTCGATGACGTGGCCGAGCCCGAAACCGGGCTCGCGCAGCAGGCGATCGGTCAGGTTGCCGAGCACACCGCCCAGCAGCAGGCCGAAGACGAGTCCCCAGGCGAGCGAGCGGATGCGCCGGGCGAACCAGATAATGAACACCACGACGGCCGCGGCGATGATCGAAAAGATCCAGGTGGATCCGCTCGCGAGGGAGAACGCGGCACCCGGGTTCCGAACGAAGTGCAGTTGCAGCACATCGTTCAGAACCCGGATGACGGAGCCCTCCGTCATCGACGCGACGACGAGGTACTTACTGATTTGATCGAGCGCGTAAACGCCGAGCGCGACGAGGGCTAGAACGATAAGCGCTCGCGAACGCTTCTTCGTTCGGGCCCTAGGCTCCAAAGCCCTGGAAGCTGGGCTTCGAGCTCGAGTCGGACGACGGCGAGTCGACCGAGCTCGCGTCGAGGTCGTTCAGCTGACCCTCGATGTAGCTCTTGAGCTTGAGGCGGTACTCACGCTCGAACGTGCGCAGGCCATCGATCTTGCCCTCGAGCGCCGTGCGCTCCAGGTCGAGCTTCTGCAGCTGAACGCGCTGCTGTGTCTCGGCTTCGGCGATGACGCGAGCGGCGGTGGCGTGACCTTCAGCGATCAGGGCATCGCGCTTCTCGGCGCCTTCCTTGACGTGTTCCTCGTGCAGGCGGCGAGCCAGCTGCAGCAGGTTGGTCGTGCCGGCGGTCTCGTCGATCGGCGTCGGTACGATCGGCGCAGCCGCGGCCACGGGGGCAGCGACGGCAACCGGTTCGGCGACCACTGCGGCAACCGGAGCGGACTCGACTGCGGGGGCAGCTTCGGAGCCGGCCCCGCCGCGCAGTTCTTCGTTTTCCTTGGTCAGGCGACGCAGTTCGACGACGACCTCATCGAGGAAGTCATCGACCTCATCCTGGTCGTATCCCTCGCGGAACTTGGTCGACTGGAACCTTTTATTGACTACATCTTCCGGAGTTAGCGCCATGGCTTTTCACCCTCAAAACTAATATTTGTTGCGAACATTTGACTTACTCGAGCAATTGATTGTTTCGAGCATATGAATGACTTGAGCAGTTGAATGACTGGGTCCTAGGAACAACCCGAGCTGCCGACGAGCGAGTATGGGCTCACGGCGAACCATCATCGGACAAGGATACATGCCCCGGTGGGGCTATTTACAGTAAGCCCGACAGAGACATGCCCACGATGCAGCACAGCATCGTGAGTGTGAAACCGAAATCCAACGCGATGGGACCGATCCGAAGCGGCGGTACCAGTTTTCGAAAGAACTGCACCGGCGGATCGGTCAGCGTGTAGACGAGCTCCACCAGCACGAGCAAGAAGCCCTGCGGCCGCCACGAACGATTCACGCCGCGCACGAGGTCGATGATGAATCGACCCCACAGCACGAGAAAGTACATAAAGAACAGGAAGTAGAAGAGATTCCCGAGAATCGGTATACCAGTCACAGTTCAGTTTAGCCTTGCGCGAAGAAGGAGCCGTCCTCAGCGCCCTCTTCGGTCGTGCTGTCGCCGGAGACGACGACGTGGGACGGCGACAGCAGGAAGACCTTGGCGGTGACCCGCTCGATCTTGCCGTACAGTCCCTGAGACAGGCCGCTGGCGAAGTCAATGAGGCGGCGAGCGTCGCCGTCGCTCATCTGCGACAGGTTGATAATGACCGGGATGCCGTCACGGAAGGATTCGGCGATGACCTGGGCGTCCTTGTAAGCGCGCGGGTGAACGGTGAGAATTTCATTCATTTCGGACGCAACCACATTCTGGGGGGTCGAAGTCTTGCGCAGGGGGGTGACCGGTGCACGACCGGCGGTGTTCTGGGCTGCGCTGGAGTGCGCGGCGGTACCGTGGGGCGTGTTGTCGTGCCCACGGGCCGGCACAGCGCTCACGTGGTTCGTGTTGGCAGCACCTTGGGCGCCGGCGGGCGCCTGGTACTCCAGCTCTTCGTCTGCCAGACCCAGGTAGACCATGGTTTTCTTGAGCGGGTTGGACATGTCGACCTCCGTGTTGGTTTGCTTCTTCGAGATTAACTGAACGCCGGACGATTACCGGTGATTGCGGTGCCAATTCTTAGGTGTGTCGCCCCTTCGAGCACGGCGGCGGCGTAGTCCTGGCTCATACCCATCGACAGCGCCGTGGCCGCGGGGGCCTGGCTGCAAATCTGCACACTGAGCTCGCGCACGCGCGCAAACGCGCGGCGTGGTTCCTCCGCCAGCGGCGCAACGGCCATGAGCCCCAGCAGGTGCACGCCGGGCGCGGCGAGAACGGTGTCGACCAGGGCCGGCAGGTTCGCGGGATCCACGCCTCCGCGAGCCGCATCATCCGTTAAATTGACCTGAATGAAGCAATCGATGGTCGATTCCCCCGAGGCGAGTGCGGCCACAAGCGAGTCCCGATCAACCGAGTGGATGACGTCGGCGTAGGCGCGCACCTGGCGCGCCTTCTTGCCCTGCACCTGTCCGACAAAATGCCAGGTCAGGTCGAGCTCGGCGAGCTCAGCGGCCTTGGACTGCGCCTCCTGGTGTCGATTCTCCCCCACGTGGCGCACCCCGAGGGCGTACAACGCTTCGATCAGCGACACCGGATGAAACTTGGTGACGACGATCGTCGTGACCTCGGCCGCATCGCGACCGGCCTCGCGGGCGGCGTCGGTCACACCAGCGCGCACGGTTTCGAGACGGGTGGCCAGATCGACCGGTGCCGCGCCTGGAGATACCATGCTCATGATGTTCGTTTCGTTTCGTTTCGTTTCAGGCGATTAAGGCACGATACCGGGGCCGACTCAGTCGGCCCCGGGAGGGATCTCGTCCTACTTGAGGAAGTCCGGGATGTCCAGGTCGTCGGCTTCTTCTTCGAAGGCCGGGTCGGCCACGGTGACGCCGTTCGCGGAGTCGGAACCACCCCAGACTGAGGCCGCAAGCTCGCCATCGCTGTAGCTGCCCGAGTCGGTGGCCGGCGCGCCGGCTGCTCCAGCGAATGCCGCTCCGGCTGCCGTACCGGCACCGGCCGCGATGCCGGCAGCAACGAGGTCGGCACGCCGCACCTCGACCGCCTTGGCGCCGGGCTCGCCGCCATCAAAGCCGGCGGCGATAACAGTGACTCGTACCTCGTCGCCGAGGGTGTCATCGATGACGGCACCGAAGATGATGTTCGCTTCGGGGTGCACTGCTTCCTGCACGAGGCGGGCCGCATCATTGATCTCGAAGATTCCAAGGTTGGAGCCACCCTGGATCGACAGCAGCACGCCATGCGCGCCATCGATCGAGGCCTCAAGCAACGGCGAGGCCACCGCCAGTTCGGCAGCCTTGATGGCACGGTCGGCGCCGCGAGCGGAGCCGATACCCATGAGTGCGGATCCTGCGCCCTGCATGACCGACTTGACGTCGGCGAAGTCGAGGTTGATCAGGCCGGGGGTGGTGATCAGGTCGGTGATGCCCTGCACACCGGCGAGGAGCACCTGGTCGGCGGTCGCGAAGGCCTCGAGCATGCTGATGCCGCGGTCGCTGATCTCGAGCAGGCGATCGTTGGGCACGACGATAAGGGTGTCGACCTCGTTCTTGAGCGAGGCAACGCCGGTCTCGGCCTGAGCCTGACGACGCTTGCCCTCGAAGCCGAACGGCTTGGTGACGACACCGATGGTGAGGGCACCAATCGACTTGGCGATGCGGGCGACGACGGGGGCGCCACCGGTTCCGGTGCCACCACCCTCGCCAGCGGTGACGAAGACCATGTCGGCCCCGGCGAGGGCTTCCTCGATCTCTTCGGCGTGATCCTCGGCGGCGCGGCGACCCACCTCGGGGTCCGCGCCGGCACCGAGGCCGCGGGTGAGGTCACGACCGACGTCGAGCTTGACGTCGGCGTCGCTCATGAGCAGAGCCTGGGCATCCGTATTGATGGCGATGAACTCGACACCGCGGAGGCCCAGTTCGATCATGCGGTTGACGGCGTTGACGCCACCACCGCCGATGCCGACAACCTTGATGACGGCTAGATAATTTTGATTGTTTGACACGTCCGGCCTCCGGGTGGAACCCTAAACCTCTAGTCGAGGTTTAAAGTTATGCTGAGTATGCAATTCCTGATTACGAAAGTATGCGGGCGAGGCGCGCGAACGGGGAGGCACGCCCGCGTGTCGCGAAGTACACGCAGAATCCGTTGCCGCGACCCTCCGCACGGCTCCTTACGAGCCGCTTGGCCGTCTATTTTGCGCCTCATGCGCCAACGATGGCCGCTGCTGCGGTTACCGTAGCGGCCACCCAAGTCGGTCGCGGTGGGCTCACGGCGAACTAGCGCAGCACGGCGCTGTCGGGCGAGGAGACGTCGTACTCGTTGACCGTGCCGGCCGGGTGGCCGACCAGCAGAGCGGCGAGCACGACGGCCTTGTACTCCGACTTCTCCGCGCTGCCCCAGACCACCCGTTCGCCGCCGAGCAGGCTGAGCGTAACGTCATCCGTGGTGACGGCGGTGACGGAATCCAATTGCGTGCGGATACTTTCGGGCAATACGGCGAGCACGGCGGCAGCGGCGGTGAATCCGGCGCTGTCGACGCCATCCGGAGCTTCGATGAGCGGGTAGCCGACGGCGCGCTCCGGCGTTGTTTCCACAACGACGCCAGCGGCATCGACGAGGTCAAAGCCGGTCGCACCAGCGAGGACGCCCACCGGAACCCGTTCGATGACCCGCACCACTACCGTGCCCGGCGGGCGGCTCTCGGTGACATAACTTTGAATGAGCTTGAACTGGGAGAGTTCGGTCTTGACCTCGTCCGCGTCGAGGAGCGGCAACGGAGTGCCGAGCTGGTCGGCGAGGGCGGCCGCGACGTCGCCAGCGGGAATCCGGCTGGTGCCGACGACCTCGATCGTGCGCAGCGCCATGAGCGGCGAGTAGGCGGCGCCGATGATGAGACCAAAGGCGAGAGCGACGCTGCCGCCCCCGACAATCCAGGCGATACGACGGCGCCGGGTACGCCCGGTGAACCGACGCACCTCCGCGCGTTCGAAGCGTTTGCGGGCGCGTTGAGCTGCCCGCAAGACCGACCGTGCTGCGCGGACCCCCGCGGTTCCGCCGCTCGGCAGCCCGGCTGGCGCGGCCGTCGTCGACGTCCGCCGGGTCACGGGCATCGCCGAGGTTGCTGCGCCCGTCGTTGACCTGGGGGTCGTGAGTGCGGCCAGGTCTGCCGCGGTGACAGGCTCGCTCAGGTCTGCTGAAACCGGTGGACCGGATGCCCCGGCCCCCGGGATGGCTATCGGCTCCGTCGTCGTGTCGGAGCCATCGAAAGACCTTGCGGACGGTGTCGAGGAGTTCTGGAGCAGCGGCTTCGAGGACGGCTTTACGAACGGTGTCGACGACACCGTCGAGGGGTCATGCGACCCGCTCTTCCCGCCGGTGCCTCCCCGGGGGAACGCCTTCGGGGCCGTCACCGAACCCGCGGCGGCGCCGGTCGGGCCGTCGGATTTCTGGTTCGGCTCCGTCTGCGGCCGGGCACGCGAGGGCTTCGCCGCTGGAGTCGCCTGAGCCGACGACTTTGAGCGAGCCGGTTTCGCCGCTGGAGTGGGCTGAGCGGTCGACGGAGTGTCCGACTGAACCCGAGTCGGTTTCGCCGCTGGGGTCGGGGTCGCCTTGGCCGGGCGCTCGAAGCCGGCCGGCCGCCTCACCGCCACCTCATCCGCGTGCCTGTTCGAGTGCGGCGAGCAGCTGGGGAACGATGCGGTTCACGTCACCACAGCCAAGGGTGACCACGAAGTCGCCCTCGCGGGCGATGCTGGCGAGGTAATCAGCGGCATCCTGCCAGTCCGGCACGTAAGCGACGTGCGACGGTTCGCGGAACCGCTCGGACACGAGCGCTCCGGTCACGCCAGGCTCCGGGTCTTCGCGGGCGCCGTACACCGCGAGCACGNATCGGCAAAGTTCTCGAGCACGTCGGCGAATTCCTGGGCGAACAGGCGGGTGCGACTGTACAGGTGCGGTTGGTGCACCGCGATGATGCGGCCCTCCCCCACGACGGTGCGCGCGGCCGCGAGGGCTGCGGCGACCTCGGTCGGGTGGTGGGCGTAATCATCGTAGACGCTGACGCCGCCGACGGTGCCGTGCAGTTCGAACCGGCGTTGAGTGCCGCCGAAGCCGGCGATCGCGTCGAGGCTCGCCGCAGGTTCGAAGCCGAGCCCGACCAGCACGGCGAAGGCGCCGGCGGCGTTGATGGCGTTGTGCTTGCCGGGAATGCGCAGGGTGGCGCTGTAATCCTGACCCTGCCAGGCGACGCTGAAGCTCACCGGACCGGTCGTGGTGATGGAGTGCACGCGAACGGTGGACTCGGGGTGCTCGCCGAACGTGATCACGCGCGCGGCGGCATCCGCTTCGGTCCGGCCGGCGGTGATCGTTGCGGTGACCCGCACGGCGCCGACATCGTCGGAGGAGATGACGACGAGCTCGCTGGCCTTGGTGCTGAACTGGACGAACGCGGCCTCGAACGCTTCGAGCGAGCCGTAGTGGTCGAGGTGGTCGGGGTCGACGTTTGTGATCAGGGCTACCGCCGTGTGGTACAGCAGGAAGGAGCCGTCGGATTCGTCGGCTTCGACCACGAACAGGTCGTCGGCTCCGCTGGCGGAACTCACGCCGAGGGATTCGATCACGCCGCCGTTGACGAAGCTCGGGTCCTGGCCGAGGCCGAGCAGCGCGGTGACGATCATTCCGGTTGAGGTGGTCTTGCCATGGGCGCCCGCGACGGAAACGAGGCGGTGCTCGCGAATGAGCCAGGCGAGGGCCTGCGCGCGGTGCAGCACCGGCAGGCCGCGCTCATTGGCGAGCACGTATTCTGGGTTGTCCTGCCAGAGCGCGCCGGTGACGACGAGGGTGTCGGCCGCGCCGACATTGGCCGCATCGTGACCGATGAACACGTTCGCACCGAGTTCCCGCAGCGCCTGCACGTTGGGCGAATCCTTGGCGTCGGAGCCGGTGACCGTATAGCCCTGGTTCAGGAACAGGCGGGCGATTCCGCTCATTCCGGAGCCTCCGATGCCCACGAAGTGCACACGTCCGAGGTTCTCGGGAATGGTCAGGGTGAGGTCTGGTTTGATCACGGTGGTGCGCTCTTCTCGATCGAAGCAAATAAAACAGTTGGTGCGGGCACTACGTTACGCGTGCCGCCCGACACTCAGGTCGTGAGCGCCCCGTGCACCAGGTCGAGCATGCGGGCAGTGCCGTCCAGCACACCGACGGATGCCGCCCCCCGCCCCATCTTCGCCAGCTTCGGCCGGTCACCCAACATGGTCACCAGCTCGCTGCGAACCCAGGCCGGCACGAAGTCCGCGTCATCGATCAGCACACCGCCGCCGACGGCCAGCACCGGCGCGGCATTAAAGCGCTGCTCGCCGTTGCCGACCGGATACGGCACGTATACGGCCGGAATGCCGAGCGCGCAGAGTTCGCTGACCGTCGCCGCTCCCGCCCGGGTCACGGCGCAATCGGCTGTGGCGAGGGCCAGGTCCATGCGATCGCAGTAGGCGACCAGGTGGTAGTTCGGCACGCCGGGGTCGACGATCTCGGAATTGGACCCGGTGATGTGCAGCACCTGCCATCCGGCGGCCACGAGCGCGGGCGCCGAGGCCAGAATGGTCGCGTTGAGCTTGCGCGCGCCGAGCGATCCCCCGGTGACCAGCAGCACGGGACGATCGGCCTCGAGCGAGAAGAACGCGACGGCCTCGGCGCGAACGGCCGATCGGTCGAGCTGTTCGATTTCGGGCCGGAGCGGCATTCCGACGAAGCGGGCGTGCCGAATCGGGGTGCCGGCGAAAGCGACACCGACGTACTCGGTCAGGCGGGCGCCGAGTTTGTTGGCCAGGCCCGGCTTGGCGTTGGCCTCGTGGATGACAATCGGCACCCCCGCACGCCGGGCCGCGAGGTAGGCCGGCGTGGAGACATACCCGCCGAAGCCCACGACCACGTCGACCTTGCGAGAGCGAATGACCGCGGCCACTCCGCGCACGGCCGCGCGGAAGCGTGGCAGAAAGGCCAGGGCCGCCCAGTTCGGCCGGCGCGGAAACGGCACCCGGGGAACGACGATGAGTTCGTAGCCGCGGGCCGGAACCAGGCGCGCCTCGAGACCTTCGGCGGTGCCGAGAACCAACACCGTGGCATCCGCTTCGCTGGCGCGAATGCGGTCGGCGACGGCGAGCAGGGGGTTGACGTGGCCGGCGGTGCCGCCGCCCGCCAGAAGGTAGGTAGTCATGCTCGGTCAGCCTCGATAAGGTTGGGGTCGTGAAAGGCGCTCTCGGCGTCGCTCGAGCGGTCGCCGCGGGCGAAGGAGAGCACGATGCCGATCGCGACGAGGGTGGTGAGCAGGGCGGTACCTCCGGCCGAGATGAGCGGCAGCGGTACACCCAACACGGGGAACACGCCGAGAACCACGCCGATATTGACGAAGGCCTGTCCAATGATCCAAACCATGGCGGCGGCGGTGGAGACCTTGGCCTGCACGGTCGTGGCCGCGCGCATAATGCGCAAAAAGGCGAAGGCCAGCAGAATGAACATGCCGAGGACGACGATGCAGCCGATCAGGCCGAGTTCTTCGCCAATGATGGCGAAGATGTAGTCGTTGTCGGCGGCCGGCAGCCAGGACCATTTGGCCTTGGAGTTTCCGAGCCCGACGCCCAAGATTCCGCCGTTAGCGAGGGCCCAGGTGCCGTGCAGCGGCTGCCAGCAACTCGAGGAGATCTCCCCGACCAGCTCCGTGCAGCCCTCGTTGAGAAAGCTCGTGATGCGAGTCAACCGGTTGGGGCTCGCGATGGCCAGCACAACCGCTGCGCCGACGCCGACCAGCAGCGGTACCGCGAGCAAGCGCAGTTTGACGCCGGCGAAGAACAGCGCACCGAACAGAATGCCGGCCATGATCATCGTGGTTCCGAGGTCACCGCCGAGCATGACGAGAAATGCTGCGCCGCCGCCGACCCCGAAGACTGGAATGAACACGTGCTTCCAGTCGTGCAGCTGGTGCTGCTTCTTTGAGAGGATCACGCCGAGCCAGATGACCAGGGCAACCTTGATGCCCTCGGACGGCTGAAACTGAATGCCGAAGATGTTCAGCCAGTTGGTGTTGCCGCCGGTGCCGACGCCAAGGCCGGTGGCCACGACCAGAAACTGAAAGAAGCAGGTGATCAGCATCGCCGGCCAGGCCACGCGACGCCAAAAAGCGAGCGGCAGCCGGCTCACGACGAGCATGAGCGGAATGCCGATCAGAGCGAACATACCCTGGCGCAGGATCCCGCCGAAGAAGCCCATATCGGCCAGAAAGGAATCGACCGACGACGACGACAGCACCATGATGAGACCGAAAACCACCAGGAACAGGGTGGTGCCGAGCAGCAGAAAGTAGTTGCCGCCCTCGGCCTTGAACACCCGACCGAGATTGATTCGGACCTGTGCGCCGCCCGCCGCCGCCTGTTCGGGAATCCGCGCCGGGCGCCCGGGGCGCGCCCCCGGATTGGGGCGTTTTCCGGGTGCGGCACCCGTGCTGTCCGGGTTCTGCCCGGCCGGGCGAGAGGCGGGGTTGCGAGGCACCTGTACCATCCGCGTCACCTGCCCAAGAAGTCGTGTACTGCCTGATTGAAAAGCCGGCCGCGTTCGGCATAGCTCTCGAACTGATCCATCGATGCGGCGGCCGGTGCGAGCAGAACGGTGTCGCCGGCCTGCGCGATCGAGGCTGCCAGCCGCACCGCAGCCGTCATCACCGGTTCGCCTCCGTTGGATACAGTGTCGTTCGCGTCAATCTCAAACACGGTCAGGTCGGGGGCGTGTCGCGCGAATGCTTCGCGGACTGCCACCCGGTCGACGCCGATGATGACGGCGCCGCGGAGTCGGCCGATGTGCTTCTGCACGAGCTCGGCGATGTCGACGCCCTTGAGCAGCCCGCCGACCACCCACACGACTGACTCATAGGCCGCCAGCGAGGCATCGGCGGCGTGCGGGTTGGTGGCTTTGGAATCGTCGATCCACTCCACATCGTCGGCGATCGCGACCGTTTCGATGCGGTGTGCGTCGAGGTGGAAGGTTTCGAGCGCGCGGTGGATGGTCGCCGGCTCGACCCCGAACGACCGGGCCAGGGAGCTCGCGGCGAGCACGTCCATGATCACGTGCGGGGCGCCGAGCCCGGCCGCGACGAGGTGCGGCACGGTGGTCAGTTCCAGGGCCCGTTCGAAGCGGTCCTCGAGAAAGGCCCGGTCGCAGACGATGCCGTCGACGATCCCTAATTCGCTCGGTCCTGGCACGCCGAGACCGAAACCGATCGCGCGGGCGCCGTCCTGCACGTCGGCGTCCTGCACCATCGCGAGGGTCGCGGCATCCGCTGTGTTGTAGACGCAGGCCACCGCCGTGTTCAGGTACACCTTCGCCTTGGCCGCGCGGTAGGCCGCAGCGGAGCCGTGCCAGTCAAGGTGATCATCGGCGATGTTGAGGCAGAGGCTGGCCCAGGGACGTAGGGCGCCCGGGCCGTTTGCGGGCAGGTGGTGCAGTTGGTAGCTCGACAGTTCGACGACGAGCACGTCCCAGCCCTGCGGGTCACGAATGGCGTCAAGTACGGGCACGCCAATATTGCCGCAGGGGGCGACCCGGCTGCCGTGCGCGGCAAGCATCGTGGCGGTCAGCTGCACCGTGGTGGTCTTGCCGTTGGTGCCGGTGACGAGCAACCACTCGGCCGGAGTGCCGACCTTGTCGCGAAGCCGCCAGGCCAACTCGATGTCGCCCCAGACCGGCACGTTGTGCTCCACCGCCCAGAGCAGCAGGGGATGATCTGGGTGAAATCCCGGCGAGACGATGATCAATTCCGGTAGCTGCGCCGCCAGCTCAGCCGGCACCTGACGCAGGTCAGCCTGCACGAACGGCACCCCGAGCACCGCAAGCAGGTCGAAGCGTTCGTCGGCGCCCGGCGAGGCGAGCACGAGCACGTCTGCGCCCAGTTCCGCGAGGGTATCGGCGGCGGCAAAGCCGGTCACGCCGAGACCGAGCACGGCGACGCGCAGGCCTCGCCAGTCGGCGTGCCAGCTGACCAGCCCGTTCAGGCGGTCGCCGGCAGCGGGGGTTTTAGAGTTCACTATTGCGACAGCCATTCGAGGTAGAACGAGCCGACACCGGCGGCGACGAGCAGGCCGCCGATGATCCAGAACCGCACGACAACCGTGACTTCGGCCCAGCCCTTGAGCTCAAAGTGATGATGGACCGGACTCATCAGGAAGATGCGTTTACCGTGGGTGATCTTGAAGTACGCGCGTTGCACGATGACCGAGCCGGCTTCCATCACGAACAGGCCACCGATGAGCACGAGGAGCAGTTCGGTACGGCTGAGAATGGCGAGGGCGGCCAGCGCCCCGCCGAGGGCGAGCGAGCCGGTGTCGCCGAGAAAGATCTTGGCCGGTGAGGTGTTCCACCAGAGAAACCCGATCAGGCCGCCGACGATGGTTGCGGCGACGATGGCGAGGTCGAAGGAGTCGGGGCCGAGGTAGCACTTGTACTGGTCGGCGGCATCCGCTCCTCCGAAGCAGCTCTGGTTGGACTGCCAGAACCCGATCACGACGAAGGATCCAATGGCGAAAATGGATGCTCCGGTGGCGAGGCCATCGAGACCGTCGGTGACGTTCACTCCGTTCGAGGTCGCGGCCACGATCAGGCAGATCCAGAGCAGGAACACGGCGATGCCGATGAACGTGCCCAGTTTCATAAAGTCAAGCGGCAGGTCCCGAATGAAGGAAACGCTCGTCGAGGCGGGGGTCTGACCGTTGCGGTCGACGAATTGCAGCGACAGCACGCCGAAGGCACCGGCGACGATGACCTGCCCGAGCACCTTGGACCAGCCGCCGAGGCCGAGACTGCGCTGGTTGCGGGTCTTCAGAAAGTCGTCGAGAAACCCGACCAGTCCGAGGCCGACCATCATGAACAGCACGAGCAGCGGCGAGGGGGTGAACGGTCGTTGCTCGATCAGCATGGCGGTGAAATAGCTGATCAACACACCCAGGATGATGATGATTCCGCCCATGGTGGCGGTGCCGCGCTTGGCGTGGTGGCTCTTCGGCCCATCGTCGCGAATGAACTGGCCCCAGCCGAACTTCTTGAACAGCCGAATGAACAGCGGCGTCAGAAACAGGGTGAAGGCGAGTGAAAACGCGCCGGAAAGTAGCAGGACTCTCACGAGAACAAGTCTCCCAGTCGATCGCCGAGGAACCGCAGACCCGCGGAGTTGGATGACTTGACGAGCACGGTATCGCCCGGATTCACTGAGCTGCGCACCAGTTCGAAGGCCTCATCCGGCGTGTCGACATAGGCAGACTCACCGTCCCAGGACCCCTCGTTGATGGTGCTGATATGCATGCGGCGGGCACCTCGCCCGACCACGATCACCTGCGAGATATTGAGGCGCACGGCGAGCAGGCCGATACGATCGTGCTCCTCACCGGCCAGTTCGCCCAGTTCGGCCATTTCGCCGAGCACGGCGATGGTGCGCTTTCCGGGGGTACCGATCTGGGCGAGAGTCTTGAGCGCGGCGCTCATCGAGTCGGGGCTTGCGTTGTAGGCGTCGTTGATGACGGTGACATCGTCCTTGCCGCCGAGAACCTCCATGCGCCAGCGTTCAGCCCGGGTCGTGGCCTCGAGCGCGGCGACGATGTCGGGCAGCGAGACCCCGAGTACTTCAGCGGCGGCGGCAGCGGCGAGGGCGTTCATAACGTGGTGTTCGCCGAGCACCCGGAACACGACCGGAGCGCTCTGCCCGCCGGCGAGGTGCAGGGTGAACGTTGTGCCGGTGCGGCTTCCGTGCAGGGCGCTCGCGCGCACGTCGACCTGACCGTACTCGCCGAAGCGCACGATGCGGGCCGGGGTGAGCGCGGCCATCTGCGCGACGCGCGGATCGTCTGCATTCAGCACCGCGACATCCGTTTCCAGCAGGTCGGTGACCATCTCGGATTTGGCGCGAACGGTGGCATCAAGATCGCCGAACTCGCCGGCGTGGGCGAGGCCGACGGAAAGCACGATCCCCACGTCGGGCCGGGCCAGGCGCACCAGGTGCGCGATCGCACCTTCGCTGCTGGCGCCCATCTCGATCACGAGAAAACGAGTCTCGGCCGTGACCTCGAGCATGGTCATCGGCGCGCCGACCTGGTTATTGAAGGATCCACGCGGGGCGACGGTCGGGCCGACCCGTTCGAGCATGCTGCGCAGCAGGTTCTTGGTGGTGGTCTTGCCGTTCGAGCCGGTGACGGCGACAACCTTGAGCGTTCCGGCCGCGCGTACCCGGGCGACCACGGCCGCGGCGAGGGCGCCGAGCGCGGCCACGGCATCAGCGACGACGATCTGGGTGACCGGCAGGTCGAGCGTTCGCTCGACGATCAATAGGGCGGCACCGCGCTCGGCGGCGACCGGCGCGAACAGGTGGCCGTCGGTCACCGCGCCGGGCTTGGCAACGAAGATGGAGCCTGGCTCGATCAGGCGGGAGTCGGTCTGGACCGAGCCGTTGATCTGGTCAGCGGCTTCGGCCGGACCGGCCAAGTGCAGCGCACCGTTGACGGCCTCGGTGATCTCGGTCAGGGAGAGGGCAATCATTTACAGCCACCCTGCCGAACGCAGCGCTTCGCGAGCATCCTCTCGGGCGGAGTAGGGCAGTTTCTTGCCTTGTACCTCGTGGTAGTCCTCATGGCCTGGGCCGGCATACAGAATGGTGTCTCCTTCGTGTGCCAGTGACAACGCCGTGCGGAATGCCGCACGAGGGTTGGCCACCTCGTAGAACTCGCCGTCGGGAACGGCCGCGCGCGCTGCGTCAAGCAAGACAGCACGGATGCTCGCGGCATCTTCGTAGCGCGGGTGGAAGTCGGTCACGACCACGATATCGCTGCCCCGGGCAGCGATCGCGCCCATATCGGCGCGTTTCGTGGTGTCACGGTCACCGTCAGCGCCGAACAGCATGATCAGCTTGCCGGGGGTGAATTTGCGCAGGGCCGCGAGGGTATTGAGGAAGGCGTCCGGACTGTGCCCGTAGTCGATGTAGACGAGCGGGCCCCGGTCGCCGGAGATGCGCTCGGCCCGGCCGGGAATGTAAGCGACGATGCCGCCGTCGCGGTCGAGGGTGTGCTGAATCGCCTCGAGGTCAAAGCCGGATTCGACCAGCATGACGATGGCGAGGGCGGCGTTCGCAGCCATGTACCAGCCGAGCAGGGGAACCCGGGTGCGCAGGCGCCGGCCGTCCGGCCCGTCGAGCACGAAATCGGTGTGGCTGGCGGTTTCACCGACCACGGTCATGCGCCAGTCGGCGTCAATGTCCGTATGATTAGTGATCGTCGTGACCGGGATGCGGCATTCGTCGGCGATGCGCCGGCCCCAGTCGGTGTCAACGGTGACGACGCCGCGGTGCGAGCGGTCGGGCTGGAACAGCTCGAGCTTGGCCTGAAAGTAGTCGTCCATCGCCGCGTAGTCATCGAGGTGGTCGTGGCTGAGGTTGGTGAACGCGGCGACGTCGAAGACCAGCCCGTCGACCCGGTAGCGGCTGAGCGCCTGGGCCGACACCTCGATGCCGACCGCGCGCACCTCGGCCTCGTTCATGCGGGCGAGCAGGGCGTGCAGTTCGCTCGCCTCCGGGGTGGTCAGCGCACTGGTCACGGCGAGGTCACCGATGCGGCGCTCGGCGGTGGAGGTCAGCCCGGAGACGATGCCGAGCTGGTTTAGGATGCCGAAGAGCAGGTAGACCACGCTGGTCTTGCCGTTCGTGCCGGTCACCGCGAACAGGGTCGCCGGGTTGTCGGCGGTGCGGTAGATCCACCCGGACACGGCGCCGAGCGCTGCGCGGGCGTCCGGGGTGACGAGCACGGGGAGCCCGCTGCCCGCGGCCAGCAGCGCCCCGGCCTGGTCGGTCAGGATAGCCACGGCACCGGCCTCTGCTGAGGCGGCGGCGAAGGTGGCTCCGTGCAGGTGCGCTCCGGGTACGCCGACGTAGAGGTCACCGGGCTGCACCGTGCGGGAGCTCAGACTCACCCCGGTGACTTCAAGACCGTCGATGTCTCCACGTAGTTCTAGATCAAATTCGGCAACCAATCCCGACAACGACCGCGGAACGGGATGCTCGGGACGGAGAGCCGACGGCGCCAATTCAGACACGCAGGGCTCGCTTTCTTACCAGGTGGACGGAAGATCGGGCGCACTCGCCCCGGAGGGAACCGCCCGGTACTTTTTCAAAACCTGGCTCATGATCTCCTGGAAGACCGGAGCCGGTGCGGCAGATGTGTTCAGTTTAACAGGATCGGCGATGCTGACCGAGACTACGTACTGTGGATCGTCGGCCGGGGCGAACCCGGAAACCGAAACGAGGTACCCGTTAGAGTACCCACCGTGCCCGTCGGGCATCTGGGCGGTGCCGGTCTTAGCGGCGACGCGATAGCCCGGAATGTTCCACTTACTGTTCACCCAGCTCTTCTGATATACCATCTCGAGCACGTCGCTCGTGTCGTTCGCCGCGCTTTCGGAGAGCACCCGGGTGCCGGCGGCATCGGGCACATTGGTCAGCGTGCCGTCGGCCTGCCGGCAGCCCTCCACCAGCTGCACCGGCATGCGCACGCCGTCGTTGGCGATGGTCTGGTAGATGCTGGCGATCTGAAGGGCGCTCGTGGTCAGGCCCTGCCCGAACATGGTCGCGTAGCTGGTTTGGTTGTCCCATTCGTCGGCGGGGTGCAGAATGCCGCCGTCTTCGCGCGGGAATCCGGTCTCCGTGGCGGTGCCCACTCCGAAGGCCTTCATATAGTCGTAGCGCTGCTGATTGGTGAGCATCTCGCCGAACTTGGACATGCCGGTGTTGCTCGAGTCGATCAGCACCCCGGTGAGGGTCATGTTCTGGTCGGGGTGCGAGTGGCTGTCATTGATATTGGCGCCGTTGGAGGGCAGGTAGCGGTAGGGCGAGACGACGCCGGTATCGAGTGTGGCAACGCCGGCATCGAGAACGGATGCCGCGGTGAGCGCTTTGAAGGTCGACCCCGGTTCGAAAGACTGGGTAAAGGCCCGGGATCCGCGATCGTCGGGGTTTTCGGTACCGCCCACATTGTTCGGGTCGACCGAGGGGTAGTCGGCGACGGCGAGAAGTTTGCCGGTCTTGGCGTCCTGCACGACCGCGTTCGCCCAGGCGGCTCCGGTCTCTTGCGCCCGAGCGGCAAGGGTCTGCTGCACGAACCATTGCAGGTCAGAGTCGATGGTGGTGACGACGTCGCCGCCGTCAACGGCCTCGGTGCTCGTGACGCTGCTACCCGGGATGCGCACGCCGTCGGCTCCCTTTTCATAGGTTTCCGAACCGTTGGTGGAGGCCAGGCAGGCGTCCTGCCCGGATTCGAGGCCGGCTTGCGGCACTCCCTCCCCCGACAGAAAGCCGAGCAGATTGCCGGCGACGGCTCCGTTCGGGTAGACCCGGCTCGGGCTGTTCTCGGAGTACGTCCACGGAATGTGCAGCTCCTGCACTGCGCGTAGCACGTCGACGTCGACCTTCTGGGCGATGTAGGCGAAATTCGCCTTGGCGTTGGCCTCGAGGGCGGTGGAAATGGTCAGCAGAATGGCGTCACCGGTCTGCCCGGTGGCGGCACCGATTTCGGCGGCCGCCTCGGCCACCGAGACCTCGACCTTTTTTCCGTCGACCGTGCGTTTGAAGGGGGTGGCGTTGACCGGCGACATGGTGATGTTGTAGCGCATGACCGTTCCGGCAAGCACCACACCGTTCCCGTCGACGATCTCGCCGCGCGAGCCATAGATCACCTGGCCGACCGAACGGTTTCCCACGGAGTCCTTGGTGAGCGAATCGGCCTGCACCACCTGAATATCGACGAGCCGCACCACGAACACGCCGATGACGGCGAACAGCACGACGATGGTGAAAAAGGTGCGTCGACGACTGGACCGGGTGTTGGTCGGGTTGGTTCGGGCACTGCTGTTGCGCACGCTCATCTGCCCATCATGGTCGACACGGAGAAACTATCGGGTAGTGGGCGCCGCGAGTCCTGCAGGAACTACCGGAGCACTCGTGATCGCGACAGCGCCCGTTGTCGCCGCGGCGTCGTCGGGCAGCTGCGACAGCAGGGCGCTGCCGGTCAGCAGGGCATTCGGAACGAGGCTGGCCGCCCCGGCCTGCGAACCCGACGCCGAGGCCGGAGCGCCCAAAACAGCGCCGTCGGACAGGCGCAGGTAGACGGGGTTGGAGTTGGTGACCATGCCGAGTCCCTCGGCGTTGGCGGCGAGGCTTTGCGGCGAGGATACCCGCACGAGGTCTTCGCTGACGCCCGCGGCCGTGCGGCCGAGTTCGGACTGGCTCGACTGAAGGCTGGAGATCTCGTAGGCTCCCTGGGAGATGCCCACGCTCAGGAGCAGCTGGGCGACGATGATCGCAGCCATGCCGGCCACCGCGGTGAGGGCATAGAAGATGCGCGGGCGCGCCCGGCGTCTCGGGTTCGACGAGACGATGCGAAAGGGGCGACGCTCCGGCGTCTCGAACTTTTCACGTTCGACCGCAAACGATACGCGTGCAAGGTTGTCGCTCATGCGGCGGCCCTTCTCAGTCGTTCAGCAGCGCGCAGCCGAACCGGCGTCGCGCGGGGGTTGATGGCCTTCTCCTCGTCGGATGCCAGTTCGGCTCCGCGCAGCAGCAGGGTGAAGAGCGGTTTGTGTTCGGGGAGTTCCACCGGCAGGCCGGCGGGGGCGGTTGAACCGGATGCCGCGGCGAGGGCCCGTTTGACGATGCGGTCTTCGAGCGACTGGTACGCCATAACGACGATGCGCCCACCGACCTGCACGCGCTCGAGCGCTGCGGGAATGGCCCGCTCGAGCACGGCGAGCTCCTGGTTGACCTCGATGCGGAGCGCCTGGAAAACTCGTTTGGCCGGGTGGCCCTGCCGCTGAACGACGACCGGGGTCGCCTTCGTGATCACGTCGACGAGCTGTGCCGACCGCACGAAGGGAGTCGTTTCGCGAGCTTCGACGATGGCCTTGGCGTAGCGGGCGGACAGTTTCTCTTCGCCGTAGTCCTGAAAGATGCGCTTGAGGTCGCGTTCGCTGTAATCGGCGAGGATGCTCGCGGCTGTCAGGCCGGCGGTGCCGTCCATGCGCATATCGAGCGGGGCATCCTTCGAGTAGGAAAAGCCGCGTTCGACCCGGTCGATCTGCAGGCTGGAGACGCCGAGGTCGAACAAGACGCCGGCGACCTCGGTGATGCCGAGCCCGTCGAGGGCTTCGCCGATGCCGTCATAGACGGTGTGCACGAGGTGGACCCGGTCGCCGAATCCCTTGAGTCGTTCCTCGGCGATGGCGAGGGCCTCGGTGTCGCGGTCGAGGCCGACGAGCGTGAGCCCCGGAAAACGGGACAGGATCGCTTCGGCGTGACCGCCCATTCCCAGCGTCGCGTCGACGAGCACGGCTCCGGGTTGTTCGAGCGCGGGGGCAAGCAGCTCGACGCAGCGTTCGAGCAGTACCGGGGTGTGGATTTTATTGCTGGGAATGTCGTTGCTGGCCATAATGCCGGGAAAGTCCGTGAGGCCTGATTCCCCTCCATTTCGTCCTGGCACCGGGGAAGTGTGTCAGGGCAAAAACGGCGAGGAGTCAGGCGCCAGGGGCTATAAGAGTCCCGGAATCACCTCCTCCGTCGTGTTGGCGTACGAGGTTTCCTGCTCGGCGAGGTATGTGGCCCACGCTTCGCTGTCCCAAATCTCGACTCGGCTGCCAGCGCCGATGACGGTCAGTTCCCGGTCGAGCCCCGCATAGCTGCGGAGATTGCCGGGGATGGTGACGCGGTTTTGTTTGTCCGGCGTTTCGGAACTCGCTCCGGACAGGAACACCCGGAGGTAGTCGCGAGCTTGCTTGCTCGTGACCGGGGCCTGGCGAATCTTGTCGTGGAGCGTTTCGAATTCGCGGGTGCTGAACACGTAGATGCAGTGTTCCTGCCCGCGCGTCATCACCACGCCGGTGGAGAGTTCCTCCCGAAATTTCGCGGGAAGAATGATTCGACCTTTTTCGTCGAGCCGGGGGGCGTACGTGCCAAGGAACACGCGTACCCCTTTCTTCCGGCCAGATTCAGGTCTGCCTCCACTTTACTCCACCTTCAACCACTTGTCGAAGAATTCTGACCTGTTTCCGAACTTAATCAGCAAACTGCCCCGAATTCATTAGTAACTTGCTGTGGAGGAAAAGGGAGCACACTCATTGAAAATGGATGTCTATTGCTGGTTTTTGGGCACAAAAAAAGGGCCGATCGGATGATCGGCCCTTTGGGGCTGCAAATTCTTGAGTTCTGGAAACCCGGTGGAGGAATCAGCTCAGGTGACTATTGGCCGTTCGCGTTACGGTCCATTCGCGCTACTGACCGTCTTGACGGCGGTCCCAGCGGTCGTTCAGGCGATCCATCAGCCCCTGGTTGGACTTGGCCTGCGCCGGTCGACGACCGGGTGCGGACGGTCCGGGAACACCACGGATGGCTTTGCCGGGCGAGACGGCGACGAGAACGCCACCGAACATCACAATGAAGCCGAGAATGCCGAGCCAGAGCTGTGCAATGGCTACGCCCAGAATGAGCGCGACAATGCCCGCGACGGCGAGGAGTACACCGATGGCGATGGAACGATAGTTCGGGCGGAGTCGCGAAGCACCAACGCTGGCGACGAAGTCGGCATCGTTGTGATAGAGGCTGCGCTCCATCTCTTCAAGGAGTCGCTGCTCCTGTTCCGAAAGCGGCATCTCATTCCCTTCCAGTTACGGGATCGAGCGGGTGGGTTGAAAAATTTGAACTGCAAAATTCGAACCGGGTAAGGTCGAACTACTCAATTCTAACCCCGCCATGGTGGCTAGGCTATACGAGTGCCTGAAAGCAAACGCCTGATCGACTTGGTTCAATCGCGCATCGACGAGTTCCTCATGTCCCGCGAAACAATTGTGACTCTGATCAGCTCCGATCTGACGCCTCTAACAGACTTCTCACGGCAGTTTCTCAGCGGTGGAAAGCGGTTTCGAGCCCAGTTTTGTTACTGGGGCGCGCAGAGCGTCCGTGCGGCCGATACGCGCCCAGATGCGGGCCAGTCGGGGGCGAAAACACCGGCGGCCGCAGCCGGCCGGCGAGGCGCGGCATCCACTGCCCCGGTACCGCTCGAGGCGGTCGTCTCGGCGGCCAGCGCCCTGGAAATTTTTCATGCCGCCGCGCTCGTGCACGACGACATTATTGACAACTCGGACACCCGACGCGGGGCGCCGAGCGCCCACAAACTGTTCGAAAGTTTGCACAAGAATGCGGGCTGGTCCGGCGGTCCGGTCACGTTCGGACGGGCATCGGCGATTCTGCTCGGCGACCTGCTCCTCGGATGGAGTGACGAGCTGCTCGACGAAGGACTCGATGCGGTCGCCGACCGACCGTCGGCCCGGCGCGCTCGGCTTGAGTTCAATCACATGCGCACCGAGGTCACGGCCGGGCAATACCTCGACATTCTCGAGGAACGCGCCTGGCTGGCTCAGCCCGAATCGCAGCTGCTCGACCGTGCCCTGCGGGTCATCGTCTACAAGTCAGCCAAGTACAGCGTGCAGGCTCCGCTCGTGATCGGGGCCGCGCTTGCCGGAGCGTCGGCCGACCAGCTCAGCTCACTGCGGGCCTTCGGCCTGCCGCTCGGAATGGCTTATCAGTTGCGCGATGACCTGCTCGGGGTGTTCGGCGATGCCGCGGTGACCGGAAAACCAAGCGGGGACGACCTGACCGAGGGCAAGCGCACCGTGCTGATCGCGCTGGCTCGGGAGCGGCTAAACGACCGGGATCGACAGGCACTGGATGCCCAGCTCGGCGACCCGACGCTCGATCAGGCGCAGATTCGCGCCCTTCAGGAGCTCATCACGGCCAGCGGCGCGGTCGAGCGGGTCGAAACTTTGATCGCCGCCCAGGTCGCAGAAGCGCTGAACTCACTGGAAACCGCACCGATCACCGCCACGGCCCGGCAGACCCTGCTCGATCTGACCGATCGCGTGACACGTCGGGCATACTGACCGGCGCAGCCGTCGTGATCGGCGCATCCGTTTTATCGTGAGGTCATTTTGCGCCGCACGCCGGTCGCTGGCGGGCCGGACCGAAGGCGCTTAGGCGAGCGCCTGGGCGACGCGGCGCACCTCGGCCTTGCGTCCGGCGCGGAGGGCTTCGATCGGAGCAACGCCGAGGCTGTCGTCGACCTCGAGCAGCCAAGTCATGGCCTGCATGTCGGTGAAGCCGTCATCGGCCAGCACGAACAGCGTGCCGCGCAGTTCCGGAACGGGAGCTCCGTCACGCAGAAACAGGGAGGGAACCGACACGACGTTGTCCCGACGGATAGCCAGCAGGTATTTGTCGTCGATGAGGTGCCGCACGCGGCTCTGGCTCATTCCGAGGAGGTTGACAAGGGCAGGAATAGTAAGCCACTCGGGCTCTGAAGACAGATCACTCACGTTGGTAGCTTCCCATGATTTTGGGGCCGGTACAAAACCTTGTGGAGCTTTTTATCGTGATCAGTGCCAATTCGCGGCTCCGTGTCAATTGACTCCTTCTCATATTTATGAAAACCTCAGGGTGGGGATTGCTGCACAGCAGCCGTTGCTGCGAACTTGATGTCTACATCGAGCGTGATGCACACAATGAAATGGAGCACCATGTCGACTAGGGCGAAAACACAAACTAAGACAGATGCCGCGGCGCCGGCCGCACCGCGCGCCACCGTTCCGCAGACTGGCGCTGCACACGCCGGTATTGAACTGAGCATTGCTGAGGTGAGCGCTGTTGATCGTGCCAGCACTCCTGTTGCCAGCGGAACGAAGCGTCGGGTGAAGAAGGCCGCAGACCTGCGGTCCCGCCAGGCCCTGCTCACTGTGCCCATTGTGCTGGTCGGCACCCTGGCCATCAGCCTCAACCTCGCAGCCCCCGCCGAAGCCCAGGCGCTCGCCAAGAAGCCACTGAAAGCCAAGCTCGCCCAGTCCACACCGGTTCTCGCCGCCGTTCCCACGTCGGTCGCTGCCACCGTGCAGATCGCACCGGCGCAGTACTCCGTCGTAGACGGCGACACCATCAGTGGTATCGCTGGCCGGTTCGGTCTGTCGACGGCGGCCGTGCTGGCACTGAACGGTCTCGATTCCCGGGCCCTGATCTTTCCAGGCCAGGTCTTGACCCTGACTCAGGCGGCGGCGCCGGCCGCATCCGCTGCACCGGTCTCGACGAATTATGTCGTGCAGAGCGGCGACACGATCAGCGGCATTGCAGCCACACACGGGCTAAAGACCGCCGACCTGCTTGGAGCCAACGGCCTCAACGGCAGCAGCGTGATCTACCCCGGCCAGGTCGTGCTGCTGGCCGCTGCTGGCGCGATGGAGGCCGTCGTGTACGTCGCGCCGGCGGTTGCGGTTGCCGCCGCCACCCACACGATCGCCTCGGGCGAGACCATCACCGCGGTCGCTGATGCGGCCGGGGTGAGCGTGCAGGCCGTGCTCGACGCCAACGGACTCGGCTGGTCGAGCATCATCTACCCCGGGCAGGTTCTGACCCTGCCCGTGACCGTGGCCCCGGCGGCCTCAATCACTCGCGCCACCGCTGGCATCGTCACGCCGATGACCGCCGAAATGCGCCAGAACGCCCGAACCATCGTGGCGACGGGGCGCGGCGCGGGCGTGAACAATGCCGGTCTGGTGATCGCGCTGGCCGCCGCCGCCCAGGAGTCGGGGCTGCGCAATGTCGACTATGGCGACCGGGATTCCCTCGGGCTGTTCCAACAGCGCCCGAGCGCCGGCTGGGGCACCCCGGAACAGGTCATAGACCCGGTACGGGCCAGCCTGGCCTTCTTCGGCGGCGCGTCCAACCCCAACCCCGACATCACGCGCGGTCTGCTCGACATCCCCGGCTGGGAGTCGATGACCGTCACCCAGGCCGCCCAGGCAGTGCAGATTTCAGCCTATCCCGACTACTACGCGAAGTGGGAAACATCGGCGCAGGCCTGGCTCGTCGAAATCGGTTGACCGAATTCAGCGCCCCGACCGGGTGTTTCCCCGGCGAACCCTGCGCGCCGCGCGCCGGGGTCGCCACCCTATTACCTAGAATCAAGGAGTGAGCGTTCCCTCGACCGACCCGATGATTGGCCGTCTTATCGACGGCCGGTATCAGGTGCGCTCGCGAATCGCGCGCGGCGGCATGGCCACGGTCTACCTGGCCACCGATTTGCGGCTGGAACGTCGCGTCGCGATCAAGATCATGCACGGCCATCTGGCCGACGACAGCGCCTTCAAAATCCGCTTCATTCAGGAAGCCCGCTCGGCTGCCCGGCTCGCACACCCGAACGTCGTGAACGTCTTCGACCAGGGCCAGGACGCCGATATGGCCTACCTGGTCATGGAATACCTGCCCGGCATCACCCTGCGCGACCTGCTCAAGGATTACGGCCGGCTCACCCCCGAACAAACCCTCGACATTCTCGAAGCCGTGCTCAGCGGGCTCGCCGCCGCCCACAAGGCCGGCATCGTGCACCGCGACGTCAAACCCGAGAATGTCTTGCTGGCCGACGACGGTCGCATTAAGATCAGCGACTTCGGCCTGGCTCGCGCCGTCAACAACAACACGGCCACCGGTCAGGCCCTGCTCGGCACCATCGCCTACCTCTCCCCCGAACTTGTCACCCGCGGCGTCGCCGATGCCCGCAGCGACATCTACGCCCTCGGCATCATGACATTCGAGATGCTGACCGGTGAGCAGCCCTACGTGGGTGAAGCCCCGATGCAGATCGCCTATCAGCACGCCAATGACACCGTGCCGATGCCGAGCACCAAGGTCGACTCAATTCCCCGCGAACTCGATGAACTCGTGCTCTGGGCCACCGCCCGCGATCCAGAAGATCGTCCCCGCGACGCCCGGGTCATGCTCGACCAACTGCACGATGTCAGCGCACTCGTGCGTGGCGGCACCCAGGAGCTGGCCCTGCAATCGACCATGGTGCTGCCCGCGAGCCTGCGCACCGGCGCCAACGCTCTGGCGGATGCCGAAACCCAGGTTTTCGGTCCCAAGCTCGCTCCCACCAAACCGCCCGCCGCGACCCTGCTCGGCATTCACCCGGTCGGCACCGGCCCGGTGGGACCGCCCGACAGCGGCGAACTGCTGGGCAAGAAGGCCGACAAGCGCAAACGCCGCGGATTCTGGCTGTTCGCCCTCGTCGTTCTCCTCGCTGCGGCTCTCGGCGGCACCGGCTGGTACTTTGGCTCTGGCCCGGGCTCCGACGTGATGCTCCCCGATTTCGCGTCGGCCTCCCCCGAAACAGCCTCGGCTGAATTAATTGAACTCGGCCTCCAGCCCCAGCTCGGTGGTGCCTTCAGCGCCACGGTCGCCGAGGGGACCGTTATCGGCACCGATCCGGATGCCGGCAGCCGGGTGCCCCAGGACAGTCCGGTCACGGTCATCGTCTCCCAGGGCCTGCAACCGATCACGCTGCCCACGCTGGCCGGAGTTACGCAGGAGGCGGCATCCGCTCTGATCACCGATTTGAATGCCGTGGTCGGCAGCATCGACCCGGTCTTCAACGGTGACGTGCCCGAGAGCACCGTCGTGGCCGCGAGCAAGGAAACCGACGGTGCCGATGTCTCGGCCGGTGGCGAGTATTTCGAAGGCCTGACCGTGAACCTCGTCGTGTCGCTCGGGGCGATTCCAAACGTCGACGGCAAGACCGTGGCCGAGGCCACCGATATTCTGGTCGGAAAGAACTTGCTCGTCGTCTCGGGCGAGCAGACCTACAGCGACACCGTGGCCGAGGGCGACGTCATCACCGCGCAGGTTCCCGAGGGCACGATTCGCGAGGGCGCCACGCTCACCCTCGTAATCTCACGCGGCCCCGAGCCGGTCATCGTGCCCAACGTCGTGGGTATGTCCTGGAGTGACGGCAAAGGTGCCCTGACCGCCCTCGGCTTCAAACTTGCCTACAACCCCGGTGCGGATGCACCGCTCTACTCGTCGCTTATTCAGGTAGCGTCGACAGATCCAACGGCTGGCACGTCATTGCCCAAGGGCAGCACGATATCGCTCAAGCCGACGAACCCGTTCGGCTAATCCTGGGCCCACCTTGTGAAAGCGGGCCCACGATTGATCATGGGCCCGCTTTCCGGGCCCGGGCCCGGTCGATAAGAAGAGGCTAGCGAGCGGCTAGCTCCTCGGCCACCAGGAAGGCAAGCTCGAGCGACTGCATGTGGTTCAGGCGCGGGTCGCAGAGCGACTCATAGCGGGTCGCCAGAGCGGCCTCATCGATGTGCTCGGAGCCGCCGAGGCACTCGGTGACGTCGTCGCCGGTGAGTTCGACGTGGATTCCACCGGGGTGGGTTCCGACGGCGCGGTGGGCCTCGAAGAAGCCCTTGACTTCGTCGACGACATCGTCGAACCGACGCGTCTTGTAGCCGGTCGGGGTGGTGACACCGTTGCCGTGCATCGGGTCGGTCACCCAGAGCGGCGTCGCCTCGCTCGCCTTGATCGCCTCAAGCAGCGGCGGTAGGGCATCGCGCACCTTGCCGGCCCCCATGCGAGTGATGAAGGTGAGGCGGCCAGGCTCCCGGTTCGGGTCGAGCTTGTCGACCAGGCGCAGCATGTCGTCGGCCGACGTGGTCGGGCCGAGCTTGACCCCGATCGGGTTGCGCACCCGGGAGAGGAAGTCGACGTGGGCGCCGTCGAGATCGCGGGTGCGTTCCCCGATCCAGATGAAGTGGGCCGAGGTGTTGTATGGCGTGCCGGTGCGGGAGTCGATGCGCGTCATCGGGCGCTCGTAGTCCATCAACAGGCCTTCGTGGCTGGTGTAGAACTCGGTGCGCCGCATGGCTTCGAAGTCGGCGCCACAGGCGATCATGAATTTAATTGCGCGGTCGATGTCCTTGGCCAGGCCCTCGTAGCGCTGGTTGGCCGGGTTCTTGGCGAAGCCCTGGTTCCAGCTGTGCACCTGCCGTAGATCGGCGAAGCCACCCTGGGTGAATGCGCGAATGAGATTGAGAGTGGATGCTGCCGTGTGGTACGCCTTGACGAGCCGGTCGGGGTCGGCTTCGCGCGATTCGGGGGTGAACGGGTAGCCGTTGACGATGTCACCGCGGTAGGCGGGCAGGGTCACGTCACCGCGGGTTTCGAAGTCGCTCGAGCGCGGCTTGGCGAACTGGCCAGCCATCCGCCCCATCTTGATCACGGGCATCGATGCGCCGTAGGTGAGTACGACCGCCATCTGCAGCACGGTCTTCACCCGATTCCGGATCTGGTCGGCGGTGGCGCCGCTGAACGTTTCGGCACAGTCGCCGCCCTGCAGCAAAAATCCCTGCCCGCCGGCGGCCTGCGCGAGCCGGTCACGCAAAATGTCGACCTCACCGGCAAAGACCAGCGGCGGTTGGGTCGCCAATTCGGCGGATGCCGCGGCCACCTTGTCGGCGTCCGGCCAAGTCGGCTGCTGCTTGATCGGTAGGGTGCGCCAGTGGTCGAGACCCGTGATGACAGAGGCTTCTGCGGCAACAATGGGCTCGGTGGGGTCTACCACGGGATAGTTCCTGTTTTCTCTGCTGGACCGGTAACGCGCGCCGGCTACGAAATGGATGAGGTGCTGCAACGCGCACGGCGCAGACAGCACTTCTGGCAGCCTATCGCGAAAGACTGGCCCGCTTCTCTTTGACGGAGGATGCGTAGACGTCCACGTACTCCTGCGTGCTCAGCTGCCGCAGCTCGTACATGAGCTCATCGGTGACGCTGCGCAGCACGAACCGGTCGCCCTCCATGCCCTCGAACCGAGAAAAATCGAGCGGTTTGCCGATCACGATTCCGATTCGGCGCACCCGGGGAATACGAGTTCCGGTGGGCATGGCCTTCTCGGTGTCGATCATGGCGACCGGAATGACCGTGACGCCCGACTCGAGCACCATGCGTGCCACACCGGTGCGTCCCCGATACAGGCGGGCGTCCGGGCTGCGGGTGCCCTCTGGGTAGATGCCGAGAATTCGGCCATCCCGCAGGACACGCAAGCCGGTATTGAGCGAATCTTCGGAGGCCTTGCCGCCGGAGCGGTCAATCGGCAGCTGCCCGGCCGCGGTCAAAAACTGCCGCGTTGCCCAGCCCTTGAGCCCCTTGCCGGTGAAATAGTCGCTTTTGGCCAGGAAAGCCACGCGGCGCGGCACGACGAGCGGCAGAAAAACCGAGTCGATAAACGACAGGTGGTTGCTGGCCAGAATGACCGGGCCGGTCTTCGGAATGTGGTCCAGACCGATGATCCAGGGGCGAAACAGCGAGAGCAGCAGCGGGCCGATGACGATGTTCTTCATGATCCAATAGAACATTCGCACTCCTTCATCCTGCTGGGAAAGCTTAGTCCGCCTGCGCTATCCAAGCGGATGCCGCGCGCGGCCAGACCAGACCGGTCACCGCCGCGGTCTTCCACACCCGCGCGCCAGGCCTGCTGAGCGCCCGCTCGACGCCCACTCAGCGCACGGCGTGCAGTCGGGCTAGGTCTGCCGCACCGACGACGCCGGCGTCGTTGACGAGCTGGGCGATGGCGAACTCGGCCTCCGGGTGATACCCGCGGGCCGGAAGGTGTTCGAGGTAGGCCGCCCGGATCGGCTCGAGGAGCAGCTCGCCGGCGGCGGCGACTCCCCCGCCGAACACGAAGACCTGCGGGTCGAGCACAGCGCCCAGACTCGCACAGCCTTGCCCGAGCGCGCCGCCGAGCTGGCGCAGCGCAGCGAGGGCTCCACCGTCGCCGTCCTGAATTAGCCGTCCGACCTCTTTGCCGGTAAGTTTGCCGCGCCGCTCGCGGGCAGCAGCCAAACCGAGGCCGATGCCGCCGGCATCCGCAAAATCATTGGCGATGCGCAGCAGTGCCCGGCCGGAGCCGTACTGCTCGAGGCAACCGTGAGCGCCACAGCCGCAGGCCAAACCGTCGGGAACGACGCGTAGGTGGCCGAGTTCAGCGCCCGCGCCGAATCCACCGCGAAACAGTGCGTTGTTGGTCACGATCGCACCGCCCACCCCTGTGCCGATCGTGAGGGTGACCATGTCGGTGTAGGCGCGTCCGGCGCCGAAGCGAAATTCGGCCCAGCCGGCGGCATTGGCGTCGTTCTCGATGATGATGGGCAGGTCCAGGCGCGCCTCGAGCTTGTCGCGGAACGGTTCGTTACGCCAACTGATGTTCGGCGCGTAATACACGGTCGACTGGGCAGAATCGATGAACCCGGCCGCTGCAACACCGGCAGCGACGATGTTCTCGCCCTCGGACAGGCTCTGAATCATGGCCACGACGGCGTCTTCAATTTCGCGCGGGTTGCCGGGGGTGGTCGGCGTGCGCTCAGAGCGGATGATCGTGCCCGCTTCGTCGACGAGCGCTCCGGCGATCTTGGTGCCCCCGATATCGATACCTATGGCGTGCACGGGGCACCTTTCGTTTGGGGCATTCGGGAAGCGGTGCCTGTCAGCCGGGCGGCTGTGCAGGACACCCTCTAGAGTGTAGTAAACCAGTTTGCCGCTGGACGAAACACCCGCTCACCCTAAGAATTCTTAGGCGCTGGGCAGTTGGCACGTTCAGCCGGTACCAAAGGAGTTGCCGTGAAACAGTTTGATATGCCCGCCGTTGTTCCCGCCGATCCTGGCGCCAACATCACCGACCTCCTGATGGACCGCCTCGCTGCGACTCCAGACCTCGTTCTGTTCTCTCTGCCGCGAAACGGCCAGTGGCTTCCCGTCACCACGAAGGAATTCCACGCCCAGGTCGTCGCGCTGGCCAAGGGCCTCGTCGCCGCCGGCATTGAGCCAGGTGACAAGATTGGATTGATCTGCAAGACGCGCTACGAGTGGACCCTGATCGACTTCGCGGTCTGGTTTGCCGGGGCGATTCTGGTTCCGGTCTACGAGACCAGCTCCCCCAGCCAGGTGCAGTGGAACCTCAGCGACTCGGGCGCCACGTCCGTCATCGTCGAGACCGCCGATCATTTCGCCCGATTCGATGAAGTTCATCCAGAACTCGCCTCCATTGGTTCCGTGTGGCAGATCGATCTCGGGGACCTCGACAAGCTCGTAGCCGGTGGCGTTGACATCACCGACGCCGAAATCGAACGCCGCCGCAACCTCGCTGTCGGCGATGACATGGCCACCCTGATCTACACGTCCGGCTCGACCGGCAAGCCCAAGGGCTGCGTGCTCACCCACGCGAACTTCCTCGAGACCAGCCGCAATGCAGCGGTCGCACTCAAAGAGGTGTTGGTGCACCCGGAGGGCGCCTCAACCCTCCTCTTCATCACGACCGCCCACGTCTTCGCGCGCTTCATTTCGGTGCTGTGCGTGCACGCCGGGGTGCGCGTGGGGCACCAGGCCGACACCAAAACCCTCCTGGCAGCGCTGGGCAGCTTTCAACCGACCTTTCTGCTCGCCGTGCCGCGGGTGTTTGAAAAGGTCTACAACTCGGCCCAGCAGAAGGCCGTGGCCGGTGGCAAAGGCAAGATCTTCGATTCCGCAGCCCACGTCGCGGTCGAGCATTCCAAGCTCGTACAGGCGGGAACGTCGATTCCGCTCGGCATGAAGATCAAGTTCGCCCTGTTCGACAAGCTGGTCTACAGCAAGCTGCGCGCTGCCATGGGCGGAAAGGTCGTCTGGGCGGTCTCCGGCTCGGCCCCGCTCGGCGCCCACCTCGGCCACTTCTTCAAGAGCCTCGGCATCGTCATTCTCGAGGGTTACGGCCTGACCGAAACGACCGCCCCCGCCAACGTTGGCCTGGCCACTCAGGCCAAAATCGGCACGGTCGGACCGCCCCTGCCCGGCGTTTCAGTGCGCGTCATGGACGACGGTGAGATCGAAGTCAAGGGCGTCAACGTCTTCAAGGAATACTGGAAGAACCCGCAGGCCACGGCAGACACCTTCGACGACGGCTGGCTCAAAACGGGCGACATCGGCGACTTCGACGCCGACGGCTTTCTCACCATAACCGGGCGCAAGAAGGAGATCATCGTCACGGCCGGCGGCAAGAACGTCGCTCCGGCCGCCCTCGAAGACCCGATCCGGGCGAACCCGTTGGTCGGACAGGTGATCGTCGTCGGTGACCAGAAGCCCTTCATCGGAGCGCTCATCACCCTCGACCCCGACATGCTGCCGGTCTGGCTGAACAACCATCAAGAGGATGCCGGAATGACGCTGGAACAGGCATCCGTCAATAAAACCGTGCTCGCCGAAATTCAGCGCGCGGTCGACCATGCCAATGAGGGTGTGTCGCGGGCGGAATCGATTCGCAAGTTCACGCTGCTTTCGGTCGAGCTCACCGAGGACAGCGGGCACCTGACGCCGAAGATGAGCATCAAACGCAACATCATTCTGCGCGACTTCGCTCAGGAGATCGACACGATGTATTCGAACGCGCCGGTGACTGAAGGGATTTCGCTGCGGGAGTAGGGCGAGCTTGGGCCCGGTCCGCGTGGGTCGGGCTCAGTGCGGTTTCTGGCGGGTCGGGCCCGGGAAAGCCCTCCGCTCCTCGCTCAAACCTTGAACTCGCAACCCCGCCGAACATTTCCCCGTTCCCTCATGTCACGCGGCATGAGGCTTCGCCCATGCCGGGTCAGCGCCGAGCGTTCACGCTCCGGTCAGTACGCGGGGGTGCGGGGCTAGAACCAGCTGGACTCGCGGATTTCCCTCATCGCGGCTCGCCGGTTTTCCTTGTCGAGACGGTCGATGTAGAGAAAGCCATCGAGGTGATCGGTCTCGTGCTGCAGCGCCTGGGCCATAATTCCGGTGCCGGAGAGCTCGACCGGGTTATTGTCGAGGTCGATTCCGGTCACCCGGGCGAAGGGGTAGCGCTTGGTGGGGTACCAGAGGCCCGGAACGGACAGGCAGCCCTCGTCCACCAAGTCGGGTTCGCCGGAGAGTTCGACGACGGTGGGGTTGAGGATGTAGCCGATGTCGCCGTCGACGTTGTAGCTGAAGGCGCGCAGGTTGACACCGATCTGGGAGGCGGCGACGCCCGCCCGGCCGGGTAGGCGCACGCTGTCGACCAGGTCGCGCACGAGGCCGCGAACGCGGTCGTCGATTCCGTCGATGGGGTCGGAGACGGTCTTCAGCACCGGATCCCCGAAGAGACGGATCTGACGTTCGGGCACGGGGACACTCCTCGGGGTGAGCGGATGAGGCAGATTGAGCAGGAGGGCACGACTGGTTCAAGCGGATTCAGCGTATCCCCTGGGCGGGTCGGGTTAGGCGCTGCGGTCGGCAGGGAGACCCTCGACGACGAGCTCCGCCAGGGTGCGCGCAGCCAGCCGAGTGATCGGCCTGAGGTCCTTGTAGGACACGACGCTGCCGGCGGCGAGCTGGGGGTCATAGGGAATGCGCACGATTTCTCGCACCCGCGAGCGGAAGTGCGACTCGATCTCTTCGAGGCGCACCAGGTTGGTGCCCTGCGTGGCCGTGTTGAGCGCGACGATCGCGTTGCGTACGAGGTCGCCGTAGCCGTTCGCTTCGAGCCAGGTCAGGGTCTCGGAGGCCAAACGCGCCTCGTCGACGCTCCCTCCAGAGACGATGACGATTGAGTCGGCCCGCTGTAAGGTGGCGCGCATGACCGAGTGCACAATGCCGGTGCCGCAGTCGGTGAGGGCGATCGAGTAGTAACGCGCGGCCAGGTCGGCGACGACGTTGTAGTCGTTCTCATCGAAGGCTTCGGAGAGCAGCGGGTCGGTGTCCGAAGCAAGAATGTCGAGGCGGGTTTCATCGCGCGAGACGAGCGTGGAGAAATCGGTGAAGTTGCCGATCGATGCGGCCTTCGAGACGACATCGCGCACGGTCGAGCGGGTCTGCTTGCTCACGCGTTCGGAGAGCGTTCCGCGGTCGGGGTTGGCGTCGATCGCGATGATGCGGTCGTCTCGAGCGTCGGCCAGCGCCATGCCGAGCAGCGTCGTGACGGTGGTCTTGCCGACGCCGCCCTTGCGGGTGAGGATCGGCACGAACCGGGTGCCGCCTTCGAACTTGCGACGAATGCGCTCATCCATCTCCTTGTAGGCGCGCACCTTGGGCGAGTCGCCGAGATTGACCAGGTGCAGCGAGAGCGCGTAGATGAATTCCGGCCAGGCGCCCTGCGGCGCCTTGCGGGTCTTGCGGTTCACAGTGAGCAGGCGATCCGAGGTCAGCATGGCCGCCGACTCGGGGGCTGAGCTGTTTTCGGAGCGGATGCGATCGCGCCGAACCGACGCTGCGGCATCCGTTCTGGAAAGCGATTCGATGGCGGAACTGGCGCCAGCCGCCCTGGCCGGGGCCGGCGTGTTGATTTCGACGGTGTGGGTGGCCGGGGTCGGCAGGGCGCGGGTGTTTTCGACGGAGGTGCTCAGTCCCCCCGCGGCGACGGCCCGCCGCGGAGCGGCGGGCACGTCGATGGGAACGCTCAAACTCTCGGGCAGGGAGGCTGCGAGGTTGTCGATCGTGTGCGGTGGCAGCTCGCTGTGGTACTCCGCACCGCGGTCATCGGTACCGCGATGCTCGTCCCGGGTTCGTTTGGCGGTGGCCGACACGGGGCGCGTGGGCGCGCTCTGGTCGTCAGTACGTTTGTCTGGCACGGCACATCCTCAACTGATCGATAACGGCCCTAATCTTAGCGTGGACGCACCACCACGAGCAGATCGCCGGCATCGACCTGCTGGGTGAGCGGGATGGCGACCCGCTCGATGGTTCCGGCGATCGGCGAGGTGATCGCGGCTTCCATTTTCATGGCTTCGATCGACGCGACGCTCTGGCCGGCTTCGACCTGGGCGCCTTCTTCGATCTGCAGGGTGACCACGCCGGAGAAGGGCGCGGCGATCTGGCCGGGCTGGTTGGCATCCGCTTTCTCAGCGATTTTAGTCTGCACCGTAATGCTGGTGTCGCGCACGAAGACGGGGCGCAGCTGGCCGTTGAGGATGGTCATGACGGTGCGCATGCCCTTCTCGTCGGCTTCACCGATGGCTTCGAGGCCGACGTAGAGGCGAACGCCCTTTTCAATCTCGACGGCGTGTTCCTGGCCCTGATGCAGGCCGTAGAGGTAATCGAGCGTGTCGATGACCGAGAGGTCACCGTAGGTCTCCTTGACCTGTTCGAACTGGCGGGTCGGCGCCGGGAACAGCAGTTGGTTGAGCATCGAGCGACGTTCGGCGCTCGTGGCTTCGAGCGCGGCGCGCTCCCCCGCGGTGATCTCGGTGACGCCGACGCGCACGTTGCGTCCAGCGAGCACCTTGGTACGGAAGGGCTCCGGCCAGCCGCCGGGCAGCTCGCCGAGTTCGCCGGCCATGAATCCGATCACGGAGTCCGGCACGTCGTACTTGTCCGGGTTTTGCTCGAAGTCGGCCGGGTCGGCCTTCACCGCGGCGAGGTAGAGGGCGAGGTCACCGACGACCTTCGACGACGGGGTGACCTTGGGCACCCGGCCGAGGATGGTGTTCGCGGCGGTGTACATGTCTTCGATCAGTTCGAAGTGGTCGGCCAGGCCGAGGGCAACGGCCTGGGTGCGCAGGTTCGACAGCTGCCCGCCCGGAATTTCATGCGAGTATACCCGGCCGGTCGGGGCGGACAGGCCCGATTCGAACGGGCGGTACAGGGTGCGCACGGCTTCCCAGTACGGCTCGAGGTCGGTCGTGGCCTTGAGCGAAATGCCGGTGTCGCGTTCGGTATGGGCGAGGGCGGCGACGAGAGAGGATGCCGACGGCTGGCTGGTCGTGCCGGCCATCGGAGCGGATGCCACGTCCACGGCGTCCGCACCCGCTCGCGCCGCGGCGAGCAGCGTCGCGAGCTGGCCGCCCGGGGTGTCATGGGTGTGCACGTGCACGGGCAGGTCGAACCGTTCACGGAACGCGCTAACGAGCTTCTCGGCGGCGCTCGGACGGAGCAGCCCGGCCATGTCCTTGATGCCGATCACGTGCGCGCCGCTGGCGACGATCTGCTCGGCCAGGCGCAGGTAGTAGTCGAGGGTGTAGAGATTCTCGGCCGGGTCGAGCAGATCGCCGGTGTAGCAGACGGCGACCTCGGCCAGGGCGGTACCGGTGTTCAGCACAGCGTCGATCGCCGGACGCATCTGCGACACGTCGTTGAGGGCGTCGAAGATGCGGAAGATGTCCACACCGGTGGCGGTGGCCTCCCGCACGAACGCGTCGGTCACCTCCGTCGGATACGGGGTGTAGCCGACGGTGTTGCGGCCGCGCAGAAGCATCTGCAGGTTAATGTTCGGCAGGGCTTCGCGCAGGCTCGCAAGGCGTTCCCACGGGTCCTCGCCAAGAAAACGCAGTGCCACGTCGTAGGTGGCACCGCCCCACGCTTCGACCGACAGCAACTGCGGCGTCAGCCGGGCCACATACGGGGCGACAGCGACGAGGTCCTTGGTGCGCACCCGCGTCGCGAGCAGCGACTGGTGGGCATCCCGGAACGTCGTGTCGGTGACAGCGAGTGCAGTCTGGCCACGCAGGTCGGCGGCGAACTTGGTTGGGCCGAGCAGCTGCAGCTTCTGGCGTGAGCCGTCCGGGGCCGGCTGCGTGATGTCGAGCTGTGGCAGTTTGTCGCGCGGGTGCACCGTGGTGGGCGGCGCGCCGTTGGGTTGATTGACGGTGACGTCGGCCAGCCAATTGAGAATCTTGGTGCCGCGGTCCTTGGACTCCCGGCCGCGCAGCAGCTCCGGACGCTCGTCGATGAACGAGGTGCTCAGGTCACCGGCGGCGAAGTCGGGGTCGTCGAGCACGGCCTGCAGGAACGAAATATTGGTGGAGACGCCCCGAATGCGGAACTCCGCGAGCGCGCGCTTGGACCGCACGACGGCGGCGGCGTAGTCGCGGCCGCGGCAGGTGAGCTTGGCGAGCATCGAGTCGAAGTGTGGGCTGATCTGGGCGCCCGGGTTGATCGTGCCACCGTCCAAGCGGATGCCGGCGCCACCGGGAGAGCGATAGGTGGTGATCTTGCCGGTGTCGGGTCGGAACCCGGCGGCGGGGTCTTCGGTGGTGATGCGGCACTGCAGGGCGGCACCGCGCAGACGGATCTCGCCCTGGGTCAGGCCGATCTCTTCGAGGGTCTCCCCCGCCGCGATGCGGATCTGCGCCTGCACCAGGTCAACATCGGTGACCTCCTCGGTGACGGTGTGTTCCACCTGGATGCGCGGGTTCATCTCGATGAACACGTGCTGCCCAGCGCGTTCGCCGACGGTGTCGAGCAGAAACTCGACCGTGCCGGCGTTGACGTAGCCGATCGAGCGGGCGAACTTGATCGCGTCGGCGTAGAGCTGCACCCGAATCTCATCGCTCAGGTTCGGCGCCGGAGCGATCTCGATGACCTTCTGGTGCCGACGCTGCACCGAGCAGTCGCGTTCGAACAGGTGCACCGTCTCGCCGGACGCATCCGCCAAAATCTGCACCTCGATGTGCCGGGGCCGAAGCACCGCAGCTTCAAGGAACATCGTGGCGTCGCCGAAAGCGCTGTTGGCCTCACGCATGGCCTCTTCGAGCGCTCCACGCAGCTCGCTCTTCTTAGCAACGCGACGCATGCCACGCCCGCCACCACCGGCGACGGCCTTGGCGAAGATGGGAAAACCGATCTCGTCGGCCTGGCTGATCAGCAGCTCAACATCGGTCGACGGCTGCGTCGACTTCAGCACGGGAACGCCGGCCGCTATGGCGTGCTCCTTCGCGGTGACCTTGTTGCCGGCCATTTCGAGCACGTCGGCGCCCGGGCCGATGAACGTAATGCCGGCAGCGGCGGCCGCATCGGCCAGCTCGGGGTTCTCCGACAGAAAACCGTAGCCGGGGTAGATGGCGTCGGCGCCGCATTCCTTCGCCACGCGGATGATTTCACTCACGTCGAGATACGCGCGAACCGGATGCCCGGCCTCGCCGATCTGATACGCCTCATCCGCTTTTAAGCGGTGCAAAGAATTCCGATCCTCAAACGGAAACACAGCCACGGTCTTGGCTCCGAGCTCGTACGCCGCGCGCATGGCACGGATCGCAATCTCTCCGCGGTTGGCAACAAGGATTTTCTCAAACATGCAAGCCTTTCGAGGGCAGCCGGGCGCACAGCTAACGGTTAGGTTCTCTAACACTAGTGAAGGTAACCTTGCTACTCATGCACGTACTCAGCGTTAGCTCCCTCAAAGGAGGCGTAGGAAAGACCACGGTGACCCTTGGTCTGGCTTCTGCAGCCTTCGCCCGCGGCGTGCGGACACTGGTCGTAGATCTCGATCCGCAGTCCGATGTTTCCACCGGAATGGACATTCAGGTTGCCGGTCACCTCAATGTCGCCGATGTGCTCAGCTCGCCGAAGGAAAAAACCGTTCGGGCCGCCATTGCGCCCAGCGGTTGGACGCGGAATCGCCCAGGCACGATTGACATCATGATCGGCAGCCCCTCGGCCATCAATTTCGACGGGCCGCACCCGAGCATCCGTGATATCTGGAAACTCGAGGAAGCACTCTCGACGATCGAGAAGGACTATGAGCTCGTACTCATCGACTGTGCGCCCTCGCTCAACGCTCTCACGCGCACAGCGTGGGCTGCGAGCGACCGGGTTGCGGTTGTGACCGAGCCCGGCCTGTTCTCGGTCGCAGCGGCCGACCGGGCGCTGCGCGCGATCGAAGAAATTCGCCGTGGGCTGAGTCCGCGGCTGCAGCCGCTCGGAATCATCGTGAACCGGGCCCGCACGGCGTCGCTCGAGCACCAGTTCCGGATCAAGGAGCTGCGCGACATGTTCGGGCCGCTCGTGCTCAGCCCGCAGCTGCCCGAGCGCACCTCGCTGCAGCAGGCGCAGGGGGCTGCGAAGCCGCTGCACATCTGGCCGGGTGACAGTGCCCTCGAAATGGCCGGCTACTTCGACCAGCTGCTCGACCGGGTGCTGCGCACGGCGCGCATCGGCGAGTACGCCGAGGTTCCCGCGCACTAGTTCGAAACTCGGCTCCTGCGAGGTCGCTGAGTTCGAACCGCGGCTTTTTGGATTTACAAGATTTTGGGTGGGCGATGCGGGTGCAGTCATCTGCTGATCGGCTCAGACATCGCCGTTGCTCCGGTGGAATCCGAAACGGCGAAACTCGCACCCCGCAGACAACCGCCCCCCGCATCGACTTCGGGATGGGCGCGCCCGACGCGGGTCACGGCTGCTTCGCAGCGTGACCAAGTACTTCGACTGCAGGCTTGCCCTACCGGCCTGACCGACCCGTCAGTGCCTGCGCTCGTCCCCATCCGCTGATCGAGCTCGAAATCACCATCGACCGACCCGACCGTGTCTGCGGGTTTGTGGGTGGGCGCTCGCGGAGGGCGCTGCTAGGAGATTTTGCGGGTTGTGCGACGGGCTGCCAACTCGTCGGCGGGGTCGACGGGCTGCATGTCGAGCTCGACCAGGCTGGTCTCGACCTCACGCAGCACCTTGCCAACGGCGATGCCGAAGACGCCCTGGCCACGGCTGACCAGATCGATGACCTCGTCGTTGGAGGTGCAGAGGTAGACACTCGCGCCATCGCTCATGAGAGTGGTCTGGGCGAGATCGCTGATTCCCGATTCGCGCAGCTGGTTGACCGCGGTGCGAATCTGCTGCAGTGAGATTCCGGTGTCGAGCAGGCGTTTGACGAGTTTGAGCACGAGGATGTCTCGAAAGCCGTAGAGGCGCTGGGAGCCGGATCCGGCCGCCCCACGCACAGTGGGCTCGACCAAGCCGGTGCGGGCCCAGTAGTCGAGCTGGCGATAGCTGATACCAGCGGCACGCGCAGCGACAGCGCCGCGGTAGCCGGAGTTCTCATCGAGCTCGGGCATGCCATCGGTGAACAGCAGTCCTAACGAGTAACGCGAAGCGTCAGCGTCAGGCTTGAGCTCACTCATATGGGTTGCCTCTCGGGGGTTTACGTGGTGCGGTGATTCAGCTGGCGGTGGCGCCCTGATTCACTGTGGTGTGGAACTGGTGCAAAAGATACGTGGTGCAAAAGGATTAATGAGAAAACTAGTGCTGAAGGTTTGCGCCTTGCAGCTGGTGATGCGACGACGTCCTGCTGTGGATCGATCTAGCTACGGTACCGAGGTCGGGTGCCTAAGTGCCTGACATTCGCGCCAACGGTTTGGCGTGTCGGCGCCAGGCACCGACTAAGACACCCGTTGCGACGGCGTCACCCGACTTCACGACGGTTTGTGCTTGAATCAGTCTACGACCTACTTGGTCAGTCGACCCAGAGCTGAGCGAATCAGGCTGCCCCGAATCACTTCGAGCTGACCGGCGATTTCTACCGCCATTTCGGCAGCCTTTGCCCGGCTCGAGGCGTCTTTACGCCGAGCCAGGGGCACCAGGGCACTCTCAATCAGACCCAGCTCACGTTCAGCGGCCCCACGGAAGCCACGCAGGTGGCGCGGTTCGATGCCGCTGCGCTGCAGCTCCACGAGGGCACGCAGCACGTTCAGTGCCCCATCGCCGTAGTAATCCGCGGGCAGGATGATCGACGCCGAAACGGCATCGTGCAGCAGGGTCGCCGATGCTCCCGCTTCGCGCAGGAGGTCTTCCCGGGAGAGCCGTCGTACGGTGCCGAGCATCGACGACCCCGGGGTCGTTCCGCCCGGCAGCACCGGAGAGAGACCGGCGTCCAGATCGTCCAAATAAGAACGGATAACTTTCAACGGCAGGTAGTGATCGCGCTGCATCGACAAAATCAGCCGTAACCGATCCACGTCGCCCGTACAGAACTTGCGATAGCCCGATTCAGTGCGAGCCGGCGAGACCAGACCCTGCTCCTCGAGAAAACGCAGCTTGGACGGGGTGAGATCAGCGAATTCCGGCGTGAGGCGTGCCAGAACCTGGCCAATGCTCAGCAACGGCGCCGAGCCCGGGGACTGGGCCTTCGCCGCCGACACGGGCCGGGCCTGAGCGGCGCTTGCCGCCACTATTCGCTCGCCGCGTGGGCGAGGTCAAGGCGGGAGGCGTAGAAGGTCAGGCGGAATTTACCGACCTGCACCTCCGTACCGTCGGTGAGGCGCGCGGTTTCGATGCGCTCCCCCTCGTAGTACGTGCCGTTGAGCGAGCCGAGGTCTTTGACGGTGAACGCGGTGCCGTTGCGCAGAAATTCGGCGTGACGGCGGGACACGGTGACATCGTCGAGAAAGATGTCCGCGTTGGGGTGCCGGCCGACACTCGTGAGATCGGCGTCCAGCAGAAAGCGGGCGCCGGCATTGGGGCCACGCCGCACCACCATGAGCGCAGAGCCCGACGGCAACGCTGCGATCGACTCCTGTTCCTCTGCGGTCACGTTGGAGTCGATCGACGCGATCTGGACGGCGAACTCCTGGCTGAAGTTCATGGTCGTATCGGTGCTGAGCATGTCGTGCACCGTCGTCGCTTCGCCGGACACGGCGTCGATGGGCACTGAGCCGGTGGGCACTGAGCCGTTGGACGACACCGCGTTGGACGATGCTGGGGTGGACTGCGCCTTGCTGGGCATTGCTTCGCCTGTCGTCGGGTTCTCTGGCTGATCTGCGGGCACGTGCTCGTTCTGCTCCTCGGAATTATTCCTACCGGAAAGATCGACCATCATGCACCTCCTATCGCTCCAGCGTATCGGAAGATACACCCTCGGAGACCCTCGGTAGTCGAATCACTCGCATCGCTTCAATGGCGTAGATAATGCCGGCCCACCAGTATAGAAAAGCGCCCCAGATTCCGAAGGCCCACCCCACCGGCTGCGACCACCATTCCAGCTGCGGAAATGCCTGCCCCAGCATGAGCATCGGCAGGGCGTAGAACAGGCAGAAGGTAGCGGCCTTGCCCAGTTGGTGCACCGGGAGCGGTCCGAAACCGAAGTTCGCGAGGACGATTCCCAGAGCCAGCAGAAACAAATCGCGCCCCACCACGACGAGCACGATCCACCACGGTACGAGGTCGCGCCAGGCCAGGCCGATCAGCGCAGCGAAGATATAGAGGCGATCGGCGGCCGGATCCAATAACTGACCGAGGCGGGTGATCTGGTTCCAACGGCGGGCCAGAAAGCCATCCAGCCAGTCCGTGAAACTGGAGATGCTGAGCACGACGAGCGCCCAGGCATCCTCCCCCAGAGCCAGCAGCACCAGGAACACCGGCACGAGCAGGAGACGCAGAAAACTCAGCATGTTGGGCAGGTTGAATACCCGATCGCTCACCGTGGCGTTCACTGGGCCTGTCACATACGCATTCTATCGAGCGCCCGACCGGAACCGCACGGCAATGCGCTCCACGCCCGGCGGTTCGGTCAGCCCAGTCTCGCCTGCAGCGCCGGCCAACTGGCAGCGAAACCGGGATGCAGCGCGAGCAGGTCCACCCCGTCGGCGGGCACCCACCGCAGGGCAATGCTCTCCAGATCGCTGATGACCGGCTCGAACACCTCGGTGGCCTCGACAACGACGGTCGTGTACGACCAGAATCCCAGCTCGAATCGCGACGTGAATTTCAAAGTCACGAGGTGGGCCGGGACGCCCGCTTCTTCCCGCGCTTCGCGCAGCGCCGCGTCGAACGCGGTTTCGTTCTCGTGACGGGCGCCACCGGGTAGTCCCCAGGTATCACCAAAATGGCTCCATACCGCGCGATGCTGCAGCAACACCCCACGGTCGGGATGATGCACGAGCAGACCGGCCGCCCCGAATCGGCCCCAATATTTGCGGCCGTCCGGACTGTAAACCCAGGCGTCGCCGCTATCTCGATCCACGCCAGGACGAGGCACACCGGCCGCAGCCGCACCAGACACGCTAGAACCGTCAGTCATGCTCTAAGCATGCCCGTCTGCGACCCCAAAAAGAATTCAGGCGGCCGGCGAATTGCCGCAATCGGTGGATTTTCGGTCCCTAGAGCGACATGATGGCGTGCATCGGGGCTGTGCCCAGACGTTCGCGACCGTGCAGATCGGTCAGTTCGAGCACGACGCCGACACCGGAGACGGTGTAGCCGGCCCGTTCGATCAGCCGGCTCGTGGCAGCGATGGTGCCACCCGTTGCCAACACGTCGTCGAGAATCAAGACGCGGGTACCTGCGGGCAGCTGGCCGACCTCGAGTTCCAGGCGTGCCGAGCCGTACTCAAGGTCATATTCTTCGGTCAGCACAGTGCCGGGCAGTTTGCCGCCCTTGCGCACGGCCAGAACGGATGCCTGCGCTGCGTACCCGACGGCGGCCGCCAGCAGAAAGCCGCGCGCCTCGATGCCGGCCACGGCATCGAACTGGCCGCGGTGCTGGTCGGCCAGGTCATCGACGATCGCGCGGAAGGCGAGGGCATCGGCGAAGACCGGGTTCAGATCGCGGAACACGATGCCGGGCTGGGGAAAATCGGGGTAGGAGGCCAGAAGTGCTTCGACGTGGCTGGCGGCGGAGGACGGCGAAGTGGGAGCAGAGAGTTGAGTCACTGATTCATCTTAAGCTGCGTTGCCCGCAACCGTATGCGGGAAGAATGGCCAGGGTCAGGATTCCGAGCGCTCCGGAGCCAGCTCATCGGCCGGTACCTTCGGAGCGTGCGGCACCGTAGCTATCGCGCACATCGAATCAAGAAAATGCACGACAGCGATCTGCTGGTCGCCGGTGAGCTCGAGGACGACCCGCATCATCTGCTCGTGAGTGGCAGCAAGCGAGTCGCGCATCTCGTCGTGCGACGACTGCGTGGCGAACAGCCGCTGCGCGCGCCCGTCTGCCGGGTTAACCTCGCGGCGAATATGACCGGATGCCGACAATCTCGCGAGAAGTTTTGCCGTGGCCGCCGAGGAGATGTTCAAGAATTCGCTGAGATCCTTCGGGCTGGCGACCCGGTCCTGCCGCTCGCAGGCGATGAGATGACGCAGCGCCATCAGATCGGTCTCGTTGACGTTCATCTCGGCCTGCGCACGATGACGCATGGCGGCATCGGCTACGCGAAAGCGACGCACGGCACGCAAGACCTCGATGGCGAAAGAAACACCATGTTTCTCAGGGTCATACCAGTACGCCCCCTGTTGCAGGGGGTTACGCTCATCTTGGATCATATGACCATGCTAACGTGAAGAGTCGCTAACCTGGTTAGTTATTCGTGTACTGATCGGGTTGACCTAAAAAGGAGATTACGTGCACACCGCCAACGCGCTGTATGAACACGAAATTCTGCTGGTTGATGATCACACGCACGACGGAGCAGCACCCCAGCCCAACGGGTCGCCGCCAACACTGCCGGCACAAGTACAGCACGTGGACCGTGTTCATGCTTGACACGGTTCCGGCCGGAGTAGAAATCGAGCTGGCTCGATTCTTCGCTGCCGCACGGCTGCGGGCGAGCGACTACGGCGAGCACTACGTCGCCCTCTGGGATTCCCTGGCCCAGGCCAGCAGTGGCGGCAAGCGCGTGCGCCCCGCCCTGGTCCTGGCAGCGTATGCCGGTTTCGGCGGGCGCGATCAGGGCCTCGTCGCTCCGGTCGCAGTGAGCTTCGAGCTGCTGCACACGGCCTTCCTCATCCATGACGACGTCATCGACCGCGATCTGACCCGCCGCGGAGTGGCCAACATTGCCGGTCGCTTCAGTGACCGCGCGCTCGCCCACGGTGCAGCAGCCGACCAAGCCGGGGTTTGGGCTGCGGCGGCGGCAATCCTCGCGGGCGATCTCGCCCTGAGTGAGGCACACCGCGCGCTGGCGAAACTACCGGTCGATGTGCCCACCCGGCTGCGCCTGCTCGACCTGCTCGACCGGGCGGTTTTCGTCTCGGCAGCCGGGGAGCTGGCCGACGTCACCAACAGTTCGGCGCGGCATCCGCTCACGGTGGCCGAGGTCATCACCACCCTCGAGAATAAGACCGCCGTGTATTCCTTCGAAGCCCCATTGCAGGCCGGAGCGGTACTGGCCGGGGCCGGGGCCGATGCGATTAGCGTTCTCGGCCGCTACGGACGGCTCGTTGGAGTGGCGTTCCAACTGACCGATGACCTGCTCGGCGTCTTCGGCGATCCACTGAAAACCGGCAAGAGCGTGACGGCCGACCTGCGCGAGGGAAAGCAGACCGCCCTGATCGCCCACGCCGGCAGCACCGCCAGCTGGTCACTGATCGCTCCCTATCTCGGCAAGGTCGACCTGAATGACGACGAAGCGGAACGCGCCAGGGAATACCTGCGCGCGTGCGGAGCGAAGGAAGCGGCCGAAGGCCTGGCCTACGACCACTCCCGACTGGCGGTGGAGGCCCTCGACCCGGCGATCATTCCGGCGGAACTGCGCGCCAGCCTGATTGAACTCGCCGAAGCCGCCGTGAATCGGTCACGCTGATGGGCCCGTTTCGGGCCGCGGTTCAAACCGGCAGCACGACCACCAACCTGAACAAGTACGCCGAGACGGCCCGGGCGAGCTCGACGACCGTCATCGGGCACTATTCCACCTCGTTCGGACTGGCCACCCGGCTGCTCGACGCCCAGGTGCGCACGCCGGTGCGCACCATCTATGCCCTCGTGCGCATCGCCGACGAGATCGTGGACGGCGCCGCCGCCGAGGCCGGTGTCTCCATCGAGGAACAGCGGCACCTGCTCGACGAGCTCGAACTCGAGACCGAGCGGGCGATCGTACGCGGCTACAGTACGAACCTGGTAGTGCACGCCTTTGCTGCAACGGCCCGCCAGACGGGCATCGACTCCAGTCTGATCGCCCCATTCTTTGCGTCGATGCGCCGGGACCTCGACCCGGAACCATTCACCGCCGAGGGCGTCGCCGAATATATTTACGGCTCGGCCGAGGTGATCGGGCTCATGTGCCTACGCTGCTTTCTGCAGCACTCACCCCGCACCGCCGCCGAAGTCAGTGTGCTCGAAGACGGTGCCCGCCACCTGGGCGCGGCCTTTCAGAAGATCAATTTTCTGCGCGACCTGTCCTGCGATCGTGAGGTGCTCGGCCGCAACTACTTTCCGGGAATCGACCCGCTGAACCTCAGCGACCCGCAGAAAAATGCGATCCTCGAAGACATTGATGCCGACCTCGAGATCGCCAGCGCCGTGCTGCCCCTGCTGCCCGCCAGCTGCCGCCGGGCCGTGGCCGCAGCGCAGGGCCTGTTCACCCGCCTGTCGAATCGACTACGGTCGACACCGGCCGATCGATTACTGCGCTCCCGCGTTCGGGTGCCGGATGGAGAAAAATTCGTGATTGCTCTGACCGCTACCTTCGGACCCGGCGCGTGGAAGCGATGACCGGCCCAGGAACCACCGGCACCGGACGTATCCGCACGATCGTGATCGGCGGCGGTATCGCCGGCCTCGCGAGTGCAGCCCTGCTCGCCCGCGAGGGCCATGAGGTGACCCTGCTCGAGGCCCGTTCCGAGCTCGGCGGGCGGGCCGGCGTGTGGAACACCGGCGGCTTTCGCTTCGACACCGGCCCATCGTGGTATCTCATGCCCGAGGTATTCGAGCACTTCTACCGCCTGCTCGGCACCTCCGCAGCCGAACAACTCGACCTCGTCAAGCTGGACCCGGGCTATCGGGTGCACTTTGAAGGGGACAAGGCCCCGGTGGATATTCTCGCTGACCGGGCCGCCAACATCCGCTTATTTGAGCAGCTGCAGCCGGGGGCCGGGGCGGCGCTTCGCCGTTATCTCGACTCGGCCGCCGAGACCTACGACCTGGCCGTGCAGCGTTTTCTGTACTCCAGCTACGAATCGTTTTGCCCGTTTTTAGTGCCCGACGTGCTGCGGCGGCTCGGACGGCTGGCCCGTCTGCTGCTGCAACCACTGGACAAGTTCGTGGCCGGCTTTGTCAGCGACCCCCGACTGCGGCAGATCCTCGGCTACCCGGCGGTCTTTCTCGGGTCGGCGCCGAACCTGACGCCGTCGATGTACCACCTCATGAGCCATCTCGATCTGGCCGACGGCGTGCTTTACCCGCAGGGCGGTTTCGGAACCCTGATCGACAGCATCTCCGCCCTCGCTCGCGCCGAGGGTGTGCAGCTTGTCACCGGCGCACGGGTCACCGCGATTCGGGTCAGCGATCAGAAGGCCATCGCCGGGGTGAGCTACCTGGACGCCGAAGACCAGCTGCAGTATCTGCACGCCGACACGGTCGTGTCGTCGGCGGACCTGCACCACACGGAGACCGAGCTGGTGCCGGCCGAACTGCAAACCTATCCCCAGCGCTGGTGGGACAAGCGCGTCTCGGGCCCCGGGGCCGTGCTGGTCATGCTCGGCGTGACCGGGGAAATCTCCCAGCTGCAGCACCACTCACTGTTCTTCACCACGGACTGGGGTAAGAACTTTGGGCAGATTTTCGGCAAGCGCCCCTCGGTGCCGTCACCGGCCTCGCTCTACGTCTGCATGCCGAGCGCCACGGATAAGTCGGTGGCGCCGGCTGGAAGCAGCAACCTGTTCGTGCTGGTGCCGGTGCCGCCCGACGTGACCCTTGGCCACGGTGGTGTCAACGGTGCCGGCTCGCGGACGATCGAGCTGATCGCGGATGCCGCCATCGAGCAGGTCTCCCGCTGGGCCGGTATCCCCGACTTGGCCGACCGGATCGTGGTGCGCCGCACCGTCGGTCCGGCCGACTTCGCCGCTGACCTGAACAGTTGGAAGGGCGGCGCCCTCGGCCCCGCGCACACCCTGCGGCAGAGCGCCTTTCTGCGCGGTTCGAACATGTCGAAGAAAATCTCGGGACTGTACTACGCCGGCGGTACAACCATTCCCGGTATTGGGCTGCCTATGTGCCTGATCAGCGCCGAGATTTTGCTTAAGCGGATGCGCCACGACACGACCACGGGACCGCTCGCCGAACCGTTGCCCGCACGTCCGACTCACTTGAACGGGGCTGCCGGAGACCCGGTGAAGTCTGCGCCGCAGCAATCGTGACCCTGCTGTACCTGCTCACCCTGCTGGTCTCGCTCGGCGGCATGGTCGTTCTGGACTGGCGCTTTGGTCTGTTCTTCTGGCACTCGCCGGTTCGAGCCGCGCTCGTGGTCGGCATCGGCGTGCTGTTCTTTCTGACCTGGGACCTGTTCGGAATCGGCCTGGGCATCTTCTACCGCGGGGAAACCACCCTGATGACCGGGCTGCAGCTGGCGCCGGAGCTACCGCTCGAGGAGCTCGTCTTTCTCACCTTTCTCTGCTATCTCACCATGATCCTGGTACGGGGGGCCCAGCTCGTGCTGCACCGGCAAACCCGAGCATGACCTATCTCATCCTGAATACGATCTTTCTGGCCGTGGCCGCCACGATTGCCACGATGGCGCTCGCGCGCCAGTTGATTTCCCGCCGATTCGTGGTGTCCGTCACGCTGGCCCTCGCCTTGACCCTGCTACTCACGGCCGTTTTCGATAACCTGATGATCGGGGCTGGACTGTTCAGCTACGACCCGGCGCATATTTCGGGTCTGTTCGTCGGTCTCGCTCCGATCGAAGATTTTGCCTACCCACTCGCCGCGGCGATTCTGCTGCCCGCACTGTGGGTTCTCCTGGGCCGTACCAAGATAGGACGAACGGATGACTGAGCAGCTCGGCACGGTGTCATGGAAGACCCGCCAGGTGGTGCTGTCGTCCCGGCCCCTCAGCTGGATCAATACGGCTTTTCCCTTCGCCGCGGCCTATGTCGTGACCACCGGACGCATCGATGCACTGCTGATCGTTGGCACCCTGTTCTTTCTCATTCCGTACAACCTGCTGATGTACGGCATCAACGATGTCTTCGACTACGAGTCCGATCTGCGCAATCCTCGGAAGGGCGGCGCGGAGGGGGCTCTGCTGCATCCCGCTCTGCACCACCTGGTGATCGGCGCCGGCGTCGTGAACGTGGGGCTTGTGGGGGCGGCGATGCTGGTGCTGGCGGGGGCGGAGCATCCGTTGTCATGGGTCGTCCTGGCTGGGAGCCTGTTCGCCGTCGTCGCCTACTCGGTGCGCGGACTGCGGTTCAAGGAACGTCCCATTCTGGACTCGATCACCTCGAGCACGCACTTCGTTAGCCCGGCCGCCTACGGCCTCGTCGTGGCCGGCGCCACGATCACCCCTGGACTGCTGGCCCTGCTCGCGGCGTTTTTTCTATGGGGCATGGCCAGCCATGCCTTCGGCGCCGTGCAGGACGTTGAACCCGATCGCCACGCCGGAATCGCGTCGATCGCGACGGCGCTCGGCGCCTGGCCGACGGTGCGCCTCGCGATCACCTTCTGGGCCCTGGCCGGCCTGCTCATGATGTTCACACCGTGGCCCGGGCCGCTGGCCGCTCTGCTCGTCGTGCCGTATATTCTCGCGGTTCGGCCGTTTTGGACGGTCAGCGATGCCGAGTCGGGCCGCGCAAACCGAGGCTGGAAGCGCTTTCTCCGGCTCAATTTTCTGAGCGGATTTCTCGTGACCCTGCTGCTGCTCTACTCCATCCGTCTGGCCGCGTGACGCAGGCCGAGGCCAGCTAGAGTCGTGTGATGGAGCTTACTTCTGCCCGGGTCGACAGCTGGAGCTGGGGCGTTCGCCTGTTCAAGACGCGGTCCATGGCCACGACCGCCTGCCGCGCTGGGCACGTCAAGGTCAACGGTGACAAGGCCAAGGCCGCGCAGGCGCTGCATATCGGCGACGAGGTACGCGTGCGCACGGCCGGATTCGACCGGGTGCTGATCGTGTCGCGCCTCGTGGTCAAGCGGGTCGGGGCCTCGCTCGCCGCCGAGTGTTACGTCGACCACACTCCCCCACCGCCGCCGCGCGAGGAGGTCGCGCTGGTGCCGATGCGAGAGCGCGGCGCCGGGCGGCCGACCAAGCGCGAGCGCCGGGAAATCGACGAGCTGCGCGGGCACATCACCGAGTGACCCGCAGGGGCGACGGCTATGGCTGCGCGGGCGGCTGGGCTGCCACGGGTACTGCGGCCGCTGCTGGCACGGCCGGGGATTGCGGCGGCTTGGGCCGCGCCTCGGCCTGGGACTGATGTGACTGCGCCGATTGCAGGGCAGCGAGCATGCCGAGCGACCGTTTAATGCGGGCTTCGGCGTTCTCGTCGACGTGGCTCGCCGCCATGTTGGCCTCGATGACCGCGCGCAGCACCTCGTCACGCTGAATCTTCACCCCGCGCGGGGCGTCGATTCCGATGCGCACGCTGTCTCCGCGCGCGTCGAGCACGGTGACGACGATGTCGTCACCGATGAGGATTTTCTCCCCGGGTTTGCGTGTCAGGACCAGCATTGTTCCAGCCTATCCTTTAGGCCTGCCCCGGACGTGCCGCCCGTCGCCCACTCGGCGGCGCGGCTACGCGGCCGTCCATCCATTCCACCGGAAGCCCGAACGATTCAACGGAGGTCGGTGAGGTCGTGAAGTGTCGGCCGATGGCCGCGACCGCGTCGATCGGAACGACCGCGTTGACCATGTTCACCCAGCGCGTGCTGTCCTCGCTCTTGCGCCCGGCATCCACGACAACCCAGATCTGGTCGGCGCCGATCGCCTCGAGGTCGGCCGCACGGGCCTCCGCGTCGGAGGCCGGGTCGATGCCGAAGGCGATAAAGGCGCTGCAGCCCGTTTCGACCCCGCGGGCACGGGCCGCGCGGGCGCTGCGCCGGTCATCCACTCGATCGGCACCGACGACGGTACCGCTGGTGAACACGTCACCACCCCCGGCGAGCCGCTGCATCAGTCGCGCAATGGTGACCGGGTCCTCGCCAAGACCAAGAATCAGTACGAGGTCTCCCGGCCGGGTGAGCGGCGCGGGAACCGCGAGGGTGCTGACCCGGCTGGGGCCGGACGTTGACGGGGCCCCGCCGCCCTCGTACCCGGCGCCGGCCGGCAGCCCTGAAGGCAGCGTCGTCGCAAACGTCAGCTCGTCCATGAGGGCCGCGAAGCCGTCCGAAGCCGTTGACAGCTGCGGAGCGGTGCGGGCAATTTCGTATTCGGCATCGTCGGCGTCGTCCAGCAGCGCGGCGATTCCGAGGCGTTTGTTCAGGTCGAGCCCGGAATGGGCCGCGCGTCGTTGCGACTCCGGCGCGGGCACCTCGACGGTGACTTCATAGTGTTGGCGTGCGAAGAAGCCGCGGATGCCGCCGACGGTCACCCGTTCGGCCGCGATAATGACCGCGTGCCGACCGTGCACGAGCAGGACCCGCTCCTGCACCTCGCGCAGGGTCGGTCCCCTAAGCAGAAATCGAGTCGGTTCCACGAACCACACCTACCGTCTCAATGGTGACGTTCGCGGAGGTGACTTCCTGGTAGGACAGCACCGGAAGTCCGCCGGTCTGGGTCGAGACCAGCCGGCGGATGGCCGGGCGCAGTGCCGGAGCACAGACCAGCACGGCCGACAGTCCACTCGCTTCGACCGTGGCGACCGACGCTCGCACCGAGGAGAGCACCGCTTCGATTCGGGCCGGGTCCATCAGAATCTGGGTTCCCTGATCGGAGGGACGCATCCCCTCGAGCATGCTCTGCTCCAGGGCCGGCTCGATCATGATCACACGCAGTACGGAGCCATCGAGGTACTGCGCGGTCAGCGCCGGTCCGAGAGCCATGCGCGCCGCCTCGATCAAACCTTCCGGGTCATTCGAAGTTTTCGCGCGCAGGGACAGGGCCTCGTAGATGCGGGGCAGGTCGTTGATCGGGATCTGCTCGATCAGCAGTCCCTGGAGTACCCGCTGCACCTCGGCGAGGGACAGCAGGCCGGGAATCAGATCGTCGACCGATGAGGGGTTGACCTGCTTGACGCCGTCGGTGAGTACCCGCACATCTTCGCGGGTGAGTAGCCGGGCCGCGTTGATCGTGATGATCGAGGACAGATGGGTCACCACGACGGACACCCGGTCGATCACGGTGGCGCCGGTCATCTCGGCGCTGTGCCGCATCTCGCTCGGCACCCATTTGCCGGCCAGTCCAAAGACAGGCTCCACGGTTTCTGTGCCGGGCAGGGTGTCGAGAAAGTCACCGAGCGCGAGTACCTTGCCGGCCGGGGCGATTCCGCGGCCGTATTCGACGCCGGCGATGCGAATGACATAGGTCGACGACGGCAGGTCGACGCTGTCCCTGGTGCGCACCGGCGGCACGACGACACCGAGATCCATGGCGATTTTGCGCCGCAGTCCGCGCACCCGGGCGAGCAGGTCGTCCGAGGCGCCCGAGACAATATCGACGAGGTCGGGGGCGAGCATGATCTCCAACGCGTGCACCCGCATCTGCTCGATCAGGTCCTCGGTCGTGTCGGTCTTGGCCACGCTCTTCTCCGCCGCTTCACTCGCGGCGGCGGTGGCGACGTTACTCGCCTCACGAACCTTCAGCCGTTGCGCCACCACGATGAGGGTTCCACCGACGATCAGGAACGGCAGCACCGGCATGCCAGGAATGATCGCCATCAGAATGGCAGCGCCGCCGGCGATGACCAGGGCCACGCGCGACTGCGTCAGCTGAGCGGATGCCGTCGACCCGATGTCGGTCTCCGCATTGGACCGGGTCACGATCATACCGGTGGAGACGGCCATCAGGAGTGCGGGAATCTGGGTGACCAGGCCGTCACCGATGGTGAGCAACGCGTAGGTGTTCAACGCGTCGCCGATTTCCATGCCGCGCTGCAACATGCCGATGGCGATGCCACCGACCAGGTTGATGATGATGATGATGAGGCCGGCGATGGCGTCACCCTTGACGAACTTCGACGCACCGTCCATGGCGCCGTAGAAATCGGCTTCGGCGGAGACCTCGGCGCGGCGGGCCTTGGCCTCGGCGTCGGTGATCAGGCCGGCACTGAGGTCGGCGTCGATCGCCATCTGCTTGCCGGGCATGGCATCGAGGGTGAATCGGGCGCCCACCTCGGCCACGCGCTCGGCACCCTTGGTAACCACGACGAACTGGATGACCACGAGGATGAGAAAGATGACCGATCCGATGATGATCGAGCCGCCGACGGCGACGTGACCGAAGGCCTCGATAACCTGCCCGGCGTAGCCGTCGCCGAGCACCAGACGAGTGGATGCGACGTTGAGACCGAGTCGAAACAGGGTCGCCACCAGCAACAGCGATGGGAAGACGGAGAATTCCAGGGGCTTCTTGACGAACATGGTCGTAAGCAGGGTGACCAGGCCCAGCATGATATTGACGATGATGAGTATGTCGAGCATGATCGCCGGAATGGGGACGACCAGCAGCAAAATGATGCCGACCACGCCGACCGGAACGGCGAGCTTTGCGAGGTTCTTATTCACGTCAACGGCCTCCGGCTGTCTGGTTCTGGGTGGTCTGGGTGGTCTGGGTTTGGGTGGTCTGGGTTTGGCTTGAGGGCATCGGGCGGGCGCCGCCGAACGGCGAGGACATGGTGTGCACGCCGGCCCCGGTACTGCCGCGGGCTTTCAGGGCCATCACGAAGGCGAGGACCCGGGCCACGGCGTTGTACATATCGGCGGGAATCTCCTCGCCGATCTCGCAGGCCGCGTGCAGGGCTCGGGCCAGGGGAATGTCCTGCACGATCGGCACCCGGTCGGTGTCGGCCTGCTCACGAATGCGGGCGGCCACGTGGCCGAGTCCCTTGGCGATGACCCGCGGCGCTGACCGGCCCGGTTCGTACTTGAGCGCGACGGCGACGTGAGTCGGATTGACCAACACGACATCGGCATCCGCTACCGCAGAAATCATGCGGTTGCGGCTCATCATGATCTGACGAGACCGGCGCTGGGATTTGATCAGCGGGTCACCCTCGGCGGCTTTGTTCTCATCCTTGACCTCTTTCTTGGACATGCGGGTTTTCTTGCGGTTGCGCCGCATGACCACGAAGACGTCGGCGGCGGCGAGCACGAGACCGGCCACGACGGCGGCCTGCAGGAGTGCTGCCGCGCCGCCCGTCGCCGCGATCATAAGCTCCGACACAGGGAGTCCGCCCGCAGTCATCAGCACCGGCATGAGACCCTGAATGACCATGTACAGCACGAAGCCAACGACGGCGGTCTTGGCCAGAACCTTAACGCCTTCCCATAGTGCCTGGCCGCCGAAAACCCGCTTCATGCCGGTGATGACGTTGAACTGCTCGTATTTTCCCGTGAACTTCTTAAAGTGGATGCCGCCCTGCAGCGCCGCTCCGCCGAGCACTACCACCAGGACCACCACGAAGAACGGGGTCAGCACCTCGGCCATCGAGACCAGCCCGTTACCGAGCGCCTCCACCGCAACATCGGTGTCCGGGCTGGCGGTGAGGGTACCGATCATGAACATCTGGTCGGTGCCCGCAGCCGCGCCCCGCTCGATCGTGGTGGGCAGCATGAGGGCTGCCGCGCCGACGCCGAGCCAGGCCGTGATGTCCTGGGATTTGGAGAGCTGGCCCTTCTCACGCACCTCCTTCATGCGCTTCGGGGTGGCTAGTTCGGTCTTTTCGCCGGAATCCTCAGCCATTTATTGCACCCCCATGAGTGCATCGAGCGCCTCGCCGGTGAGCGAGGACACGATCTGCGGAAGGGCGACGAATACGGTCGCCGCGAGAGTGAGGGTGATGAGAATCTTGAGGGGAAAACCGAGGGCGAAGGCGTTGAGGGCCGGGGCGACGCGAGTGAGCAAGCCGAGGCCTGCATCCGCTAGAAAAAGCACGACGAGCAGCGGGCCGGCGATCTGCACGGACGCGAGGAACATTTGGGTGACGGCGGCGATGAGCGCCTGCGCGGGGTCAGCGAAGTCGATGCCGCCGCCGAGCGGAATGGCGGTGAAGCTGCGGGCGAGGCCGCCGATAATGAGCTGGTAGGCGCCGGAGGCGAACATGAGGGCGAGGGCGGTCATCTGGAACAACCGGGTGAACTGGGCGCCGTTGACCATGGACTGTGGGTCGAAGCCCTGGGCCATCTGGAATCCACTGAACATGTCGATCAGGCCTCCGGCGGACTGCACGGCAGCGAAGACGAGGTAGACCAGAAAGCCGAGCAGCGCGCCGACCACGATTTCGAGCACGAGGGCGCCCATGAACCCCGCCGTATTTTGCGACACGTAGCCATCGGCGACGCGCGGCGACATGGCCAGGGCGAACGCGACCGCGAGCATGCCTTTAATACGGAGCGGAATGGCGTTGTAGGAGAACGGCGGCGCGATGACGATGAACGCCACCATGCGCACACCGGACAGCATGACCGCTTCGATCCAGGCGTAGTTGAGAACGAATTCCACTCAGCCACCGCCGAGGAGGGAGGGGATCTTCTCGAACATCTGATTGGTGAAGGCCACGGACTCGGAAATCATCCAGTGCCCGCAGATCAGCAGCGCGAAGGCGACCGCAATGGCCTTGGGCACGAAGGAGAGCGTGACTTCCTGAATCTGGGTGATCGACTGCAGCAGCGAGATGGCAAAGCCGACGACGAGGGCCGTGATGAGCATCGGTGCCGAGAGCTTGGCGGCGAGAATGAGGGCCTGCAGGCCGATGTCGAGAACCGCGTTGGTATTCATATGACCATCTGGTAACTGCCGATGAGCGAGGTGATGATGAGTCCCCAACCGTCGACGAGAATGAACAGCAAAATTTTGAAGGGCAGCGAGATCATGACCGGCGGGAGCATCATCATGCCCATGGACATGAGAGCGGCCGAGACCACGATGTCGATGACCAGGAACGGGATGAAGATGACGAAGCCGATAATGAAGGCGGCGCGCAGCTCGGAGATCATGAACGCCGGGATGAGCGTCAACAGCGTCACATCGTCGGGGCTGTCCGGATTCGGCTGATCGGCTGCCCGGGTCATCAGCGCGAGGTCTTCACCGCGGGTGTTGGCCATCATGAATTGACGCAGCGGCTCGGAGCCGAGGTTGAGGGCGTCGGTGAAGGTCATGGTGCCGTCGAGGTAGGGCTGCAGAGCGACACTGTTAATGTCGGTGAGCACCGGCGACATGATGAACAGCGACAGGAACAGGGCCAGTCCGGCGAGCACCTGGTTCGGCGGAATCGACGGCAGGGCCAGCGCGTTGCGGGTCATCGCGAGCACGACGAATATCTTGGTGAAACTCGTCATCATGAGCAGCAACGCCGGGGCCACCGAGAGCAACGTGATTCCGAGCAGCGTGACGATGGCCGAGGACGGCGCGCCGTTGGGACCGTTGATGTCGACGCTCAGGCCGCCACCGCCACCGCCGCTGTCGTTGGGGTTGGTCGGGTCGGTGGGCTCGGTCGGATCGGTCGGGTCGACCGTCACGGCGTGGGAGGCGTGAGCGCCCAGCCAGAGGAAGACGGCCGTGAGCACGATCACGAAGAGAATCAGGATGCCGACGCGCGCGACGTTGCCAGGGTTGGTCGACCGCGGGAGTACGGTGCTCACCGGCCGTTCCGAAGGGCGGCGGCGGTCTGGGTCCAGGTGGCCGGGGACAGGATCGAGCCGGCCAGGCGGGAGGGCGGTGTGGTTTTCGGTGCCGGCGTGCCCTTGCGGCGCGGGCGGAATGCGAGGGTCGGCGCGAGGGTGTCGTCCGACGCGGCCGAGTCGAGGGATCGGGCAAAAATGGCGGCGGAGGCTTGGGCTGATGACTGGGCTGGGACGGTGGTGGTGTCGGTGAGTGTGGCGACGGCATCCGCTTCACCGGTATCGTCGATGGAGGCCGGGCTGCCGTGCAGCACGCTGACGGCGTGCTCGGTGACGCCGAGAATGAGTCGCTGGCCGTCAACGTCGACGACGACAACGGATGCCTTCTGGCCGACGTTGGCGCGGCCGACCACTGTGACGAGGTTTGCTGAGAGCTTGGCCCGACCACCCTGGACCAGGCGGCGCTGCAGGTACCAGAGCAACCCGAACACCACGCCGAGCGAGAGGACGACCCGCAGGGCGACGATGAGGGTATCCATGTACTAGAGGCCTTCGACGACGTCGAGAATCTGGGTGATGCGTACGGCGTAGTCCTGGTCGACAACGACGATTTCGCCGTGGGCGATGAGACGGCCATTGAGCAGAATATCGGCGGGGGCGCCGGCGGAACGGTCGAGTTCGATGACGGCGCCGGGTTCGAGCGAGAGCACGTCGCGAACGGCCATGCGAGTGCGGCCGATCTCCACGGTCAGGGTCATTTCGACGTTGTTAATGCGACCGAGGTTGCCGAGAACGGCCTTATTGATCGTGGCCGATCCCCCGCTGATGGTGCCGTTGGAGCGCAGACGAATCGCGAACCAGCCGGTCACGACGCCGCCGGCGCTGAGCTCGAACACCTGGGTGTCGTCGGCGAGAAAGAGGGTAGAGGCGTCTTCGACGCGGGAATCGCCGAGCACACCGATGCCGAGCACGCTCGCCGCATTTTCCAGAGCGGGCCGCAGCACGTCCTGGCTGGAGACGAGTGACGGGGCTGCGCCGGACGCGGCGTCGAGCGAGGACGCATCCATGAGCACGACGGCCAAATCGGCGGAGCTGGACCCGACGAAGGAAGCAACCACGCTGGAGCCGAACCGGGCGGTCAGTGCTGCGCTGCCACTGTGCGCGGTGGCGTGCAGGGGCACGGCCGTGGGAAGAACGCGCAGGAGTGCGTCGACGGCGGCTTCGGAGACTGACTGGTTGGAGATCATGGGGTGCTTTCTTCGGTGTCGATGACGATGCAGGCGAGGCGGGAGCCGTTGGCTCCGACGGCAGCCCGGGCCAGGGCCTGGTCTCCGACGGCGAGATCAAGCGGGCGATGCTTGGGGTGCGGGATGGGGAGCACGTCGCCGACCATGAGGGAGAGAATTCTGCTGGGCAACACTCGGGCCGGGGTCAGCCGCAGTGCAACATCGACCGGAACGGCAGCGAGCTGTGCCTGCAGGTATTCGGCCGAGTTCGTGGTGATGCGCATGGGGTTGGCCTCTCCAAGCTGCGGCATGAGTGCCGCGGCGGGGATGGCCAGTGTCGCGGTCGTCGTGTTGCGTTCGATGCGAATCGAAAAGGTCGCGACGATCATCAGGTCAGCCGGGGCCGCAGCCTGAGCGAACTGCGAGTTGTACTGGATGCCATCGACGGTGAAGTCATTGACCAGCAGCGGGCCGAACGAGTAGCGCAGATCTTCGAGCGCCTCGGTCATCATCTGGCGCATGAGTGCGAGTTCGATCGGGGTGAAGTTGCGCCCGGCCGGAATCACCTGAGAACCGTTGCCGCCGAGCATGTGGTTCACCCAGGTCAGTCCGGTCACCGTCGGCAGCTGTATGACCGACTTGGCCTCCAGAGCGGAGATCGTGCAGAGCACCATGGCCGTCTTGGGCGGAAGCGATCCGGCATATTCGTCGTAGGTCTGCATCAGCACCTGATCACAGGTGATCGTGCAGAGCGCACGAACCCGCGCGGTGATCTGAGTGCCCCACTGGCGGGCAAATGTCTCGAAGGCGAGTTCAAGGACGCGGGCATGATCGCGCGCCAATGTCGTCGGCCGGCGGAAGTCATACAACTCCACCGACTTCACCGCCTTAATGGGCGCACCTGTTTGAATCTGTTCCTGGACCGTCACGTTTGCACTATCGGTCATGGGCGTTGAAATGTTAGAAGTTGAGGAAAGGTCGTTTATGCTGCCTAATGCCCTGATGTGGCGGGAGCGTTGTCTTCCGTTTCGCCGGCATCCGTCGAGGTTTCGCTGGTGTCCTGCGACAACGTGCCATCGACGGCCGCGGGAATCAGATCTCGCACGCTATCGGGCAGGGTGGAGAGCAGCACAATATCGACGCGACGGTTCTGGGCCATCTCCGAGAGACTGCTTCCCTGGGACACCGGCCGGGCCGACCCGTAGCCGACGGCGCCGATAAGGGCGGGATCGACGCCACCCTGCTCTACCAGACGCCGAAGCACCTGGGTTGCCCGCCCGGAGGAGAGCTCCCAGTCGGTGGCGAAGGTCGCCGACTGTCCGTGCTTGTCGGCATGGCCTTCGACGGATATCTGTAGTGCGGAGTGGACGATGGCCGGTGCGGCAGCATCCAGCACGGCCACGGCAACGGCGCTAAGCGCGGTGCTGTCCGGGGCGAAGAAGGAGTCTGTTCCGACCAGCCCCATGGTCAGCCCACGCTCGTCGATAAAGAATTCCACCCGCTCAGCCATACCGGCGGCCGACAGGTTGGCATTGATGCTTTCTTCGGTCGCTTTCAATGAGGCAACCTCAGCCACGGCCTGTTGGGCATCGGTGAGGGTCTTGTCGATGAACCCCTCGGCCACGTCGTCGATCATTTCGGCGGGGACGACGACGCCTTCAGCGGTGTCGATGCTGCCGACCTCGACGGCGCCGAAACCGGTGGCGAGCGAATTGGCGAGCTTTTCAAACTTGCCCTGGTCGACCGTTGACATGGCAAACAGCACGATGAACATACACATCAGTACGGTGACCATGTCCATGTACGAGGCCATCCACCGCTCGTCGTGGAACTCGGGCTCGTCGTCGTGGCTCTTGCGTCTACGTCCGCGCGCGCTCATGCTGCTTCGGCGTTGTCTTCAGCCGCGGACTTCTTGCCCTTGGACTTCGTTTTGATTTTGCCGGCGGGCACCTCGCCCGCCGCTCCAGCAGCTTTCGCCTTCGCCTCACCCTTGGGCAGGTCTTCGAGCGGAACCATGGCACGCAGGCGTTCGCCGAGCAGACGCGGCTGACTGCCGGCTTGCACGGCGAGAACTCCCTCCATCAGGAGCGTGAGGCGGTCGATTTCGATGTCCGACAGGCGGCGCAACCGCGCGCCAATGGGAAGCCAGAGGAAGTTGGCCGAGAGCAAGCCCCACAGGGTGGCGACGAACGCGGTGGCGATCATTGGTCCGAGGGTCTCGGGGGTGGACAGGTTCTCCAGCACGTGAGTCAGCGACACGACGGTACCGACGATGCCGACGGTCGGGGCGTAGCCGCCGAGGCTCGTAAAGAACTTCGAGGCGCTTCGCCCAGATCTAGCCTTGGTGGCGATTTCGTCTTCGAGCTGCATGCGCAGCTCGTCACCGTCGGTGCCATCGGCAATGCTCTGCAGGGCGCCACGCAAAAACGGGTCCGACACGTTGTCGGCTTCCTGCTCGAGGGCTAGCAGACCCGATTTGCGGGCGGTCTCGGCGATGCCGACCACCTGGTCGATAACCTGCACCGGCGGTATGGTCTTGCCTCGAAACGCTCCGGGGAGCGCCTTGAATGCGGTGATGCTGTCTCGCACCGTTCCGCCAGCGATACCGACGGCGATGGTCGCTCCAAAGACAAGGATCATCGGGGCGGGAAGAAGAATGGACATCACCGACGCGTGCTCGAGGGTGATCATGGCAACGAGCGAGCCGAAGGCCAGCGCGATACCGATCAGTGTTGCAGGATCCACTAGATGGCCCGTGGGCCCCGCGGCAGGTCACTGGCCGTCGGGTCATAGGCGAGGGCAATGACGTGAGCCCGATAGCTCGCGATCTTTTCGATGACTTCGTCCATGGATTCGGTCACGATGAAGTTGGCACCATCAACCATGACGAGCGTCGTATCCGGGTTGGCGTGGATGCGTTCGATCAGGTCGGGATTGATCGCAAAGTGGCTCTCATTCAGCCGCGTGAGTACGATCATGAGCTCTTCCCTGGTTTTTGACACCCCCCAGACGAGGTGTCAACGGCTACTGTCGGTCATTGCGCTGCTGGCGTTAGATTGCTTAGGTGCCGTGTCCCGCAGCATCCGTTCAGCGGACATCTTCGGTGGGTGCGCGCCCCCGATCACCCACCGAAGTCGTCTACTGAACGGCTCGGGGAGACCCGAGCCACCCGCGACGGTGCAGGTTGCGGGCGATCCGCGCCACGAGCGCAGCCTCGTGTCGCAGGTCCTCGGCATTGACTCGCGTCACGTGAAACCCCTCGGACTCCAGGTCGGCGGTGCGGGTGAGATCTCGGCGCCACTGCAGCTGGTCGGTTCGATGTTGGTCGCCCTCATACTCGAGGAGCTCGCCGTAGTCCTTGAAGTACAGGTCCGCGCGCGCCAGGAACCGTCCGGAGGCGGAGAAGACGTTCTCGTTGACCAGTGGGCGCGGCAGACCGTTCGTCACCACGACGACCCGCAGCTCAGACTCCGGCGAGGATTCGGCGCGGTCGCTCAGCAGCAGGAGAGCCTTGTGCAGGAGCAGCTTTCCGCGCCGATGGCCGTCGACGGCGCGGGCGAGTTCGTCGAAGGTGGCCAGGGGCGATTCCCAGTGGATCAGAAAGTCGCCCACCGCGACCAGCTGGCGCAGGTTCAGGGTGTCAGCGAGATCGCACCAAGTGCGTGCCGGGCTCGTGATGCTGAGGCCGAACCAGTCGATCAGGTCGGTGTCGTGCACTGCCAAGGAGTGTCCGGTGACGCCGTTCAGCCGCACGGCGCGGCCGGGCAGCGGAACACCCACGTGCAGGGAGGTGGAAACGCCGGAGCGATGGACCGGGAGCGGTGCACCCAGCAGCAGGGCTGCCGTGTCGTGACTGAAGAAGCTGCCCACCGGCATACGTGTGGCGAGGGCGGAGCACCGGGTGCGCACGATCAGCGAAACGGATGCCGGTGTGCGCACGCCCCAGAATGGGCGGGCCAGGTCGCTGGCGCGCATGCGCCCGGTGGAGAGCCCGTTTTCCATGCCGCGAGCCACGGAAAAGGGGTGGGTTTGCAGGTGCGGCGGGAGGTTGCGGCGTTCGGTCACGACAAGAGGATGACGCATCCCGTGCTCGCCCGTTGAGGTTATGCACAGGCTTGGGCTGAGTGGACAACTTTGTGGGGTGCGCGCGGTCCGGAACCGCCCGAAGTTGTCCACTGAGTACGCGACGGCGACAGCCTGGGCAGCCCCAGGTCCCAGGGCCCACAGTTGAGTGGACAAGATTGTGGGGTGCGAGCGGGCCAGGACCCCACAATCTTGTCCACTGAGACTGAGGGCAGGGGAAAAGGGAGGGGCACCCGTCAGAATTGGGACGGTGCCCCTTTTGGGCCGCCGGAGGCGGGGTTATCGCTTCAGGTTGGTGAGCTCCTGCAGGACCTCGTCGGAGGTGGTGATGATGCGGGCGTTGGCCTGGAAGCCACGCTGCGCGACGATGAGGTTGGTGAACTCCTGCGACAGGTCGACGTTCGACATTTCGAGGGCGCCGCTCGAGAGCGAGCCGAGTCCAACGGTGCCTGCGGTACCGATGGTCGGGTCTCCCGAGTTGAACGTGGCGCGGTAGGCCGAGCCGCCGGCCTTCTCCAGTCCGCCCGGGTTGACGAAGTTGGCGAGGGCGATACGACCGATGGCGAGCTGCTCACCGTTGCTGAACAGCCCGACCAGTGTTCCGTCGGCACTCAGCGTGTAGGAGTTGAGCGTTCCGGCGGCGTTGCCGTCGTCCGCAGCACCGGCAACGCTGGTGATGCCGGCGTAGCCCTCGATGTTGCCCAAGTCGATGGCGACGTCGCCGATCTTCATGGTGCCCCCCGTGACGTCAAACGTGCCAGCTTCGGTGGTGGACGACGTTAGGGTTGCCGAGTAGTCGGCTCCATCAGAAACTTTCCAGCCGTCCGTCGGATCAGATGCGGCCCCGAGTGAACGCGTGAACGTAAGCGTCACGGTGCTAGTAGCACCAAGCTCGTCGTAGACCGTGAAGTCGCGCGTCAGGACCGTGCCGTCTTCAGCATCGGACGGCAGGTTACCGCCGAATGCCGCAGTGGTCGTAGGGGTCGCCCCGATGATCGCACCGACCGGCAGCGTGATATTGCTCGTCGGGCCGCCGTCGGCGACAACGCCGTTGTTCGCGCCCCAGCCCTGCACGATGGAACCGTCGGGCGTGACCAGGCGGCCGGCGGAGTCGAAGTCGAACGAGCCGGCGCGTGTGTAGAGGGTTTCGCCGCCCATCTTGGTGATGAACAGTCCGTCGCCGGAGATCAGCAGGTCGGTGGACTTGCCGGTGGCCTGCGAGGAACCCTGGGAGAAGTTCGTGGAGATGCCCGCAACCTGCACGCCGAGCCCGATCTGGGCCGGGTTGGTGCCACCGACCTCGCCCTGCGGAGCGCCGGCGCCGGAAGTCAGCTGCGAGAGCGTGTCCTGAAACTGAGCGGCCGAGGCCTTGAAACCGGTGGTGTTGACGTTGGCGATGTTGTTGCCGGTCACGTCGAGCATGGCCTGGTGCGAACGAAGACCAGAGATGCCGGAGTAGAGAGAACGAAGCATGAGAATGTGCCTTTCAAGAAAGCGAACGAGGATAAAAAAGTGGGGGTGGAGCGAAGTTAGGAGGAGGAAGCGGCCCTGGTGACCCCGGAGACAGCGTCAAGGGCGATCGACTTGCCGCCGATCGTGACCTGCGGAACCGCGTCCTTGAACGAGACAGAGGAAGCGATTCCGGTAGCCTCGGTGCCGTCATACATCGTGTAGGTGACGGTTTGGCCGACGAGCGCGGCGGCGGATGAGCGCATCTGCAGCGAGAAGCTCTCCTGGCTGGCCGTGGCCATCTCGGTGATTTTCTCCATCATCGCCAGCTGGGTGGTCTGGGCGATCATCTGGTTGGTGTCCATCGGCGAGGAGGGGTCCTGGTTCTGCAGCTGGGTGACCAGCAGATTCATGAACACCTCCGAGTCCATCGACTGGCTCGGAGTACGGGTGCTCGCGCCGGAATACAACCCGGCGGTTGTGGCTGCTACTGCGTCTACTGGCATGGTTGGTCTCTCTTTCTAAGCCATTACGTCGATGGTCGACGCGGATCCGAATGTGAAGGGGAGAAGCGGTTGCTCGCCGTTAGGAATGTCGGGCTCGCGCGCCAGCAGGTTTCTGGGCGATTGCTCGGGCCGGGGCTGCTTGGTGCCCGGCGAATCTCCGGCCAGATCCCCCGCCTGGTTCTGCGACGAGAGATCGAGTTGCGCACTCAGTCCCCCGCCGGCCAGGTCGCGGCGCAGGTCGGGCATGATGGCGCGCAGTGCTTCGCGGGCCAGATCGGTGGGAGCGAACAGCTCCACCCGAATATTTTCGGGCGATACGTGAGCACGCACGGTGACCGGGCCGAGGTTGTCAGGGTTCACGGTGATGGTCAGCGTGTGCTGGCCGGGTGCCACATTGGCCAGCGAGAACAGTGGCTTGGCGATCTGCGCGGCCAAAGGCACCGGCACAGCGGATGCGACGGGCGCGGGTGCCGCGACCGGCGTCAGGCTGGCCGCGGGTACGGTCGGCGCGGCGAGGCCGGGCGTCGGGGACGGAGCCGCGGCATCCGTTGTGACGATGCGCACGGCGCCGAGCTTCGGGCCGCGACCGGCTTCGTTTGCTACGGCTGTCAGGAACGTGGCTGCCGCAGCGGCGGCAGCGTTCGGTGCCTGCGCTCCGGCCGCCCCTGCGGGCGCGCCCGATGCGGTCGGCGCGATGACTGCGGCGGCGGCGCTGCCCGAGGAC